>NZ_JVHE01000008.1:0-20109 GCF_001072925.1 Streptococcus pseudopneumoniae | reverse complement strand
AGTTGTTATTTTCAACTCTTACTATTATACCGACTTTTTTTGCTTTGTCAACACCTTTTTTAAATTTTTTTTAGAAGTCTTGTAATATTGCCTTCAGCTCTCTGAGAAGGGCTTTGCGGCCTTTAAACCGTTCGTCTGTCCAGAGTTTCGGTTAATTTTTTTCTTACAATAATTGTTTTTTATGAAACACATATCATTTTTTGAAAACATTTCTTCATATTATTCAAGTAACTGTTGCATTCTTGTTTTCAGAAAATTTGAATCATTTCCTCTAAGAGAGCATTGACATAGGTAAACTTGTATTTTATTTTCTATATATCGAAATCTTTGATTTAAATTTGAGTTCCCTTAACTTTTTATAAAAAAACAGAGAAAACTTGTGCCTCCTCTGTTTATAGTATTTAAGATAATTAATTTTCTTCACTCATTTTTGATTTTACTTCATCATAAGATAGTGCATGTGATTCCTCTTCTACTGTTTCAGGCATCTTTCCTGTTTCGTATAGAGATTTAATTTGTGTACTATCCAATGTTTCGTATTTCAATAATGCTTCTGCAATTAGCTTGTGAGTTTCACGATTTGACTGGATAATTTCAGCAGCTTTGTTTCGTGCTTCATTCAATAATGAACGAACTTCTTCGTCAATTTCATAAGCTGTTTGTTCTGAAATTGATTTTTGAGGGGTTTGTGCACCAAACATGGCATGACTTCCTTCATATTGTACTGGACCAAGTTTTTCACTCATACCATACTCTGTAACCATTGCACGCGCCATCTGAGTAGCTTGTTCGAAGTCATTAGATGCTCCAGTTGTTTGGACGTTAAAGATAATCTCTTCAGCTACACGTCCACCCATTAAGCCAGCTAATTGTTCTTTCATATCTTCTTTAGATAGAAGCATTTGGTCTTCCTTAGGAAGTGCAATCATATATCCGCCTGCACGTCCACGTGGTACTATGGTAACTTTATGAACAACACGGGCATTTGACAATACTAGACCGACAATGGTATGTCCTGCCTCATGGTAGGCAACCAATTCACGTTCTTTTTGTGAAACAGTCTTGTCTTTCTTAGATGGTCCAGCGATAACACGATCTTCTGCCTCATCAATATCAGAAGCATCAATCACTGATTTATTGCGACGAGCTGCAACCAAAGCTGCTTCGTTCAATACATTTTCCAAATCGGCACCAACAAAACCTGGAGTTTGTTGTGCTACCAATTTTAAATCTACATCTTCAGCTAAAGGTTTATTTCTAGCATGGACTTTCAAAATTGCTTCGCGTCCCTTAACATCTGGACGACCAACTAATACTTTTCTATCAAAACGGCCTGGACGAAGTAGAGCCGGATCAAGAACATCGGAGCGGTTTGTTGCCGCAATAACAATAATTCCTTCATTTCCTTCAAAACCATCCATTTCAATCAAGAGTTGGTTTAAGGTTTGTTCTCGTTCATCATTACCTCCACCTAAACCAACACCACGTTGGCGACCAACGGCATCAATTTCATCGATGAAGATAATAGCTGGTGCTGCTTTTTTTGCATCCTCAAAGAGAGAACGTACACGGCTCGCACCGACACCGACGAACATTTCTACAAAGTCAGAACCTGAAATACTAAAGAATGGTACACCAGCTTCTCCTGCGACTGCTTTGGCAAGTAATGTCTTACCAGTTCCCGGAGGCCCCTCTAAGAGAACACCAGCTGGAATCCGGGCACCCAATTTTGTAAATCGTTTTGGATCTTTTAAGAATTCAACAACTTCAACAAGTTCTTGTTTTTCTTCTTCTGCGCCTGCGACATCTGAAAAGCGAACTTTAATATCCTCTTTGTTAGCAGCCTTAGCTTTACTACGTCCAAAGCTCATTGGATTACGTCCGCTATTTCCACCCATATTTCCCATCATAGAGAAGAGGAAGAAGAATAAGATAGCAAATGGCACTACTGAAACTAGGATGTTAATCCACATACCACTTGAACTTTCGTGTTTCACTTCAATTTCTGTTTGATGTTCACTTGCTAACTTTTGCAAATCCGCTACAGTTGTATCTGATGGGAGGACAATACTTGTAAATTTCTCTACTTTTGTAGCAGAGGGTGTAAAAAATTGAATTCCCGTTTCCTGTTTCTCTGTCTTAGCAGTTTTGTAGACACCATACACTTCAATAACACTACCACTTGGTTGGTAGGTCATTTCTTTTACATTGTCGTTAGTGATTTCCTGAACCAATTCTGAGTACTTAATTTGTTGACTATGACCAGCGGATCTGCCAGCAAAAAAGTATTGGAAGCCTGTCACTAGCAAGAAAATCATCAACAAATAAAGAAATGGATTTTTTATGAAACCATTATTTTGTTTTTGCATTCAAATACTTACCCTTCTATTTTGAGTAAACTTCCTCTTTCAATACACCTACATAAGGAAGGTTACGATAATTTTCATTATAGTCTAGTCCATAGCCTACAACAAATTCATTTGGAATTGTAAAACATGTATAATCTGCTTCGATTTCTACTTTACGACCTTCTGGTTTATCAAGCATTGTGACAATCTTAACAGAAGCTGCTTCTCTTGCAGTAAACATATCTCTCAAACTCTTCAAGGTTTGACCAGTATCAATAATATCTTCTACAAAGACAACATGTCGACCTTTAATATCTTGAGTTACGTCTTGTTTAATATTAATGACACCACTACTTACAGTCCCACCATGATAACTAGAGACCATCATAAAGTCCATTTCAAGATGTGTATCAATATATTTCACTAATTCTGCCATAAAAGGAATAGAACCTTTTAGAATTCCAACTAAAATCGGATTTTTTCCCTCATAATCTTTTGTCAACTGAGCACCCAATTTTTTAGCTGCTGCTGTAATTTCATCTTGTGAAATCAAAATTTTCTTGATATCTTTTTCTAACATGATTTTACCTATCTATTTTTTCTATATAAAGTACAGTGTTCATTATATCATTTTTCATTTTTTTACTCAAATTACTGATTTCAATTCCTAAAACTGAACAAATTTTTCCAAATTGCTCAATGATAATAGCTTTTTCTCGTTTTTCTTTAGGAATTTTTAAATCAATAAAAAGTCGTCTTAGTTTTTTACGATGACCATCTATTATCAAATAATCACCTGGCTGTCGATGCCGTAAAATCAACGATGTTTCACGAGAAACATTTATCTTTTGAACATTTTCCCCTTTTAGAGGGATTCCAAATGAAAATAAATAACCTTCATAATGAACTTGATTTTGATAGTCTAACACACAATCACTACTTTTTTCATCAGACTTTGGTCTGATTTTACAAATTTTAAAGTGTTGGTATTCTTTTACAAGTTCATAACCATTTTTTAAACGATGACGATATTGACTCTTGGTTCTTAAAATATGATGGACCTGTTGGAATTGTTCTCTTGTTACATTTAAATCAGCAAAACAACTAAGGTATTGTTGTAGTAAAACTCGCTGTGTTGATTCACTAAAAGACAAAAACTGAGTTAAATCTTCCACATTGACTGTTTGAGATAATTCAGTCAGAGCAATTTGATAGTCAGATACTTCTTTTCCAAACTCTAAAAACGCTCTCTTTACCTGAATATTTTCTTTTTCCAGTTGTGGTAAGTAAATATTACGAACTCGATTGCGAAAATAATGATTTTCTTTATTCGTCCTATCTTCAAAATGCTCAACTTCAGGAAAATCCCTCTTATAAAAAGACAGCAAAGGACGAATTAATTCTCTCTTATCAAACTCTTGTCTTTCTCTAATAGCTGATAAATGTTGTAATCTAACACCCCTAATCATTCGCATAAAAATCGTCTCAGCCTGATCATCTGCATGATGAGCTGTTACAAGAGCTGTAGATGACGTTTTCTCCATTACTTCTCTAAAAAAATCATAGCGAAATTGACGAGCATTTGCTTCTGAAAAATCTCCAGTAAAATGAGCTACGTAAATTGGAACTCCAACTTGTTCAGCTAGTTTTATTAATTCATATTCCTCATTATCCGATTCTAATCGTTGTTTATGGTTCACATGAGCTAAAAACAAATCAATCCCGAGTTCTTCTTGATAAGTTGATAGGAGGTGAAAGAGAAACATCGAATCCAATCCACCAGACAAGGCTAGTACAACTCGTGAATGATCTTTAAAATAACCTTTTTCTAGAAAATGATTTAAAAAATCTTGGTCTCTCATTTTAGGACCTCATAGACATCCTTAGCAATTTTAGAAATGGTATCATAATCAGAATTTTTGGTAAAGATTGAAATAATGAAAGGAGAATCTGTATAGACTATTCCTACATCGTGTTTAAATTCATCTGCATCCCCAATTTTATGGGCTACCTTAGCAGAAATATTCTTAGCAATCCGCTGATTATCAAAAGCTGTTTGCGATAGAGATTCTAAAACAAAACCATTTTGATTGTAAATAGATTCCATAACTTGACCAGCCATTCTAGCTGAAGCCAACTTATCTGTCACATCCCACTCTTCACCTGCGATAGTAGCCATTTCTTTTTTAAAGGTTTCATCTGATTTATTCGTAATATAATAAGCAAGAATATTATGAGCTACATTGTCAGATTCTTTCGCTGTCTTTGTAATTAAATCTTTGAGAGTGTACTCTTTATTGTCCGCGGTTTTAGGGAGACTTCCACTTCCTTCAGGTTTATAAGAACCAGAGAAATCATTTACTTCAGAAATGTACTTCAATTTCGTGTCAAGTTGGTAATCACCTTGATTGATTTTTTCTTGAACATAATAAAGATAAGGCAATTTCATAACACTAGCAGCGTACATTTTTTGATCTTCATTAATTCCAGCTTCCTTACCCGTGCTTAATTGTTTAACATAAATAGAAAACTGTTCATTTTGATAATTCGCAGATAACAACTCTTGAACTTTCTGGATACGATTGTCATCGTTGGAAATGTAATCCGTCGAAATCCAACCAATTTGTTTGATATGTAAAAATTCATGACCACCAGCAAAAATAGACATATCTACTTCAACCTCTTGATAAGCTGCTAAAGTAGACTTTAATTCTTGTTGATCATAAGGACTATTATAAACGACAAATCCTGGTTCTAACCATACTCGTTTAGAAAAATCGTTTACGATGGAACTATCGTATAAAAGTCGTTTATCAGCCATCACAAATTGATTATTTGACAATTTAAAGACAGGCTGTCCTTGTTTATTTAATCTCCATTCTAAAACAGATAATTTTGTATCTGCATTGACTTTTCCTGATTCTTTAATCAAATCTTCTGTAGAATAAACAGACGTTTCACCATAAAATTTTGGAGATTCTATAACATCTTGATAGTAAAAATGATACGAAGCGTGGGTTAAGGAATAAACTTCTTGGTTTGGAATGATAACTGGATTCTCAGTGCTTACTACTTGGACACTTTTTAAAAAAATAGGAAGTAGTAATATCACTAAAAATTTACGCATTCTTTTTTTCCTCTTCTTCTTGTAGCCGTAACAGATGATTTTTTTGAGTTAACTCTTCTAATTTTTCATCTGATTGACTTAAAAACTTTTCTACAATATCTAATAAATTTTCCATTTTACATTACCTAGGAAGTAAGTCTGGAATAGTATAAACTTCCTCCCATGATTTTGAATAGTAATATTTTGCACGCAAATACTTGGCTGCGTATGTTTCATCCTTTAATTTGGTTGCAAGATTCGATTCTTTATCTTTTTCATCGCTCAATTCTTGATACTGTTTTTTCAGATCGGCTAACTGTTGGCGACGTTCGAGTAGTTGCTGATAACTTTGAGTCAAATTATAGGTTGGTAGGATGAACAACAACATAATCAAAATCAAAACCCAGCCCATAAAACGATTTCGTCTTTGTCGTTCTTCCATCAAGTATTTACGACGTTGGTGTTCATTTTGAATAAAAGAATTATTCATTTGTACAATTTTTTTATACATCGTTTTCTACCCTTGTTTCGCTGATAATTTCATACATACCTGCAGCATCTTCTTTTTTAGTGCTATCTTTCATTTCTAACACTTTTACGAGCAACAATTTATTTCCAAAACGAATTTCAACTTGGTCATTGATTTTTAAATCTGTAGAACTCTTAGCAAGAATACCATTTACCTTGATACGTCCCTTATCTGCAACTTCTTTAGCTACTGTACGACGCTTAATAATTCTTGATACTTTTAAATATTTATCTAATCTCATTTTTATTACCTCAAATTATTATTGTACCATTTTTATCCCTTTTATAGAAGAAAAATGTTTTACCTAATTCGACTCTTTTGAATCTTTTATATTTGCTAATGATTCTCCAAAAGTTAAAAGACCTTCTAAAATCTCATAATCCTTTTTATTACGAATATCAAAAACAACTTCGATTAAACCTTGATTTTCTGAAATATTTGCCTTCAAACTTGTCTGAGAAAGAGCCTGGAAATAATCTTGTGTTAAAAATAGTTGTTGCGATATTTTTTCAAACTGAATGACAAGCTTATTATTCTTTCTTTCTACACGGTTGACAAATACTTTGTCAAGATATGCTTTGGCTAATCCAATTTCTAAAAGATAAGCAACCACATCTGGATATTCTCCAAAACGATCGATCAACTCATCTTGTAATTCTTCATAGTTGACACGATTGTCAATCTGACGAATTCTCTTGTAAATTTCAATTTTATGTCGTTCATCTGAAATATACTCATCTGGAAGATAAGCATCAATTTGTAGAATTAACTCAGCATTTCCTTTTTCACGCTTTTTGTCAGTTCCATTTTTCTTAGCAATTGCTTCTTCTAACAACTGAGAGTACAACTCAAAACCAACAGAATCGATAAATCCAGACTGAGAGCTTCCTAAAAGATTCCCAGCTCCACGAATGGATAAATCACGCATAGCAATTTTGAAACCAGAACCCAGTTCAGTGAAACCTTTGATAGCTTCTAATCTCTTCTCAGAAACTTCTGTCAAAGTTTTATCTGGACGATACATGAGATAAGCATAAGCAATTCGATTACTACGACCAACACGACCTCTTAATTGATACAAGGTTGACAAACCCATATGATCTGCATTTTCTATAAACAAGGTATTAGCATTTGGAATGTCTACACCTGTTTCAATGATTGTTGTAGTTACTAAAATATCATATTGTCCTTCAATGAAATCAAGAAGTGTATTTTCTAAGCGCACTTCACTCATTTGACCATGAACAAAACCAATAGAAGCTTCTGGAATAAGTTCTTGTAACTCTGAAACCTTCTTTTCAATAGTGTCAACTTTGTTGTAAAGATAGTAAACTTGACCACCACGATCCATTTCTCTCAATACAGCATCACGAATCACACGATCATTCTGTTCAAGGACATAGGTTTGTACAGGATATCGATTGGTTGGAGGAGTTTCGATGACTGATAAATCTCGGATACCTAACATAGACATATGAAGAGTTCGAGGAATTGGTGTAGCTGTCAAGGTTAAGACATCAACCTTCTTTTTTAATTCCTTCAAAGCTTCCTTATGCTTAACACCAAAACGTTGCTCTTCATCAATAATCATCAACCCCAAATCAGCAAACTCAACATCTTTAGACAAGACTCTATGGGTCCCTATCAAGATGTCTACTTGACCTTTTTTTAATTTCTCAAGTGTTTCAGTCTGTTCTTTTTTACTTCTGAAACGACTCAAAACATCTACGTTGACAGCAAATTGTTCAAATCTTTCCTTAAAATTACTGTAATGTTGCTGAGCAAGAACAGTTGTTGGCACTAAAACGACAACCTGTTTATGATCATTGACAGCCTTAAATGCAGCTCGCATAGCAACTTCTGTCTTACCAAAACCAACATCTCCAACTAATAGTCGGTCCATCGGTTGAGGAGCCTGCATATCTTTTTTTATTTCTTCGATACTTCGAAGTTGGTCCTCAGTCTCTACATATGGGAAAGCTTCGTCAAAAGCGTTTTGGTCTTCATCATCTTTTGAAAATGCAAAACCTTTAAGTTGACTTCTCTCTGCATATAACTTAATTAAATCATCTGCAATATCTTCAACTTGACTCTTTACTTTTTGCTTCGCTTTTTTAAAACGTCCATCATTTAGTTTATTTAACTTTGGAGCTTTTCCATCACTTGAAACATATTTAGATAAGGTTTGAATTTGTTCTACAGGAATAGAAATACGATCACCATTTTGATATAGGACACTTACGTAGTCTCGATGAATTCCTTTGATTTCAATCGTTTCAATCCCTAAATATTGACCAATACCATGGATTTGATGAACAACATAGTCTCCTTTTTGGAGTTCATTATAATCCTTTAATCGTTCAGAGTTACTGATATTTTGTCTTCGATACTTGCGTTTAATCTTCTTTTTAAAAATTTCATATTCAGTAATAAATATAAGATTCTCATCTACAAAATGAAACCCATGTCGCAGATTTCCTTCAATAAGATTGACAGTTCCTTTACAGATTTCACTTTCATTACTATTATCAACTTTAATATCGTATTCATCAAGAATCGTTGACAGTTTCTTTAGTTCAGTTTTACTACTTGATTGAAGAACAATCGTATACTTTAATTTTATGTAACGTTCAATTTCTTCTTTCAGAAAAGAAAACTGATTAAAGAACTCTTGCATAGGATATTGATTGAACTGGTACAGATTATTAAATTTCAAATTTCCAAGGCCTTTTTGAAAATTTGAAAAGAAAGTCGCTGGTACATATTTTTTAAACTGACTTTCTACATCAGCAAAATATTGTAAACTTGATACTGCTTTACTATTATGTAAATCTTCTGTAAAGTAGCTAGCTGTTTCCTTATCAAAAGCATCGTACTGGTTCATGATTTTTTGAAAATCGTCAAATATAACAGGAACTTGATTCAAATAGTCTATCAAGGTCCACTGTTTTTTATAAAATACAGACAAAAACTTGCGAATATCTACATGAAGAACTTGCTCTTTCGTACAACTAAAAACTTCTTCTAGGTAAGACTTTAAAGTTGGAGAAAGTGCCTTATCAATCTCATGTTCTAAAAATTTCTGACCACGATGATAATCTTCATTCGTTAACAAAATATCACTAGCTGGATAGATTAGTACTTGAGTTTGACTATCTTTTGATAATTGAGTTTCAGTATCAAATTCTCTAATGCCATCAATCTCATCACCGAAAAATTCAATCCGATAAGGACATATTTGAGAGGTTTCAAATATGTCTAGAATATCTCCACGAAGGCTAAATTCTCCCTGACTTTGAACTTGTGTAACTTTCTTATAACCAAGAGAAATCAAGTGATTTTTTAATTCTCTTTGTTCGCATTCTTGCCCCACTTGAAGTTCTAAGATACTATCATCAAAAACTTGAGGATTCGGCAAGAATACTCGACTAGCTGCGACGTTACAAACTAAAATCCCTCTTTGAGACTCATCTCTTAGAAAACGCAAAGCTTCAACCCGAGAAAAAATCTTTTCCTGAGATGATACCAAAAATTCAACCATTGGTGAATCATCTACTAGAAATGGATAAACAAGATCAGAACCTAATATGGAGATTAGATCATTAATCAGACGCTCAGCTTCTCCATATGTGGAAGTCATCACTAAAACCTTATCCTGACTCTTCAGACTACTAGCAATCGCTAACGATTTTGCTGAGCCAGAAAGACCTAGTAATAATTGTCTTTGTTTCTGTGGTAAGTTCTCATGCCAAGATAGGATTTGTTTATTCTCTAAAAAGAAATCGATTAATGCCATTTCCTTACCCATTATATTTCTGCATCGTCTTTTCAAAGTTTTTTTCTTGTAAATAATAATTTACAGCATCGTAAACCTTGTCAATTGACTGTAAAATGCCAATATAATCTTCTTGATCAAACTTACTCAAAACATGGTGAACAACAGAAATTCCTTTTTTAGGTCTACCAATACCAATCTTTACACGATTGAAAACCTGTGTACCGATATGTTGAATAATCGACTTAATTCCATTATGACCACCAGCTGATCCTTTAGCACGAAGACGAACTTTTCCGACTTCCATGTCAAGATCATCGTAAATAATCAGTAAATCTTCAATATCTAAACCATAGTAGGTTAACAATGCATGAACAGCTTTTCCACTTTCATTCATAAAAGTCGTCGGTTTCACCAGATAAATTTTTTCACCGTTAAGAAAAAATGAGGCTAACTCAGCTTGGAATATCTTATCGTGTGTAAAGGTAACATTCTGTTTTTTGGCTAGTTGGTCAATCAGCATAAAGCCAACATTGTGTTTGGTTTCAAAATATTTATCCCCTGGATTTCCCAATCCTACAAGTAATTTGGTCATTTATTTTTCCTTTCAAAAGCCAAAAGGGTTGGAATCTTTTTCCAACCTAATTGACACTATTTATTAAATGTTATTAAACGTTAAAGCGGAATTCCATGATATCGCCATCTTGAACGATATATTCTTTTCCTTCTTCACGCAAACGTCCAGCTTCTTTTACAGCCTTTTCAGAACCGTATTTTACCAAATCGTCATAAGACATGGTCACTGCACGAATAAATCCTTTTTCAAAGTCTGAGTGGATGATACCAGCAGCTTGAGGAGCTTTCATGCCACGTTTAAAGGTCCAAGCACGAACCTCTTTTTCACCAGCTGTGAAGTAAGTTCCAAGTCCTAGTAGGTGATAAGCAGCTCGAGTCAACTTATCCACACCTGATTCTGTCAAACCAATAGCTTCAAGAAACTCTTTTTTATCTTCATCGTCTAACTCAGAAATTTCTTCTTCAGCACGCGCAGAGATAACCACTACCTCTGCATTTTCTGTTGCTGCGAATTCACGAATTTGTTTCACATAATCGATAGATTCTGGGTCTCCAACCACATCCTCATCAACGTTAGCTACATAAAGAACTGGTTTCGTGGTCAAAAGGAAAAGACCTTTGACTACTTTTTGCTCTTCATCTGTAAATTCAATGGTACGTGCTGATTTTCCATCTTCAAGAACAGGTTTAATCTTTTGGAGAACGTTAAATTCTGCAACTGATTCCTTGTCTTTTTGCGTACGCGCCATTTTTTCTACACGCGCATAGCGTTTATTGACTGATTCTAAATCAGCAAGAATCAACTCTAAGTTAATAGTATCAATATCTGCTAGCGGATCAACAAAGGCATCTTCACGACCTTGCTCACGCATAACATTTTCATCATCAAAAGCACGAACCACATGAACAATCGCATCAACTTCACGGATGTTGGCCAAGAATTTATTCCCAAGACCTTCTCCTCTTGATGCTCCTTTTACAATCCCTGCAATATCTGTAAATTCAAAGGTTGTTGGAACTGTCTTTTTAGGAGTAATCATTTCCGTCAATTTTTGGAGGCGTTTATCTGGAACTTCTACCATTCCAACGTTTGGATCAATGGTTGCAAATGGATAGTTTGCAGCCTCTGCTCCTGCTTTTGTAATTGCATTAAATAGGGTTGATTTACCAACGTTTGGTAAACCTACAATACCTGCTGTTAAAGCCATAGTTTCTCATTCTCCGTTCACATTTCAATCTTCAATATTATAACACAAAAAGGGAAAACTTGCTAACCCTCTTACTATGGGGTTCCTAGTCGATGATTTTGTTCATTTTTCTTTCAAAATCATAGCGACTCATCATGACCACATGATCACAATTGCTACATTTTATTTTGATATCTGCACCAACACGGGTAATTTCCCAACGATTGGCTTTTTTACCTGTTGATTTGATTGTACAAGCGTGTGGTTTTTTCATTTCAACAAAATTTCCAACTTGATACATAGTTAATCTCCTTTTTCTTTTTCGATTATATCATAAAAGAGGCGAGCTAGGCTCAACCTCTTTCCATTAATTTGTGCGAACTGGCGTGATGAGCTGCATGAAATCTTCATCTGTATCAGCTGGAACTAGAGTAAATGGACGAACTGCTGAAATAAAGCTGATTGTAACTTTTTCGCTATTCAAAGCTTTTAGTGCTTCAATCAAATAAGTTGGGTTGAAACTAATCGTCAAATCAGCACCACTTACATTTTCAGTGTCAATTTCTTCGTTTACTTTCCCTACTTCTGGAGAATGAACATGAGCACTTACAACTCCTTCTTTGATTTCTAATTTAACAGTACCATTTTGTGTCGCACTTGATAAGAGTCGAGCACGTTCCATAGACTGGCGTAGTTTAGCAACGTCAAAAGTCACTGTTGTATTGAAATCTGTTGGAATCAATCGATCGGTATCTGGATAATTTCCTTCTAAGAGACGTGTGTAGAAGCTAATATTTTCACTTCTAAAGAGAATTTGATTATTGGCGAAGAAAATCTCTACTGTTTCGATATCATCCGTAAAAACAGCTGAAAATTCGCGTAGCGAACGACTTGGGATGACAACATCAAAATCATCGCTATTTTTTTCAAGTGTCAATTTTTTCTGACTGAGACGGTGAGAATCTGTCGCAACTGTTTTTAATTCTTTGTGGTTGCTTAAAACAAAGTGGACACCTGTCAAAATAGGACGGCTTTCTTGGGTACTAGCTGCAAAAGCTGTTTCATTGATAATCTTTTTAAGAAGTTTTGTTTCAAGAACTAAAGGATTGCTTGCAGAAATTTCCTGAATACGTGGATATTGCTCACTATCTTTTCCTTTAAGAGTAATCTCTGATTTTCCACTAGTTAAGACAATTTGCTTTTGCTCAATCTCTTTAAAATCAAGTGTTACATCTGGAAGACTTGAAACAACATTGATAAAGAAAGAAGCTTCCAGTAGAACTGAACCTAAAGAGTTAATCAAGAGACCTGCATTTTCATTTTTTTGCGAGATAAAATTTTCGATTGAGATTTGACCATTTGATCCAATCAAGGTAATTCCTTCATTGGTAACATCAATTTTTATAGTCGATAAAATAGGAATTGCATTCTTTGAGCTAATAGCTCTCTTTGTTGTATTTAAAGCTTGTAAAAATAAGTTTTTATTAATTGAAAAATGAATCATGGATTCTCCTTTATTCTTTTTATTATTAGAAGGATAATAGTAATAATAGAGCGTGTGAAATCTGTGGAAAAACACTTGTAATCAAGAAAACTCAAGGACAGAGCCTTGTTTGAAAGATGTGGATAAATAAGAGTCTTTTTAAAAAGTTATCCACAAGTTATTTAATTTTCTTTTTGATGTTTTCAATTTCTATACGTAAATTATCATCTGTTTCAAGCATGGATTTGATTTTTCCATGAGCGTGAATGACTGTTGTGTGGTCTTTACCACCAAACTCTTTTCCAATCTTAGGAAGGCTATTATCAGTCATTTCTCTGGCTAGATACATGGCAACTTGACGGGCTAAAACGATATTTTGAACACGTCTAGTTCCTTTCATTTCCTTGACACTAACACCATAGAAGTTTCCAACTTCTGTCTGGATTTTATCAATTGGAATCACGATCATTTTGCTAACGTCTTGTTTACGAGCACGAATAGCTTCAGCTGCAATGTCAACTGTGATATCGTTAATCTTTTTGACTTTGGCCATTAGGCTGATATCGTTGAGTGCTCCCTCGAGTTCTCGCACGTTAGAGTCAAACTGTCCAGCCAAATATTCGAGTGTATCATTCTGAAAATGATAGTTGAGATGTTCAGTCTTACTCTGTAAAATAGCAATACGTGTTTCAAAATCAGGTGGTGTGATATCTGTCGTTAATCCCCACGAGAAGCGCGTGACCAGACGTTCAGGTAGACTCTCTAAATGTTCAGGCCTACGATCGCTCGTCAAAACAATCTGTTTATTATTATTGTGAAGGGCATTAAATGTATTGAAGAACTCTTCCTGAGTTTGTACTTTCTTTCCACTAAGTGATTGAATATCATCAATGAGTAGGAGGTCTAAACTACGGTAAGTTTTCTTGAATTTTTCCATATCATTAAGTCTCAAATGCTCTAGAAATTCATTAATAAAACTTTCAGCAGGTATGTATTTTACACGCGCATTTGGGCTCTTTTTTAGAATTTCATTTCCAAGGGCATTTAACAGGTGAGTTTTTCCAAGTCCAGGCCCTCCGTAGATAAATAGAGGATTGTAAGTTAATCCTGGATCTTCAGAAACAGCCAAAGCAGCAGACTTAGCCCAAACATTACCATCCCCTTGAACAAAATTATCGAAAGTATACTTTTCCTTGAGTCCAGTTTCAGAATATGGAATAGTGGATTGACTTGGTTGATAATCGTTGCCAGGTTCAGACTCGAAAGCTACTTGTGAGCTAGCTTCTTCAACTTTCGTGAAGATATAATGAGCTTTTATTTCAGTATCATAGATTTCAAAACCTGCTGCTAAAAGTATCCCATTGATATTTCGTTCCCAGAATATCTGCATTTCATCGCGGGGTAAGAAAATCGTTGCAGTATTTTCTTCAACTTTAACCAGTTTTGCGTCTAAAATATAGAAATCATAAACTGACTGAGTTAATTTATCATGTGCAAGTTCTAAAAGACGATTCCAAAATTGTTTTTCCTTCAATGATTTCCTCCTCCTTTACTATAGAATTTAAAAGGTTTATTGATAGAATCATTTTACCATAGATAAGATTATTTTTCCACAAGTTGTGGAAAACAATTAACAATGTTTTTAAATGTTATCCACAAAATGTGGATAACTAAGAAAAATTCTGAAATACTGGGCTTTTAAAAACTAAAATGCAGTGGATAACCATGTTCGTTAAGAATACTAAAATAACAGCCTTATTTCAGGCTGTTAATAAATTGTTGGTATTCATCTTGGTTATGGAAGGAAATTGAAATTTTACCACTATCTTTTTTTTGTAGCTTAATCTGAACATCTAATCCGAGTATTTTTTTCAATTTTTGCTCTTCGTCTTTGACAAAGTGGTCTTTTTCTTTTTTGCTGCTCTTCTTCGTTTTTTGTAGTATTTGTTCAACTTGTCGAACAGAGAGATTTTCAGTTTGAATACGATTCAAGAGTTTATCTTGTTTATCACTTGATAATTGAATGAGGAGTCTAGCATGAGCTTGAGAAAGTCTACCACTTTCAACTTCTGTCAGGATATGTTTAGGTAATCCTAACAATCGAACTAGGTTTGTAATATAAGGTCGAGATTTCCCCATTTTTTCAGCAATTTCTGTGTGGGTAAAACCTTTATCAATTAAGGATTGATATGCTTTAGCTTCCTCGATAGGATTTAAATTTTCTCGTTGGAGATTCTCAATGATAGAATGAAGCATCATATCTTGATCAGAAAGTTGCTTAACAATGACTGGAACTTCTGAAAGTCCAGCAGCAATTGAAGCACGATACCGTCTTTCTCCAGCTAGAATTTCGTATCCAAGTACTGGAGATTTTCTAACGATAATAGGCTGAATCAAGCCGTTTTCCTTAATAGATTGTGCCAGTTCTTGAATTTTTTCTTCTGAAAATTCCTTACGAGGTTGATAGGGATTTTTTTGAATATCTTTTATTTGAACAATTTTAAATTCTTCCATAATTCTACATTAACACAACTTAGATATTCTGTAAAGCAACTTTACATATCTGTAAACTACTTATCTAAATCACTAGTACTTTTATCTAATTTAATAGTTGTTGTTTCTTCCTTACCATCACGGTAGTAAGTAACAGTCATACTGTCTCCAATAGAATGACTATATAGAGCACTTTGCAATTCAGTAGTGGAAGAAATAGCTTTATCATCTATTTTTGTAATGACGTCATATTGTTGCAGATGTCCATTGGCAGGCATATTTTTTTGAACAGAACGAATAGCTACACCAGAAGTAACATTTCCAGGAAGTTTTAGTTTTTGAAGATCAGTTGTACTAAGATTTGATAAGTTAACCATGTGGATTCCAAGAGCAGGTCGAGTTACTTTTCCATCTTTTTCCAACTGCTTAATAATATTGATTACGTCGTTTGCAGGAATGGCAAAACCAAGACCTTCGACAGATGTTCCACCATTAGAGGCAATCTTACTTGATGTAATACCGATAACTTGACCTTGGATATTAATCAAAGGACCACCTGAGTTCCCAGGGTTAATAGCTGTATCTGTTTGGATAGCATTGGTTGAGATAGCTTGTCCGTCTTCAGATTTTAGAGATACATTTCTATTTAAACTTGATACAATCCCCTGTGTCACAGTATTGGCATATTCAGAACCTAGAGGACTTCCGATTGCAATAGCTGTTTCTCCAACTGTTAGTTGACTAGAATCACCAAATTCGGCTACTGTTGTGACCTTATCTGCAGCAATTTTTACAACGGCAATATCTGAATAAGTATCAGAACCCACAATTTCACCAGGGACTTTTGTGCCATCTGCTAAACGAATATCAACTTTTTTAGCGCCATTAATAACGTGAGTATTGGTTACAAGGTAGGCAGTATCCCCTTCCTTTTTATAAATGACCCCAGAACCTTCGCTGTATACTTGTTCAGCATTGGTATCTGTATCAGTTTCATCAGATCCGAGTAAACTATTTTGAGAATTTGATGAGTAAGTAATGACAGATACAACAGCATCTTTAACTTTATCGACTGCCTGTGTAGTTGAGTTTTCATTTTTTACAGCTGTTTTGCTGACAGTCGTTGTAGTTGTCGTACCACTATTTTGTTTTTGACTGAGCTGCAATGTTGTAAAAGTACCTAAAACCCCACTAAAAAAGCTAATGAGAATGACTAATAAAAGTTGTCCCAATTTTTTGGAACTAGTTTTTAAGTTTTTCATAGAAGCCTCCATGTTTTTTTATCAATGAAAGTATAAAATAGCTAACTTAATCCAAGCTTAAAAACAAAAAAGTTTTTCACAATCTGTGGATAACTTTCGAAAAACTGTGAATTTATTGAAGTTTTTCAAAATCTTATCTGTGAATAAGATGTGAAATTGAGTGTGAATATGTTAGAATAGAAGAATGAAAATTAAAGTGGTAACAGTTGGAAAACTGAAAGAAAAATATCTCAAAGATGGCATAGCAGAATACTCCAAGAGAATTTCACGCTTTGCTAATCTAGAAATGATTGAGTTGGCTGATGAAAAAACACCAGATCGGGCCAGCGAATCTGAAAATCAAAAGATTTTGGAGTTGGAAGGGAATCGCATTCTTGCTAAAGTAGGGGGACGTGATTTTGTAGTTGTTTTAGCTATTGAAGGAACAACTTTTTCTTCTGAAGAGTTCAGTAAGCAGCTTGAAAGAGCTTCTATCAATGGATTTTCAACAATCACTTTTATCATTGGTGGGAGTTTAGGACTATCTCCAGAGGTGAAAAAGAGAGCCAATCTCTCTGTTAGTTTTGGTAGATTGACGCTTCCTCATCAACTAATGAGATTAGTCTTAGTAGAACAAATTTATAGAGCGTTTTCGATTCAACAGGGCTCTCCCTATCATAAATAGATGATTGACTAAGCTAGCTTTTTTTGATAAGATAGATTAGTAAGGTCTCATAGCTCAGCTGGATAGAGCATTCGCCTTCTAAGCGAACGGTCGCAGGTTCGAATCCTGCTGGGATCAGTGTTAAATCGTAAGCTGGGAAAAAATCCCAGCTTTTTTTGTAAAAATTTGACATTTCAGAATAAAATTTGAGCATTTGAGAAATAATTCTCTATAGGTATCGTAGATTTTATATAATATTTTTGTAAGTTAATTTACAAGAAAAACATTATAGGAGTTTATATTATGAAAAAGAATACAGATTTTGCTCAAATGAAAGATTTCCAAGAATTGAACGAAAAAGAACTGCAGGAAATTAGAGGTGGGGAATGGAGACCTATGTATACAATAAATAATTTTCTTTTTTCAAAAAGTAAGTAAGTAAAAATAAAGGTGGGAAATAATGGATTTATTCGGATTAGTAATTGCTATTGTTTATGTTTTTATTATTAGTAAAATTCATGAATGGGTTTGTAAAGCAACTAGAAAAGACCAATATTTTTTTAGTCTTTATATCTTTCTACTACCATTAGTATTAGAAGTAACTCTCCATTTCTTGAACTTAGATAGTTTTGGTTTGTCTAAATTTTTATTTCCTTTCCTCCTATTTGGTTACTTTGTTGGATTTAAGAAGTATGAGAAATCTAAGGGAATTTTTATCAGTCTATTATTTTCTCTTTTATATAATAGTACTAATAACTTTTTATCAGTAACCTTATCATCTATTACAGGAGATGAGTTTGCATTGAAGTATAACAATTATTTTTCTCTATTTATCCTGATCTTAACTTATTTGGTTATTAAAGTTGTTGTTTCTTATTTCCATCTCGAATTTAAATATTTTGATAAAGACTATCTATATCCTTTTCTGAAGAAAGTGCTCTTTACATTTATTTTTCTACACGTTGTCTCTTTCACTTCAGATATTGTGAGTACGATTCGTCACTTAAATGGTTTTGGAAGTATTTTATCATCCATTGTTTTTGTTGGCCTACTTTTGACCTTTTTCTCCATGAATTCTCACAAAGTTCAGATAGAAAAAGAAATTGAATTGGAACAAAAGAAGTTTGAGCAAAAACACTTGCAAACTTACACGGATGAGATTGTTTCCTTATATAATGAAATTCGTGGTTTTCGTCATGACTATACAGGAATGCTTGTCAGCTTAAGAATGGCGATCGAAAGTAAAGATTTACAAGAAATTAACAGAGTTTACAGTGAAGTTCTTGTCAAAGCAAATCAAAAATTACGTTCAGATAAGTATACCTATTTCGATTTGAACAATATTGAGGATTCAGCACTTCGTAGTTTGATTGCCCAATCTATTGTCAATGCGAAAACTAATGATGTAGAGTACACATTAGAGGTAAAAGATATTATTACACCTTTATCTATGGAATTGTTAGATTTGGTGCGCGTGATGAGCGTTCTGCTCAATAATGCTGTTGAGGGGGCAGTTGAAAGCTATCAGAAACAACTAGAGGTAGCTATTATCAAGTTGGATCTTGAAACCTTAGTTGTCATCCAAAACTCTTGTAAAAAAAGAAAGGTAAAATCCGAAGATTTATTTGAATTAGGATTTTCAACTAAAGGAAGACATAGAGGACTTGGACTTAATAATGTTAAAGAAATTTTAGGAAAATATGACAATGTTATTTTAGAAACAGAAATTGATAATGATGTATTTAAACAAGTAATTAGATTTAAGAGGGAACTGATATGAAAGTATTGATTTTAGAAGATATTATAGAACACCAAGTAAGGTTGGAAACAACTTTGAATAAAATATCTAAGGAAACAAATATTCCTATCTCCTATAAAACAACAGGAAAAGTGAGAGAGTTTATGGAATATGTAGAGCATGATGAAGTTAATCAGCTTTATTTTCTAGATATTGATATCAATGGGATTGAGAGAAAAGGATTTGAGGTTGCTCAATTTATTCGTCACCGCAATCCTTATGCCATTATTGTTTTTATTACAAGTCGATCTGAATTTGCTACCTTGACTTATAAATACAAAGTTTCAGCATTGGATTTCATTGATAAAGAAACCAGTGATCAAGTTTTTAAAAATAGAGTTGCCGACTGTGTGCTTTACACTAAAACTACTTTACTTGAAAACCAATCAGTCGTTGATTATTTTGATTATAGTTATAAAGGAAATGATCTTTGTATTCCTTATCATGATATTCTCTACATTGAGACAACTGGAACTTCTCATAAATTACGAATTGTAGGTAAGAATTTTGCAAAAGAATTCTACGGAACAATGACAGATATTCAAGAAAAGGATAAGGAAACCCAACGTTTTTATCTAGCTCACAAGTCATTTTTAGTCAATATCGGTAATGTGAGAGAAATTGATCGTAAAAAAATGGAAGTTGTATTTTATGAAGATCATCGTTGTCCTATCTCTCGCCTAAAAACTAAAAAATTGAGAGAACTAATGTCTAAAAACCAAAAAAAGTAATTGACAATTTTTGATAAATTGATATAATGGTTATATCTGCTACAGGTAGAGGGTCCGTTGGTTAAGAAATCGTCTTTTCATAGCGGTAACACGGGTTCGAATTCCGTACGGACTATTTAATCCGCCATAGCTCAGTTGGTAGTAGCGCATGACTGTTAATCATGATGTCGTAGGTTCG
>NZ_JVHE01000132.1:0-13357 GCF_001072925.1 Streptococcus pseudopneumoniae | reverse complement strand
GTGATGAAGTAGTACCAATTAACAAGGATTCAATTACTCTCCTTGATGAATCTGGTCAACCAGTAGCCTCAGTAGATGCGAAATCACCAGCAGGAAAAGTTATCGGTACCTTCACAGTTGATAAAGATACAGGTGTAGTTACTTTCACACCAACAGATAAATCTTATTCAGGTGATGTTGTTCCAGTTAAGGTTCAAGCAGCTGATGCAAATGGAACTACAGTTGAAACAACTTATACACCGAAGATTACTCCTGTTGTACCAACTTCTGAAGATGCTACATCGACTGATATTCAAGGCCAAACACAATCTGGTAAACCAACCTTCACCGAAGGTGATCCAAATGTTCCAATCGATGAAGATACACCAGCGACTTTCGAAGATGGTTCAACCACTAAGACAGTAGATGGTGAAGGAACATATACTGTAGCTCCAGATGGAACAGTAACTTTCGTTCCAGAAAAATCATTTACAGGAGAAGGTACAGGTGTAACGGTTAAACGTGTTGATAAGAACGGTACTCCAGTTACAGCAACTTATACACCAACAGTAACCCCAGTTACACCAACTGCAACACTAGCTGAATCAACAGATATTCAAGGTGCAACCCAAACCGGTAAACCTGAATTCAAGGGTGGAACAGTAACCGTTGATGGTGTTGAGAAAACAGTAGCTATCAATGAAGATGTTCCAGCTACGTTTGATGATGGCTCAACTACCAAGAAAGTTAACGGCGTTGGTACCTACACAGTAGCAGCCGATGGAACAGTAACTTTTGTTCCAGAAAAATCATTCACAGGTAAGGCACAAGCTGTAACGGTTATTCGTGAAGATAAGAACGGAACCAAAGCCTCTGCGACTTATACACCAACTGTGACACCAGTAACTCCGACTGCGAAAGATACAACATCAACAGGTAAGCAAGGTCAAACTCAAACAGGTAAGCCTGAATTTATTGAAGGCGACAGCCGTGTACCAATGAATGATGACGTTCCAGCTACGTTTGATGATGGCTCAACTACCAAGAAAGTTAACGGCGTTGGTACCTACACAGTAGCAGCAGACGGAACAGTAATCTTTGTCCCAGAAAAATCATTCACAGGTAAAGCACCGGCCGTAACGGTTGTTCGTGAAGATAAGAATGGAACCAAAGCATCTGCCACTTACACACCAACAGTAACTTCAGTTACTCCAACTGCAACTCCGGCAGAATCAACTGGTCCTCAAGGTCTTGTTCAAACTGGAACCGTAACCTTCACAGAAGGTGACCCAGTTGCACCAATCGACAAAGCTACCATTACCCTTCTTGATGAAAATGGTCAACCTGCTGAATCAGTAGATGCGAAATCACCAGAAGGCAAGGTTGTTGGTACATTCACAGTTGATAAGGATACAAGTGTTGTAACCTTCACACCGACTGATAAGTCTTACTCAGGTGATGTCGTTCCGGTTAAGGTTCAAGCCAAGGATGCCAACGGCACTCCAGCTGAAACAACCTACACACCTAAGATTACTCCGGTTGTACCAACTGCTGACCCTGCAACATCTACAGATATCCAAGGTAAAACTCAAACAGGTACACCAAGCTTCACACCTGGTAACCCTGCAATCCCAATGGATGATGATGTTCCAGCAACCTTTGAAGATGGATCAACTACGAAGACCATTCCAGGCGAAGGAACTTACACAGTTGCTCCAGACGGAACTGTAACCTTTGTACCAGAGAAATCATTCACAGGAACAGGTACAGGCGTAACAGTGAAACGTGTTGATAAGAACGGTACTCTAGTTACTGCAACTTACACACCAACTGTAACACCAGTTACCCCAACTGCTGAGCCAGCAACATCAACAGGTAAACAAGGTCAAACTCAAACAGGTAAGCCTGAATTTACTGAAGGCGACAGCCGTGTGCCGATGAATGATGACGTTCCAGCAACCTTCGAAGATGGTTCAACCACTAAGACAGTAGATGGCGAAGGAACTTACACTGTTTCTCCAGATGGAACAGTGACCTTCGTCCCAGAAAAATCATTCACTGGAGAAGGTACAGGCGTAACGGTTAAACGTGTCGATAAGAACGGTACTCCAGTTACTGCTAAGTACACACCAACAGTTACACCAGTAACTCCAACAGCAACACCAGCTACAACTATTGGATCAAAAGGTCAAGAACAGTCTGGTAAACCAGCATTCAAGGAAGGCGATAGTCGTGTTCCAATGAATGATAATGTACCAGCAACCTTCGAAGATGGTTCAACAACCAAGACTATCCCAGGTGTTGGTACTTATACGGTAGTAGCAGACGGAACAGTAACCTTCAAACCAGAACCTGAATTCACAGGTACAGCTCCATCTGTAACAGTTGTTCGTGAAGATGTAAACGGGACTAAGGCTTCTGCAACATACACCCCAACAGTAACACCAGTTACTACATTTGTAGATAAAGCTGGCAATTCAATTCCAGGCAATCCAAGTGAAGATGGCGAACAACCGAAGAAAGCAATCCCAGGTTACCGCTTCGTAGAGACTAAGAAACTTCCGAACGGAGATACAGAGCACGTCTACGAACCAGTTAAAACATCATTCAAGGATAAAGAAGGAAACGACATTCCAGGCAATCCAAGTGAAGATGGCGAACAACCGAAGAAAGCAATCCCAGGTTATCGCTTCGTAGAGACTAAGAAACTTCCGAACGGAGATACCGAGCACGTCTACGAAAAGATTACGACCTCTTATGTTGATGAAAATGGAAATCCAATTCCAGGATATCCGACTGAGAATGGTGAACAGCCTAAGAAAGAAATTCCAGGTTACCGCTTCGTAGAAACGAAGAAACTTCCAAATGGAGATACCGAGCACGTCTATGAACCAGTTAAAACATTATTCAAGGATAAAGAAGGAAATGACATTCCATGCTATCCAAGTGAAGATGGTGAACAACCGAAGAAAGCAATCCCAGGTTATCGCTTCGTAGAGACTAAGAAACTTCCGAACGGAGATACCGAGCACGTCTACGAAAAGATTACGACCTCTTATGTTGATGAAAATGGAAATCCAATTCCAGGATATCCGACTGAGAATGGTGAACAGCCTAAGAAAGAAATTCCAGGTTACGAGTTTGTGAAGACAGTTGTAGATAAAGATGGTAATATCCAACACATCTACAAGAAGGTGGTAACACCAAATCCGGTGCCGACACCAGACTCGAAACCAACGCCAGATCCAGTTCCGACACCAGAACCAAAACCAATCCAAGTTCCAGAAACACCAAGGAAATCAACTCCAGTAACTGAAACAGTAGCTGAAACAGTAGCTAAGACAACTACTCCTCAGTTGCCAAATACTGGTACTAAAGACCATGCTGGTCTTGCTGCCCTTGGTTTAGTAGGTATCTTGAGTGGATTCGGACTTATGGCTCGTAAAAAGAAAGAAGACTAATCAACTCTGTAAAGTATTGATAAAAGTCAACTTTCTAATAAGAAACTAGTGCATCGTGCGATGCACTAGTTTTTTTGTCTATTTGCCTTGCTGCTTGTATTAAGGATAGAACTATGCTACAATCATCTAATACTCTTCGAAAATCAAATTCAAACCACGTCAGCTTCACCTTGCCGTACTCAAGTACAGCCTGCGGCTCTCTTCCTAGTTTGCTCTTTGATTTTCATTGAGTATAAAAAGCAAGGACATCAAGATATGAAAACTGAATATCAAAAAATGATTGCGGGGGAACCCTATCACCCATTCGACCCAGAACTCCGTTCTCTAGCACAAAAAGCGCGACAAAAGCAAGCTGCTTTTAATGAAGAAGTCGACCCAATAAAAGGTATAGAAATCATCAAAGGATGGTTTGGTTCTACTGGTAAAAATCTCTACATCAACACTCGCTTGATGGTAGATTACGGTGTCAATATTCATCTGGGAGAAAATTTTTATTCCAATTGGAATTTAACTATGCTAGATGTTTGTCCTATAACCATCGGTGACAATGCTATGATTGGTCCCAACTGTCAATTTTTAACACCCCTTCACCCGCTGGACCCTGACGAACGAAACTCGGGACTAGAATTTGGCAAACCCATCACGATTGGTAAGAACTTTTGGGCAGGTGGTGGTGTCATTGTCCTACCGGGTGTTACTTTAGGGAATAATGTCGTTGCAGGAGCAGGAGCGGTTATTACAAAATCCTTTGGTGACAATGTAGTTCTGGCAGGAAATCCAGCACGAGTTATCAAAGAGATTCCAGTTAAAGGAAATTAAAGATTGTAGAAAGAGAAAATGAAGTCTTTTTCAAAAGAGCTCTTTGAAATCGAAAAGCCTAACCAGTTTCAGTATCAAAAACTTATTGCTAGCAAAAAACGAGGTCGGAATTTTTATCCCAGCCTCGTTTTTCGTCTTTAGAGATTTTTTCTCTTTTTAGCTTTTTTAGTCAATGCCACATCGCATTTATCAATATTTTGTGTAAGATAGCTAGTCACTTGGAAATCATCGACCTCTGTTTTTAGCTCGACTTCATAGACAATGCTAAGGTTGTCCCCTGCATTTGTGCTATTGATCGTAATCATGTCAATTTCTGAGCAGAATTGGTCAAGAGCTGATTGGATAGCTTCCTGTACCTTCTCTTGATTGGCTACCGTGATTGTTAAAAGTCTACGGCGTTGATTGTCAGTTTTAATCTGTTGATTTTCCAAAAGGAACCAAACACCCAAGATAAATAGGGTGAATAGAATGGCCAAGAAGAGATAGCCTGTTCCACAAGCCAAACCGATAATCATGGCTAGGAAAATAGCAGTCAGTTCTCTTGATCCACTCGTTGCAGAACGGAAACGGATCAAACTAAAGGTTCCGGCTACAGCAATTGACGTACCCAAGCTCCCATTGACCAGAAAAATAACCAAGGTCATAAGGCAGGGAAGCAGAGTCAAGCTGATAGCAAATTCTCTGGTGTAGAGGGTCCGATATTTGTAGGTCCAAGTAAGTGCCAAACCGAGGACTAGACTGACTAGAAGTGCCAGCAGTAGTTGGAAGGGATCTGCACTTGCAGTGGCGTTGTTGAAAATGGAATTAAATAGATTAAGCATAAGCGATACCTGCGCTTTCTATACTGGGACGTGGTGCATAAGGAAGCCCTTGAGATTTGTGGTAAGCACAACTGTATTTTGAAAATTTGTGCTCCATCAAACCATACTTGTCTAGAATATCTTGTAACCACTGAGGTTTGTTTCCAGGAGCTTTGATCTCCATAATCACAGTATTGTCATCTAATAGAGGGGCCCCTTGATTTCCTGCAAAGAGACTGACATTTTCATCTCTATAGATTAGATTTTGGTCAATGGTGATACGAATCTTATTATAGTCGTAGCCCTCGATGTATTTTTTTTCTTTTAATGAATAACGATCGTAGTAGATGTACATACGAGGCTTGATAGCCTGCTTGTAATCTTGGTGAAGCTTTTTCACTTTTTCAATGACGACTGTATCAGTAATACTAGCATCCAAGTGCCCTTTGGTCATAAAATTAAGGATAGAAATAGGAGTTGAGAGTAGTCTAAATTTGCGACCAACTCCTTCTTGGTCCTTGGTTTTTATTTCTAAAAATACTTGACTATCTGCTTTGGGTTGGCTGAGATAGGTCCGCATCCGAACCTTTTCTTTTCGATTATTTCCAAAATCATCATCTTGGAGCACAGCAAAGTCTTCCGTATCAAAGTAGATATTTGAAATAGTTGAAATTGGATAGTCGTCTTCTACTAAATATTCCTTTAAATCTTGAATCAGTTTGTCTAGTTTATCTTTGGAGATAATATATTTGGTTTCAATCCGCTTAAAAGTTGTTTCTAATGGTTTCATAAGTCTTTCTCCTCTTGCTTTCAGTTATACTATTTTTAAACAAGGTGAACTTGCTTGTCTACAATTCTAGAGGGGGGTTTCTAAAACTTTTGTTAAATTTAACTTAATTGAAACTAAACTTAAGAAAACTTTCAGAAAAAGTTTAGGCTTCTTTTAGGAAAGACCCGTAGACTAAGAGCATGTAAAATGAAAGACGAGGAAACGAGCATGAAAGCAAAAAAATGGACATTCCTATTAACAAGTATAACAACTCTAGCACTGGTAACAGCATGTACCCAGTCAACTTCAAATACAACAGCTAGCAATAGTACTGCAACGACAACAGTGACTACCAATAAGAAAACATCTAGTTACTTTACAGATAAGGACTATGATACTTCTTATGATGAAAAAACAGCTGCAACTGTAACTTTGTCAGGATCAACGGCGACGGTATCAGGTGACGGAGTGGCCGTATCAGGATCTACCGTTACAATCTCTAAGTCAGGTACCTATGTGATTTCTGGTCAATCTGATGGAGTTCAAATCAAGATCGAAACTGGAAGTTCAGATGACGTACACATCGTTCTAAATGGTGTAACAATGACCAACACCAATGCAGCTATTTCTGCAACATCAGCTGGACATGTTTACCTAACTCTAGCAGATGGCACAACCAATAGCCTCTCAGATTCAGCTTCAAATAGTGATGACAAGGCTGACGCGGCCCTCTTCTCTAAAGTAGACTTGACCATCAATGGTAAAGGAACTCTCAATGTAGATGGTAAGAAAAACAATGCTATCAAGGCCAACGATACACTTCACATCACAGGCGGTACTTACAATATCACAGCAGTCGGAGATGCCTTTAATGTCAATGACGAACTTAACATTACTGGAACAACCATGACTATCGATGCCAAGGAAGACGGAGTTAAGGTTGATAATGATGACGATACTTCTGTTGGAACCATGTATCTCTCTGACAATACCATCACTGTTACCGCAGGTGATGATGGTATCCACGCTTCAGGTGATTTGGTCATCGATAGTGGGACCTATACTGTTAAGAATTCTACAGAAGGGCTTGAAGGTAAGTCAATCACTATCAACGGTGGAGATATCACCATCTATTCAACAGATGATGGTGTCAATGCGGCGAACAAAAACGCCCAACAAAGTGAAATTTTCTTCACCATGAATGGTGGGAACTTGACGGTTGAAGTTGGTCAAGGGGATACAGATCCAATTGACTCAAACGGTAATATCACAGTCAATGGCGGAACCATCAAAATGACAGGTCAATCAGGATTTGACTTTGATGGGACAGCGACCTATACAGGTGGAGATATCTACATCAACGGTGAAAAACAAACTGAGATTGTAAATTCGATGCCTGGAGGCGGAGGAGCACCTGGCGGTGGCCCTCAAGGAAATGGAGGCCCTGGTGGACGACCATAAAAGAAAATCTCCTTTCTCGAAAGAGAAGGGAGATTTTCTTATGTTATTAGGACGAAAAAGAATTATTCTCCGTCTTTTTTAAAGATGTTTTTTACTCCAGATACTGCACCTTCGACAGCTTCTTTTGCATCTTCAGCAACTTCTTTAGCTTTTGAAGCTACCTTTTCTGCAGCTCCTTCTGCTTGAATTTTTGTATCACCAGTTAGTTTACCAAAACCTTCTTTAACAGAACCTTTAGCTTGGTTGAATTTTTCTTCGATTGACATGGGGGATACCTCCGTTAAATTTTTGAATTATCTAAACTAATACTCAATGAAAATCAAAGAGCAAACTAGGAAGCTAGCCGAAGGCTGTACTCTAGTACGGCAAGGCGAAGCTGACGTGGTTTGAATTTGATTTTTGAAGAGTATAAATCAGATATTAATTTAAGTATATACCCTTTTATGCTAAAAAGCAAAAAACTGATACGAAAAGCATCAGTTTATTTTTTTAATAGGTTACAATATTCAATTGACCTTTATCATATTCAGCGATAAAGATATTAGAAACATCTTCGAAACCTTCTTCTTTCAATTTCTCAGTTAGCCACTCTTCTGATTTGCCAATGGTTTCTAGGATTTCAACTTGGACAACACCGTCTGTGATGACGGGGTACTTAGGATTTTCGTCACCCATTCTTACAACAATTAGCTGTCCATTTTGCTCAATCACAGCTCTCTTGACATCCTTCAGTTGGAAGATTCCTTGAGAGCGCAATTTAAGAGCTACATCTGCGGCTGCAAGACCTTTTGAGCGACAAGCTTCTGTATCTAATGTTCCATTTTTAATGATAATCGTAGGTTTTCCGTCAATCAGATGTTTGATGAAGGAAACATTGGTATTCAACCATTTAAGGAGTAAAATGAGAATAGTCCAAATAATGAGGATAACAATGTATTGGATGATGGTAATAGAACTATTGTAGATAACCCCACCGATAATACCCCCGAGAACAAAGTTCTGGATTTGGTCCACTGCAGAACTTGGTGCTAGATTTCCTTTACCTGTTACGTTAATAACAAAAACAAGAGAAAGAAGCCCCAAGGCCAATTTAATTGCAATTGTAGCAAAAAAGCTTATCATTTTTCAACCTCCACGAGTTCAACATCTGATTTATAGAGTTCCATTTTTTCTAATAAATAGCTATCTTGGTCAGTCCCGCTAATGGCACGATAAAAATGTTCGCCAACCTTAATAATAGCTCCATCAGTTACTGCTGATGTGTTGACATAAACATTCTTTTTATCAACACCTAACTCTTTTGATACAATCTCGATGAAGTGTAAGGAACTACGAAATTGATTATCATTGGATTGGCTGTTTTGAAGATTCGTAATGCTAATCAATACAAAAGCAATTAACGTCAAAATAGAAATGAGCGATAATTCACGGAACTTACTCCCTCTTTTATCTTTGAAAGCCTTAAATGCAAAGAATCCAGTCACAATCACTAAGAGCGTCGACACAATAATCATGGTCCAATTCTGTTGACTAATCTGGCTTAGAACATAGTCATATGAATAGAATTTCATAAGATTTCTCCCTTTTTCAAATTCAATCTATTATACACTAATTCCTAAACTATAGCAATGTTACCATTAGGGGAAAAGCATTTAATTGTTGTTTCCTACTTAAGGTAGGTTTTTTCTGATTTGACTTAGGCTTCCGTCTTGACTTTCGTTTTGCTTTTGTTATAATAGTAAAAATTTAGAGGAGGTACTTTATGATTCAAAAACACGCCATTCCTATTTTAGAGTTTGATGATAATCCTCAGGCAGTCATCATGCCAAATCACGAAGGATTAGATTTACAGTTGCCAAAGAAGTGCATCTATGCATTTTTGGAGGAGGAGATTGACCGCTTTGCTCAGGAAGTAGGGGCGGAGTGCGTTGGGGAGTTTGTGTCTGCCACTAAAACCTATCCTGTTTATGTCATGAGTCACAAGGGTGAGGAAGTATGTCTGGCTCAGGCTCCTGTTGGTTCTGCCCCTGCGGCCCAGTTTATGGATTGGTTGATTGGTTACGGTGTGGAGAAAATCATCTCCACGGGAACCTGCGGGGTGCTGAGTAGTATAGAAGAAAATGCCTTTCTAGTTCCAGTTCGAGCCCTACGCGATGAAGGAGCCAGCTACCATTATGCACCACCTTCTCGTTATATGGATGTGCATGTTCAAGCAATTTCTGCTATCGAGCAAGTTTTGGAACAACTAGGTGTCCCTTACGAAGAAGTCATGACTTGGTCGACAGACGGATTTTACCGAGAAACAGCTGAAAAAGTTGCCTATCGCAAGGAAGAAGGCTGCGTAGTTGTGGAGATGGAGTGTGCAGCTCTTGCAGCAGTAGCTCAGCTTCGCGGAGCAGTTTGGGGTGAGTTGTTGTTTACGGCAGATTCTTTGGCAGATCTTGATAACTATGACCAACGCGATTGGGGTGCAGAAGCTTTTGATAAGGCGCTAGGTCTCTGCCTTGAGATCGTTAGTCATATGTGAGTATTCTCAGATTTTTGTGGTACAATGTAGCTATGTTATTAAAATCAATTGTTGAAAAAATAAATACCATTCTAGGGCGTTTATCACCCGCTCGGAGAATCTTTTTAAGTTTTGCTTTGGTTATCCTCTTGGGGTCTCTCCTTTTGAGTCTGCCATTTGCACAATCTTCAACATCTCATGCCGGTTACTTTGATCATTTATTTACAGCCGTATCTATGGTCTGTGTGACAGGACTTTTTACCTTACCTGTCGCTTCGACCTACAATGTCTGGGGGCAGCTGATCTGTATGTTCTTGATTCAGATTGGTGGTTTGGGTCTCATGACCTTTATCGGAATTTTCTATATCCAGGGCAAGCAAAAACTCAGTCTTCGAGGTCGAGAAACGATTCTGGAGAGCTTTAGCTTCGAAGAAACCCAGTCTCTGAGGGATTTTCTACGTTCCATCTTCGTGACGACTTTTCTAGTAGAAGGATTCGGAGCCTTTCTGTTAAGTTTTCGTTTTGTCCCCGAGTTTGGTTGGGGCCGAGGAATTTTTACTTCCATTTTCGTAGCAATTTCAGCTTTCTGTAATGCTGGATTTGATAATTTTGGAAGTACAAGTTTAGTAGCTTTTCAAACTGATCCTTTGATTAATTTAGTGATAGCAGGCTTGATTATTACGGGTGGTCTAGGTTTCATGGTTTGGTTCGACTTGGCTACCCAATTAGGAAAGAAGAAAAAGCGTCGTCTACGTTTCCATACTAAGCTAGTCCTCTTCTTAACAGCGGGGATTTTATTTGCTGGAACAGTTTCAACCCTCTTGATAGAGTGGAACAATTCGGGAACGATTGGCAATCTCAGCTTCCCAGATAAATTGCTGGTTAGTTTCTTCCAAACTGTCAGCATGCGGACGGCAGGATTTGCTTCTATTGATTTTACTCAGGCTAGTCCTGTTACCTTGATGATCTATATTTTGCAGATGTTTCTGGGTGGGGCACCTGGCGGTACAGCAGGGGGACTAAAAATCACAACCTTCTTTGTCTTGTTGGTATTCGCACGCAGTGAACTTTTAGGGTTACCTCATGCAAATGTGGCTAGAAGAACAATTGAACCTCGGACAGTTCAAAAATCATTCAGTGTTTTTATCATCTTCTTGATAACTTTTTTATCGGGCTTAATCTTAGTAGGAATAACAGCCGAGGGGAATCCGCGCTTTATCTACATTATGTTTGAAACAATTTCTGCTCTTGCTACGGTCGGAGTAACTGCTAATTTGACACCAGAGTTAGGTAAGCTAGCACTTAGTGTCATTATGCTACTGATGTTTATTGGGCGAATCGGACCTCTGACGCTATTGGTTAGTTTGGCTGAGTATCGACCAGATAAGAAAGATATGATCCACTATATGAAAGCAGATATTACCATAGGATAAGAAAGGATAAACTATGTCAGATCGGACAATCGGAATTTTAGGCTTGGGTATTTTTGGGAGTAGTGTTCTGGCTGCTCTCGCCAAGCATGATATAAATATTATCGCTATTGATAACCATGAGGAACGAATCAATCAATTTGAACCAGTCTTGGTGCGTGGTGTTGTTGGAGATATCACAGATGAGGAACTCTTGCTATCAGCTGGAATTGATACCTGCGATACCGTAGTCGTCGCAACTGGTGAAAATCTAGAGTCTAGTGTTCTTGCAGTCATGCATTGCAAGAGTCTAGGGGTACCGACTGTTATTGCTAAGGTTAAAAGCCATACAGCAAAAAAGGTCCTTGAAAAAATCGGTGCAGACTCAGTCATTTCACCAGAGTTTGAGATGGGGCGTTCGTTGGCACAGACGATTCTCTTTAATAACAGTGTAGATGTCTTTCAGTTGGACAAGAATGTTTCAATTGTCGAGATGAAAATTCCACAATCGTGGTCAGGTAAGAGTCTAAGTCAACTTGATCTTCGAGGACGGTACAATCTCAATATCCTCGGTTTTCGTGACTACGAAAATGCTCCCTTAGATGTACAGTTTGGACCAAATGATTTATTAAAACCAGATACCTATATCATGGCGGTGATTAATAACCAATATTTGGATACCCTAGCAAGCCTTAGTGAGTAGAAGAGGAATGACTATTCTTTTTTTCAACGACTATTGAGTCAATATAAGTATTTTATAAGAGGGATTTAAGAAAAATTTTAACTTTTTCTTAATCCTTTTTAATTTTAGGAGATTATACTAGAGTCATCAAATAAAGAAAAACTCTAAGGAGAATCCTATGAAATTCAATCCAAATCAGAGATATACTCGTTGGTCTATCCGCCGTCTTAGTGTCGGTGTTGCCTCAGTTGTTGTGGCCAGTGGCTTCTTTGTCCTGGTTGGTCAACCAAGTTCGGTGCGTGCCGATGTAGTCAATCCGACCCCTGCCCAAGTCTTGCCAGATGCAGATGCGGTGAGTGCAAAGAGCGATTTACCAGTAGAGCTACTCAAAGAAGCAGTTGATACAGCTCTTCCTTCAGAACAGGCAGACTCAACATCTAAAGCAAGCTTGGATACTACAAGCTCTTCAGAAAAAGTGGATGTTGCTGATAAAGAGCAAGTAGTAGCGCCAAAAGAAGAAGTGCAAGCAAAGCCAGAATCTAAGAAACAAACAGAAGATGCGGTTAAACCTTCGACAAATCCTGCGCCTATAGTTTCTGGACAAGACCGCGAAGCCAGTGAAGCGCAACCAGCGACCACTCCAGCTGAAGTGCAAAAAGGCGTAGCCGACAATACCAAAGATACAGTGGACGTCCCAGCTACATACTTGGACAAAGCCAACTTCCCAGGGCCATTCACAGCTGGTGTCAACCAAGTCATTCCATACGAGTTCTTCGCTGGTGACGGCATGTTGACTCGCCTTATCTTGAAAGCTTCTGACAAGGCCCCATGGTCAGACAACGGATCAGCTAAAAATCCTGCTCTTCCACCAGTAGAAAAATTGGGCAAAGGCCTCTACTTCTATGAAGTAGATTTGGCTGGCACTCAAGGTAAATCAGATAAAGAGCTTCTTGATTTCTTGAAACAAAATGGCACTCAAAGCTATAAAGCTACTATTAAAGTGTACGGTGCAAAAGATGGCAAGGCCGATTTGAGCAATCTTGTAGCGACAAAAGATTTGACAGTGAACTTGAATGGCTTGACCGCTCCAGCTGAAGTTCAAAAAGGAGTGGCCGATAACACCAAAGACACAGTGGACGTCCCAGCTACTTACTTGGATAAAGCCAACTTCCCAGGCCCATTTACAGCCGGAGTCAACCAAGTTATTCCATACGAATTCTTCGCAGGTGATGGTATGTTGACTCGCCTTATCTTGAAGGCCTCAGACAAGGCTCCATGGTCAGATAACGGTTCAGCTAAAAATCCCGCCCTTCCACCAGTAGAAAAATTGGGCAAAGGTCTCTACTTCTATGAAGTGGATTTGGCAGGTACCCAAGGTAAATCTGATAAAGAGCTGCTTGACTTGTTAAAACAAAATGGCACTCAAAGCTATAAAGCTACTATTAAAGTGTACGGTGCAAAAGATGGCAAG
>NZ_JVHE01000131.1:0-599 GCF_001072925.1 Streptococcus pseudopneumoniae | reverse complement strand
GCCATAGGTGTGACTAGTTTCAGTCCATGTTGTAGTTCCATCAGCTTGTTTTTCTTTACCAGTAAATGTGAAGTCGTCTTGGACGTTATCAGCTGGAGTCTTGTCACCTGCTCCTTCAAAGGTTACAGTTTGTTTAGTTGGCTTTGTTACATCATTTACGATTGGCACGTAGATGATTGGGGTGTCAGTACCTGGATTTTCAGGAGTGATTGGTGTTCCTGGATCTACTGGTTGGCCTGGTTTGACTGGATCTTTTGGATCTGGCAAGTAAGGCTTATAGCCTGGAACATCTGGAACTACTGGTTTTCCTGGTTTCGTTGGATCTGTTGGATCATTTGGATATTTCACATCTGGTGTTGATGGGAATTTAGGATCATCAGATTTCGGAACCAAACTGCCAAGTGGTTTGTAGGTAATAACCTCTACTACTTCAGGATTTTCAGGAGTCACTGTCTTAGATCCAGCTTCTGTCTTATCTGAGTAGTATCCATCTATAACTGGAACAATCAATTTTCCATACGTATGACTAGATTCAGTCCATGTTGTTGTATTTGTAGTTGGATTATGCTTACCTGTGAACGTAAAGCTATCTTGAACAT
>NZ_JVHE01000130.1:0-18281 GCF_001072925.1 Streptococcus pseudopneumoniae | reverse complement strand
GAATTCAATCTCTTGTGGACGGTTGTCTACAACTGTGTCGTAGTCTTTGTCTACTGGTTGAGCTTTTTCATCAGTAACATCGTCCTTGATTGTCTTACCATCTGTATCAACGTAGTGGACATAGACATTACCATTCACTTCTTTATAAACATAAGTGATAGTTGATTTTGGTTTAGTAACCTTACCTGTAACTGGATCAGATGATTCAAGGTGACCATTTTCATCAACCTTACCTACTGGATAGTCACCCTTCGGTACGATCTTATAGGTCTTACCATCTTCTGCCTTGATGAAGTTAGGTTTTTCACCTTCCTCAGTAGTGTCATATGGTGTGTCATATGGTGAGTTTGGAGTGTCTTGACGAGGTTTTTGAATCTCTTTACCATTTTCATCCACATAAGTGATAACAACTTCACCTTTTGGTTTTTCTTTCAACTTGTAGACATAAGTGACATTCTTATCGCCTTCGATAACCTTACCAGTTGTTGGGTCTGTTGACTTCAAGTGACCTTGATCATCTACTTCACCGGCTGTGTAGTTACCAGCTGGAACCAATTCGTAAGTATTACCTTCGAATTCAATCTCTTGTGGACGGTTGTCTACAACTGTGTCGTAGTCTTTGTCTACTGGTTGAGCTTTTTCATCAGTAACATCGTCCTTGATTGTCTTACCATCTGTATCAACGTAGTGGACATAGACATTACCATTCACTTCTTTATAAACATAAGTGATAGTTGATTTTGGTTTAGTAACCTTACCTGTAACTGGATCAGATGATTCAAGGTGACCATTTTCATCAACCTTACCTACTGGATAGTCACCCTTCGGTACGATCTTATAGGTCTTACCATCTTCTGCCTTGATGAAGTTAGGTTTTTCACCTTCCTCAGTAGTGTCATATGGTGTGTCATATGGTGAGTTTGGTGTGTCTTGACGAGGTTTTTGAATCTCTTTACCCTTCTCATCCACATAAGTGATAACAACTTCACCTTCTTTAAGTTTGTAGATGTAAGTTACATTCTTATCCTCTTTAGCAACTGCACCTGTTGTTGGATCTGATGATGTAAGATGTCCTTGGTCATCAACTTCACCTACTGTGTAGTTACCAGCTGGGACTAACTCGTAAGTCTTACCTTCGAATGTAATCTCGTTCGGACGATTGTCTACAACTGTATCGTAGGCCTTATTAACTGGTTGATCTTTTTCATCGGTTACATCTGGCTTAATAGTCTTACCTTCTGTATCTTGATAATGCACGTAAACATTACCTGTAGCATCTGTTTTACGGTAGTAGTGAGTTACATCGGTAGAAATTTGTTTAACAGAAGGAAGCGAGTAGTTGTTGAAGAATGATGGATAGCCTGAAGCTTTATCTCCTGGTGTATTCCCACCAATGATGTTGGAAGTGTTGTTTCGAACCGGATCGACATCTGTTGAGAATTGTGGTGAGGCTGTAAAGGCATCCCCAGTAGCCTTATTGTACCAACCACTCAAACGCACATTCCCATTTCCACTATCAGTATATGTTTGTACACGAAGATGGTATTGCCCATCCTTACTGTCAACATATCCCAGATCATTTAAGGCATCTTTTGTTCCAGCAGGTGTTGGCTTACCTCCTGGTTTAACAGGATCTGAGGTATACAACAATGTATAGTTATCTAAATTAAGATTATTTACATCAGTTGCCGGGCTATATGATGACACCTTAGAAGGATCTAAAGCATACAATTTAACAACAGATGTACCATCTTTATCTACTTGTTCTACAATACGTTTCACATAGTAGTGAGCGCGCCCACCTTGGAGTTCCAGGTACTTAGCTCCAACACCACCGAGTGATCCAGTCATGTCTTTTTCTGATTGAGTACGAGTAAACTCGTAGCCTTCAAATGTACGCGGATTAGAGGCATGATAAGTTTGACTCTCAATACCCGTTTGAGCGTATGAAGCCAATTCCTCATCTGTATCCTCAACTTTATAGTGAGTTGTATGCGTTACTTTTTCAGTTGGAACGACTGTTTGAACATTTGGCTTTGTGTCCCCAACATTTCCTGGTTTTGTTGTGTCACGAATTTGAAGAATATGGTGCTTATATTTGTCATCAGAAATTGGACCAGCATCACGGTTATTAGTCCATGTTCCTAGAATTTGCGAAACTTCTCCAGTAGTATAGTCAAATTGAGGTGCATAAGTAGGATTTTCTTGCACCAAAGTCTTAAATTGGTAAGTTGACTTGGCAGTCATATCCAAAGTTTCTACTTCTTTACCCGTAGCTTTTTCTACCAAACGGGCATGAACAACTGGAGTAGTTGTAGTTCCTACAGTTGAACGATCAACTGAGAATGTTACATAGTAACCACCATTGTTATAGGTAACACCACCTTGATTTGCAGGACCTGCCCAGTTTTGAAGATCCCAGATTGAATAGGTATAGCGTTCTTCATTGGGATCCAATTTGTAGTTTGGATTGTCCAAGGCTGGATCTTCAATTGAAGCACCATTTGGTTGATCCATTTTTTCTACAACAGATGGCGCAGTAAGAGTAGTTGACGTTGAAATAGCATCCAACTGTGCAGAGACTGCTGGTGATCCGTTAACAGTAGTATTTCCTTCAAAACCTGCCACTGTTAAGACTGCCATCAGCTCATCCACTGACTTGCTCAAACGTGCACGTTGATCTGCATAAGCTTGAGCAGTTGCATTGGCCAAACTAGTGCTTGCAGACAATTCTGATTGAAGGTTAGCAACAGCCGCATGGATCGCTGCTTTTTGATCTGCATCTTGATGGTTTGATGCGTATTTTTCAGCGATGTTAATCAACAAAGCTGCTTCAGAAACATTTTGTTCCAAGATTGCTTTGTCTTCAGACACAGGAGCATCTGCAACTAGTTCAGATGAAACCACTGTATCTTCTTTTGTTTCAGTAGCAGATTCATTTAGAGTTGCTGATTGGTCCGTAGAACCTTGCTCACTCAATGATTCTGACTCTGTTGTAACTGCAGGTGCACTAACCAAAGCTGATGCAGTTGTTGCATCTTTTCCTAGTTCATCTGCATAACCAGTATGTACAAGCGTTGTCGCACTAAGAACAGCTGCGGCCACGACGATCCCTTTTAAGAATCCTCGACTTGTCAGTCCCTTTTCTGACACCGCATCTTCATGTACTTCGGCTACAATAGTCTCTTCGACTTGACCACGAATCACTTTTAGAAGCCCAAAGTTCGAAGTAGATGCGCGCAACCAATTCTTACCCGACTTAATTAATTTGAACCGAGTCACACGATCGGTTTCACGGAATTCACCGTTTGAACGTTTAAAAAACATTGCAGTCTCCTTTTTTTTATTATTATCCACCCCCATTATACATGATTAGTAGACAAAAGCAAGCAATTTGACCTTAAACCACTTAAATACTATAAAACGGATAAGTTCGGCACAAAAGCTATAAAATACTAACTTTTCAAGGTCATGAAAAATTGTAAAAGTGGACACTTGTGTACAAGGATAATCACTCTTTTAAACACTTGTCCCATACTGTACCAAGCATAAACGTGAACTGCAAAAAGCGAACTGGATAGTATAGTAGAAAATGCAATCCAATCCTTCTAGAATCTGTTTTAAAAGCTTAAACATGCATAACTAGCAGTCTGTGAACAGTTTGTTTGCTCTTAAAAATCAGCAGATTGAGTTTAAGCTTTCTAGAAGATTTACATCCATGTGAAACTTACCTACATCACTAAGAAGCAAATGCCTAGCATTCTCAACCTTGACCAAATTCTTGCGCATCACAATTGACAAAGAGCCAAAAAAGCGAACAAGACGGAATTCTGACTCTCAGAAAACTCATTTTGTTCGCTTTTTATAATTGAGATTAGTTATTGGTTTCAATCTCTAAAGTTTGGACAGTTATTACAGCAGTTTCTTTAATATTCTGCAATAATTTCCACAAAATCTATACTTCCTCAACAGTATTTCTTGAGTTTGACAGATTCTATTCGTCTTCTTTTTTCTTTCCCATTGCAGCTAGACCAAGAAGTGCCCCTACAGCTCCCAAACTTGCAAGAGTAGCCGTTTCTTTAGCGCCTGTTTCAGGGAGAATATTTTGACGATTTGCAGGTGCTTGATAAGTCTTATCTTGTGATATAGCTTGAACCATATGTGACTGCTCATCCTTGTGTGTAGTGACTTCATGGTTAGCTGCTTCAGAACCATTTACACCTCCAGTAAATCCAGGTACTTGATGAATAGGTGCTTGTACACCAGGAACTCCTCCTTCAAAGTTTGGAACTCTGTGGACAGCTGCTTCAGAACCATTCACACTACCAGTAAACTCTGGTACTTCATGGATAGCTGCTCCAGAACCATTCACACTACCGATAAACTCTGGTACTTCATGGATAGCTGCTTCAGAACCATTTACACCACCAGTAAACTCTGGTACTTCATGGATAGCTGCTTCCAAACCATTTACGCCACCTGTGAACTCTGGTACTTCATGGATAGCTGCCTCTGTTTTACCTGATTCTTCTTTCTTAGTTCCGACTAGCACAATCTCATCTTGCGCCACTTCAACAACTTCACGCAGTTTTTCAATACGGCTTCCATCTAGTGCTACTTCTGTTAAGATACGTTCCTTGCCTGCGCGGCCTACCTGAGTTACACGAGTCTCACCTTCTGGCAAAGTTGGATCTTCTCGTTTAACAGTCTTGAAGTTGATAGCTTCTTCTACTACCTCAAGGCTTGGTTGAGTAAAGCTCAATTCTTTAACACCTTCAGTCGGAAGATTTGAATGTTTTACTTCCTCTTTCGGAGTCGCTTGGAGTTGATTGATAGAAGTTAGAGCTGCTTGCAAGGCTTTGTCTACTGCATCCTGTGTCTTGGCTGCTTCAATCGCTGCGATGGCGTGTTCTGATAACTCAACTAGTCTCTTCTTAGCTTCTTTATCGCTACCTAGTTCCTTGCTCTTGTTTTGAATGGCCTCTGCCAAGCTTGCCATAGCCTTATCGTAGTTAGGCTCTTCTGGTTGAGCTGGCTCCTCTGGTTTTGGTTCCTCTTTTGGAGTCGCTTGAAGTTGGTTGATAGAAGTTAGAGCTGCTTGTAAGGCTTTGTCTACCGCATCCTGTGTCTTAGCTGCCTCAATAGCAGTAAGAGCTTGCTCGGATAACTCGACTAGTTTCTTCTTAGCTTCCTTATCATCACCTAGTTCTTTGCTCTTGTTTTTAATAGCTTCTGCCAAGCTTGCCATAGCCTTATCGTAGTCAATCTTAGACTCTTCTGGTTGAGCTGGTTCCTCTGGTTTTGGTTCCTCTTTCGGAGTCGCTTGAAGTTGGTTGATAGAAGTTAGAGCTGCTTGCAAGGCTTTATCTACTGCATCTTGTGTCTTGGCTGATTCAATAGCAGTAAGAGCTTGCTCGGATAACTCAACTAGTTTCTTCTTAGCTTCCTTATCATCACCTAGTTCCTTGCTCTTGTTTTGAATAGCCTCTGCCAAGCTTGCCATGGCCTTATCATAGTTAGGCTCTTCTGGTTGGGCTGGCGTTTCTTCGACACCGTAGTTCTCTTCCTTATCAAGGATCGTTTGCAAGGCTGTAGCTGTTCTCAGAACTTCTTGTGCATTTGCAGAACTTGCTGAAAGTTGCTCTGATAATTTGTCCAAGTTTGACTTGAAGGCTTGACGCGCCTCTGGAGTGTTCTTCAAACTTGTTTGGTCAAATTTAACCAATTCATCCTTCCAGTTCTTCATAGCTTGAAGCAACTCTTCTTTGGTATAAAGAGCACTATCTTCTCCATGAGTGATAAACTGGTCAACTTGGATACCAATGTTTCTTGTAGTATCATTACGTTTTGGATCCAATTGCAAGGTTACAGCATGCCAACCTTCTTCAAGCCCTGTCAGACGAACGAGAGTCTGATCACCTTGACGTGTGGCAGCTGTCCCACTGAAGTACTTCTTACCGTTGTACTCAGAAGCATTACCTAGGCCATCTTGATACTCGACTCTTCTACCGTCTAACGTCACCTTGTAGATACCATGACCTGGGTCTACAAAACCTTTAATTTCTAAACCTGTACCGTAGAAGTAGGCTGTTACGCTGGCATTTTTCTTTTGCTCTTCTGTCAAACGACCAAATGATGCCCAAGACTCAGTGTTTTGGTATTTATCAGCTGAGTTCGTTTCATGGTGCCAACCTGGACTATAGTCAAGTTGACTTGCCTGATCATCATGACTTACTTGATCTTTTTGAAGCAATTCAGCTTTCATCACTCGAATCGTTGCTTCTGAAGCAAAGCCAAGCAAAGCTTCGTCTGAAGCACTCGTCATTTTCACTTTGAAGTCAAAGATAGAGTCAGCTTGCTCCGTAAAGTCAATTGTCGGAATGGTCAACGTTTTTTCTGTTTCACCATCTTGGAAGGTCAAATCAGCTGTTGTGTCCTTGTACACTTTACCATGAACCCCTGTTCCTGGTTCAGTCACGACATGGACTGTTGCAGCTCCTTTGCTACCACCAACACGTTTAATAGTTACAGTAACTGGTTGGCCTTTTTGAACTTCATAGCTTGTTTCTTTCAACTCAAACATACCTTTACCAGCATTATTGAGCGTGTAGATACCTTCAGTTGCAATAGCTTTGCCAGTTTTGTTAACGAGTTTGATGGTATGTTCACCTGGAGCCAAGTCATCTGTTTCATAAACCATCTGGCTACGTTTACGAGCTGCATTATTGGTTTGTACGTCTGCAACCTTTTGACCATCTACATAAACTGACATTTCACCGTGATTTGGATCCACTGTAGATACGACATAAGCCTTAGTTCCATTGAAACGGTAGGTTACGCTAGCATCTTTTTGATTGGTCCACATGGATGTTCCACGAACGCCTTCAGATTCGTCATACCAGGTTGTATTTGCTTTGTCAGCTGTTGTATTTGAATGGTAATCCAAACCTAGAGGATAGCCATCTGTTTTTTCGATACTACTTGGTGTCTTATAAACAGAGAAGTTTGTCAAAATAGGAGTTGCTTGTGAATTCGTGATAGTCACACGAATCTTTTGTGCTTCTACAGGTTGACCTTGGACAAGACGACGATAACCAACAGTCGAACCTTCTCCATATGGAACCCAGCGACCATTAAGCTCAACTTCAACCTTAAATCCAGAGATACGTTGACCTTTAGCGATATCTTCTTTGAGTTCGACTACGTCAAAGCGTCTCTTTTGACCGAGATCCACAGTGAATTCACCTGTCTTGGCATCATTTGACAATGCCCAACTAGTATCATCCTTACCATCGGTTAGGTTGCTTGCTTGGTACAAGTGATTCTTACGAGTAGAGCTTGCAGTTACAGTTGCTCCCTTGGCGAAGTCAGTTGCATACATTTGATCCAAGGTTGCTCGGAATTCTTTCAAGCGAGCGACGTCTGCGTCTGCGAATTTACCTTCTTTATTTGGTGGAATGTTGAGTAGAAGTGGCGTTCCACGACCAACAGACTTGAAGTAGATATCCATCAAATCTTTGATTGATTTTGGTTGTTGATTATCATGGTAGAACCAACCTGAACGGATAGAAACGTCTGCTTCACCGACAGAGTACATATCTCCTTCTGGGTCTCCATGGTTGAGATATTCATTCTTCACATCGTCAGTGATTTTAGCTTTCTTAACCTTATGCCAAACTGGATCTCCAGCGATACCACGTTCATTACCGATCCAACGGACACTTGTCGGTTGTGCAGAGAAGATAGCGATATCTCCTTCAGCTTCCTTAATGTACTTGAACCATTCGTCAAAGGTGTAGGTTACTTTTTGAGCTCCGCTACCACGCGCACCATCCATCCAGACTTCGATAAATTTACCATTATTTCCGTATTTAGGATTGCCAAGGATTTCTTTCAGTTGGTTGAGGTAGTATTCATTGTACTCTTTTTCAGTTGAAACATGATATTTAGGGTTATTGGCATCCCATGGTGATAGGTAAACACCCATATTCATGTCATATTTCGTTGCTGATTTAGAGATTTCTTCGAGAAGGTCTCCCTTGCCGTCTTTCCATGGACTTGCAGCTACCGTATGGTTTGTGTATTTAGATGGATAAATCACAAAACCGTCGTGGTGTTTGACAACCATGATTGTTCGTTTGAACCCAGCATCCTTCAAGGTCTTAATCCACTGGTCTGTATCAAGGTTAGTTGGGTTAAAGTTTTGAGGATTTTCTCTACCATTTCCCCACTCAGAGTTGGTATAAGTATTCATACCATAGTGGATAAAGGCAGCCAATTCTTCCTTGTGGTAGTCCAACTGAGCCTTGCTTGGAAGTGGTCCATAATTTCCAATTTCTGTTTCTTCGTCTTTTGGATCCACTACTGGAGTTGCAGGAGTTACTGGTTTTGGATCTTCAATTTTTTCGTATTCAAAAATAACTTGGTTCACTCCTTTATGTTGGATTGTTGCTTCTTGGCTTGCATTTACTGCACGGTAGCCTGTAATTTCTTTAGCTTGGAATCTGTGAACAAAGGAAACATCGTATTCTTTACCATCGTTATTATCCACAGTTGCAGTTGCTAATTCTTGGTCTGTACCTTTCAAACGATAATGAACGTCAAAGGAACCTTTATTGACTTTATAAACCACCTTGATGACACGAGTTCCTGCAGGAGCCTTGCTCACAACGCTATAATCATCTTCCCAAGCATCTTTTAGCTGTTTATTGACAGCTTTGCCATCAATCGATACAATCTCATATTTTTCTTTATTCTTCTTGAAGAAGTCAGTCTTTTCAATTTCTGTTTTATAGTTATAGTCGAACTGAGTTCCAACTTCTGTCTTTTCAACAAAAGTATCGTTTTCTTTGACTGGATTATCATTTTGGTCTAGGTGTTCGACAACAACTCGTCCATAATCAACACCTTCAAGAAGAGTCGCTACACCACTTTCATCGAAAGAATATTTGTTTTCACCGATTACAGCTGTCTTATTTCTGAGCATTTCTCCCTCTGGAGTAAAGTAATAACGATTGCCGTTGTCGCCTTGATACCAGCCTTTAACACCGTATTTATCAATGATTTCTTTGACCCATGCCAATTGTTCTGGTGAGAGGACAAGCCCTCCTCCAAAGCGATCTTTTTCAGCAATGTTCGCATTATCAACAGTACCACGTTGGTGGATCCCAATGACCTTACCATCACCGTTAATAATTCCACCACCAGAAAGACCAGAAACAGAAGTCAAACGATAGGTAACACCTACAGCTCCATTTTCATCGTACTTTTCAGTATCTCTAACGACACCGTCTGCCTTATACAATTGACCAGGAACAATTGGTTCCTTCAATTCTGGAGAAGTTGAATCTGTAGGATAGCCAATTGTGCTCACTGGTTCTCCAGCTTTGTATTCCCGATGATCTGCTAGAGGAGTAAAGGTAGCCGCCTTATTTGGACTTGCAATTGAAAGTGGAACTGGAGCTACAACCAAGGCTAAGTCATTCTTATAACCTTCACCGAATTTTTCTTTATTCCAGAAATGAATATCCTTTTCCTTGAACAAAATAGTGTTCCCTGAAGTTGGTAAAGAATTATTCTTAGCAGTATTTGAACCTACATTGTAGTAGAACTTAGCCGTATCACCACCACGGATAGAACCAGCATTAGTATCCGCATCCTTGACCAAGAAGTTGTGCGCCACTGTCAAGATGACATTAGGAGCAACAAAGATACCTGAACCTGAGTTAAGGTATCGCTGACTACCTCCATTGGCCAAAGGTGAGCTAAAGATTGAATAAACCATAGTAGCAGATGTTGCTGGTTGACCTTCATAATTGATGCGCTTAAGGTCTTGTCCACCATTGATAATGGCTCTATTTTCTTTTCCAGCTTCAGATGGAGTTTCTTCCTTCGCTTTTAAGATACTTTCAGTCTCTACTTGTGGACTATCTTTTTCTGATACAATAGCTGCAGTATCCACTTTTTTCACTGGAGTATCAGGATAGGCACGGTCAGGGATTTCTTCAGGGAGTAAATCGCCAGCCACTTCAGCAGTTTTCCCTTCCTCTGCCACTTTCTCGACAGCAGGTTCTGTTTTTTCAGTTACTTCTTCTTTAACTGCTTCTTCTTTTTCATGATCTACATCTGCCACTTCTTTTGCTTGACTATCTACTTCAAGTTTTGGTTCTGTCACAAGTTCACTAGCCGCAACATTACCAGATGCAAAAAAAGCAAGACCGACTGCTACAGAAGCAACACCAACAGTCAGTTTACGAATACTAAATATTCTACCTTTTTCTAAAAAATATTGTTTCATCAAATACTCCTAATCTTCTAGAGCAGTCAGCTACTGCCCGAGCCCAGTGTAATCTGGCGACAATTTTTGTTTGATTCCCTAGCTTAAAATTCTTTCCCTGAGCTATTTATTTTGAGTAAATATAAGATTGTAGAAATCGCTTACATTTTTAAAAAATAAAATAATGCTTCCATTAGCAAGAATTTTTCTAGAGTTTTCGCATTATTATAAATATACTATGTTATATTAAAAAATGCAAGGGTTTTCAAAGTTTTAACTAGATTTTTACTAAATGATTATTTTACTTTTTATGACTAAACAATCCTAAATTGGCAAGGCCAACTTAGGATTGTTTTGTTTTGAAGTGATAGTAGGCTCCAAGCATACCTGCAGTATTTTGATGACGCGCAAATTCTAATCTTGTTTTTTCCGCTAAGCTCGGAACAAGCGCATCTTTCAGAGCTGTACGAATTTTCGGTTTCAAAATTGCTTCTTGCCCCATAATACCACCACCTAGTATAACAACCTCTGGATTGGCAACATAACAGATGTTAGCAAGACCTTTCCCAAGATAGTCTACCATACGGTCAATGCCCTCCATACAGAGTTTATTGCCTTCTGTAGCTTCTTTGAAAATTCTGCGACCATTCCAATGAGCCACTTCCTCATCATGAGCCTTGGCTACATACTCAACCAAGGCAGTTGTAGAAGCTAAATCTTGGAAAGCCCCATCCTGCATATGCATATAGCCAACTTCACAGGCAGAATTACTAAATCCATGGAAAATCTGGCCATCAATGATTAAACAACCACCGATACCTGTTCCGATGGTCAAACAAAGCGTTATTCCTGCACCTTTTCCAGATCCAGAAACCGCTTCTGCTAGCCCTGCGCAGTTGACATCATTCTCAATTTCACAAGGAATGTTAAAGCTTTCTTCAATTTCCTTTTTAAATTGAGTTCCTGCATAGTTTGGAATTTGTGGACCAGCATAGAAAATCTCACCCTTATCAGGATCAACCATTCCCGCAGAGGAAATGGCTACACCTGACACTGGTCCTTTTTCTAGATAGCTAGCGACGATATCTTTTGTCTTTTGTAAGATGTGTGGACCACCCTTATGCGCCTCAGTCGCTACTTCGTGAGACTCTACAAGTTGTCCATCCTGATCAATTAAACCATATTTGATATTAGTTCCACCAACATCAATTGCAACGTAATTAGTCATAAAGCCTCCTATTGATTAGAGGAAACGCTCCTTAGTTTCACGAATCAATTGAGCAGCTGCTTCTACAACTGGACGATCTTCTTCGGTCACTGGTGTAAGTGGAGAACGAACTGATCCGATATTAAGTCCTTCATTGATTTTCAAGACTTCTTTGATAACGCCATACATGTTTCCATGCGCAGCAGTCAATTTACCAATGATAGCGTTGATAGCATATTGCAATTCACGCGCTGTTTCTAGGTCTTTGTCTGCAATCAATTGGTTGAGTTTCAAGAAGAGTTCTGGCATAGCACCATAAGTACCACCGATACCAGCTTTAGCACCCATGAGACGACCACCGAGGAATTGTTCATCTGGACCGTTAAAGACGATATGATCATCACCACCAAGACTAACAAAAGTTTGGATATCTTGAACTGGCATTGAAGAATTTTTAACACCAATGACACGTGGGTTTTTCAACATTTCTGTGTAAAGACTTGGAGTCAAAGCAACACCTGCCAATTGAGGAATGTTGTAGATAACATAGTCTGTGTTTGGTGCAGCAGCACTGATGTCGTTCCAGTATTTAGCAACTGAGTACTCAGGCAAACGGAAGTAAATTGGTGGAATCGTCGCAATAGCATCTACTCCCAAGCTTTCAGCATGGCGAGCAAGTTCGATACTGTCTTTGGTATTGTTGCAAGCCACGTGAGCAATGATGGTCAATTTACCTTTAGCAACTGCCATGACTTCTTCCAAGATCAATTTGCGGTCCTCTACGCTTTGGTAGATACATTCACCTGAAGAACCGTTAACATAAAGCCCCTGAACACCTTTATCAATAAAGTATTGCACCAAGGCACGAGTACGTTCTGGGCTTACTTCGCCCGCATCATCATAACATGCGTAGAAGGCAGGAATGACGCCTTCATATTTTTTTAAATCTGACATAGATTTCTCCTAAGATTTCTTATTTTCTGCTCTTGGCAGATGATTTTTTACTATTTTAGTATACACCTTGTAAAAAGCGCTTTCAATACATCTCAGCCACTTAGATTTTAATTTCTATTCATCTCCCTTAGCTTTTCATGTTTGAAAGTAGTTTCATATCATTTTCAATCTGCTTGATATTTAGCAAACAATTTTTCCATTAATCCAGCCTGGCAAAAGGCAAGAAGACCAAAGCCAAAGAGTAGAAATGCTGATCCACCGAGCACTAGAGTAAAGCCTGATAGATAGAGAAGCATAATGATTAATAGAATAATCGCAAGCATCAAGAAGAACCACACGAAATTAAAGCTAACTAAGAGCAAGCCCTTTTGGAGTACTTCTTTCCAAGTCAAGTCATAACGCGCTGCAATAGGATAACTAGCCAACATAACTAGAGTTAAAAATATCAAAATCCCCAAGCAAATGGCTTTAATGAGCTGGAAGCCTAGGCCTGTTTGCCCCCAGAATAGAGACAAGTCAACTACACTAATTAGAAAAATTCCTAGTTCCAACAAACCTAACTGGAGGCCTAATTTCAAATTTTGCTTAAAGGCTCTCATATAAGTTTTAAAAACAGGAACACGACGACTACCCTTAACTTCGAAGATTGTCTGATAGAGACTGATCTTCGCTACTCCGATCGTCACAATAGGCAAACAAGACACAACAAAAAGTAGGTTAACCGTCACGATATCTAAAACCTTCTCACAAAATCGCATAAGAAAGTTATCCGTATCGAATGCTGCTTTTATCAATCCAGATCCTTTATGTGCCATTGTTTGCTCCTCCTAACTGACTAATCGATTAAAATTTTAAATAAATATTTGCGAACTATATCTTCCATACCTGCATAACCATTAGGTTGATGAGGTTCACCTGGGAAAAAGACTGCAAAATTGTGATAACCCATTAAAAGTGGGTATTGTTCATGACAATGAACAAAGCCGATATCGCTAGCTTCATCAAAGGCTACAGCCTCGTCTTTGACGCGAGAACCATAGCTAGAGTACTCATGCCCTTCAACCAACAAATGCAAATCTGCATAGTTTTTATGATGCTCAAAGCGATCATTTTCTTCTTTATTGAGAACATTTTCCTGTACAACTAGGAAGACCTTATCTCCATCAATCTCGTATTTGCCTAATTCAAAGCTATCCTTACGATGCTCATAGAGATAATCAATAGCCTTGTCCAGATTTGGGTGAATTCCCTTGTAAAAGCTAATGTTTTTTAAATCATCAAAAATCATAGTAATTTCCTTTACCTGATTGTTACCTTCAGACATACGATGTCTAGCCAGTAAGTTTATAAGTGTCTAACAAAACTTCATGAAGTAAGCAACTCCTCTCCATTTTGTAGACACTTATATATCCTGTATTCTCTTAGTCTATCAACTATACTGCTGCATACTGATAAACAATTTGTACTATATTCAATTTTCGCAGAGGACTATCCTTTGACAGCTCCCATAGTAATCCCTTGAGTAAAGGATTTTTGGAAGACAAGGAAGACTGTTACGATTGGCACAGCTGCAAGGGCAGCCCCTGCCATGATCAAACCGTAGTTAGTTGCCATCTCGGCCTGCATAGTAGCAACCCCGAGTGAGATGGTCAAGTTTTGACGTGAAGTCAACATTACCAATTGCATGAAGTAGTCATTCCAAGTATTGATGAAGGTAAAGATTGCAAGAGCTGCAAATCCTGGCTTCACGATAGGGAAGGCTACACTCCAGAATGTACGAATCTCACCGCATCCATCAATTTTAGCAGATTCGAGCAATTCTGTAGGAATGTTTTCACTGAACTGTTTCATAAGGAAGACCCCGAATGGCCATCCAATCAAAGGCAAGATCACTGCCCAAAGAGTGTCATGGATTCCCATGAAGTTGACGATACGTACCAATGGTACAAGGACAACTTGTTTTGGAAGAGCCATGGCAGCGATAAAGATTGCAAAGAGAATGCGTTGACCATAGAAACGTTTCTTAGCCAATACATAACCTGCTAGTGAAGAGGTTGCACAAACCAAGAACATCGTTACTAAAGAAATGAAGACTGAATTCCACATCCATTGCAAGGCTGGGTTTTGCACCATCAATTGTTGGAAGTTCTCCATAGTTGGAGCTTTAGGGAACCATTGTGGTGGAATCATAATGGTATCTGGTTGTGATTTGAATGCACCTGTCAAGATCCAGTAGAATGGGAAGATAAACAGTACAGTCAACAAGAGCAAAATGATTGTTGAAATAACAGTAAAGGCTGTTAATGGTTTCTTTTGTTGTGTAGGTTGCATAGCTGTCTCCTTTCCTTAGTATTCTACATCGTTTCCGAGGATCTTGAATTGAGCGAAGCTGACAAGGGCAATCATAACTGCCAAGAATACACCAATAGTATTGGCATAGCCATATTCAGTCAATTGGAAGGCTTTTTCGTAGAGGTAGTACATAAGTGTACTTGTTGAGTAGTTTGGACCACCAGATGTCAACAATTGAATCAAGGCGAAACATTGGAATGAGTTGATGGTTGTAATGATTGCGATATAAAGAGTTGTTGGAAGAAGGCTTGGCCATTTAATCTTCCAGAATACTTGGAACTCAGTCGCACCGTCAACACGCGCTGCTTCTACAAGTGAGTTATCAATATTACCCATTGCAGCGATGTAAAGAATGATTGGCTGACCAACTGATGTTGTCAAAAGGATAATCATAATCGCCATCAAAGCCCAGTTTTTATCTCCCAACCAAGAAATGTTTTGGCTGATGATGTGGCTTGACTTAAGCACGAAGTTCAAAATACCTGATAGTGGATCGTAGATCCATTTCCATACTACTGTTACGGCAACACTACCTGTTACTACTGGAAGGAAGAAGACGAAACGGTAGAAAGATCTAGCGATGGCATTTTGTTGGTAAGTTTGTGATGCTACAAAGAGCGAGAAGAGTACTACGACTGGTACAGATCCGATTACCAAGATTACGGTATTAATCAAAGATTTTGTAAAGACAGGGTCTTTAAACATACGAATGTAGTTGTCCAACCCCACAAACTCAAAGCTAGTCATCGAATAGTTGAAGAAACTTGTGATGAAGCCCATGATCATTGGAGCTAAAACGAAGACGGTAAAGAAGATTAATACTGGTGCTAGGAATGCGTAGGAAATAATAGTTTCCCGCATGCGAATTTTATTGATTTTCACAGTCGGCACCTCACTTTCACATAGTTTTGTTTTTTTGACTGTTATCTGACCCTGATCTAAAATCAAAATGAAATTTTTCTAAGATTCGTCAATGTAAAAACTTCATTTTAATTTTGACCTGTCAGTTGCTTCTATTTCAAACAAAAGTCCCCCTTTTCATACACAGATATGCTCAGGGAAAAGGGGGGAACTCAGTTTTTATTTAGGGCTTACTATTTAGCTGCTTTTTTGATTGTTTCATTCGCTTTTTCAGTGAATGCTTTCAATGCTGCAGCAGGTTGTTCGTCACCATTTGATACAGCTTGCAACATTGGGAACCAAAGTGTTCTCATTTCAGCAAATCCGTCGATTGTGTTGTAATATGGTGAGTAGTATTGAGTCCAGCTACCGATTGTTTCCATACGTTTGTCATCATAAAGTTTTCCAAATGAAGTACGAACTGGGAATGCACCTGTACGAACTACGTCTTTAGGACCCCATTCTTTGTCATCTGCGATGAATTGGATGAATTTCTTAGCTGCTGCGACTTTCTTTTCGTCTTTGTTGTTAAATACTGCAAATCCGTTTACAAGGTATTCAAGAGCTGGTTTACCTGAATCAGATGGGAATGGTACTTCTACCACTTCAACTTTACTTGCTTCCAAGAGCTTAGCTTGGATACCATTTTGAGCTGGTGCCCAAAGGATTGTGTAAGAAGTTTGACCGTTTGCAAAGTTTTGGATGTCTGCTCCACCGTCAAATTGTGAACCGTTGTTCAACAAACCATCTTTGATCCAGCTTGATGCTTTTTCAAGACCTTTAACGAATTTAGGATCGTCAGTTGTGTATTTTGTTACTTCTTTATCAGTTACAGATCCGCCATAAAGGTTAGCGATGAAGGCACGTGTTCCTTGGTCTCCCCCTTGACCTGAACTGAACAATGAACCTGGTGTGTAGCCTTTATCTTTAAGCGCTTTCAAAACTTTTTCAAAGTCATCAGTTGTCCAACCTTCTTTTACAAGGTTTGCAACTCCTGCATCTTCCAACATTTTCTTGTTCATCGCCATGTAGAATGGTGCAGAACTGATTGGATACATGTAAGCTTTATCACCAGCTTTACTTGCTTGGATGATATTTTCGTTGTTGACATCTTTAACAAATTCATCTGTAAAGAGGTCGTTCAACTCAGCCAATTTACCATTTTTACCGTATTGGATGATACGTCCTGGTGCGTCAAAGAGAACGTCTGGCGCAGTTCCTGCTTCGATTGCTGTTGTGATTTTTTCTGGACCAGATTTGAAGTCGATTGTTTCTAGTTTAACTTTAACATCTGGATTTGCTTTTTCAAAAGCTTCGATGATAGATTTTTCATAAGTTCCTACACCATCGCCAGTTTTTTCTTGAGTAAAGACTGGGAATGCCCACCAAGTGATTTCAGTTTTTCCACTGTCACTACCAGAGCTAGCAGCATCTTTGTTTGCATCTGATTTGCCACAAGCAGCAAGAGATAGAACCGCAGCACCCGCAAGTACTGTACAAGCTAGTTTTTTAAATTTCATTTGTATTCTCCTAAATGATGATAAGCGTATCCGAATCGGATAATGAGCAATGTCGACTTTGTATACGTTTTCATTTTTTCCTACTAATCAACCACTCTCCTCGTTTTTTATATTGTGTTATTTAAGACCCGCAACAAATCGTTCCGTAATCTCTTTTGGTCTAGTAATAGCGCCACCAACTACGATACCTCGCACTCCGTAACCTAGGATTTGCTTAGCTTGTTCTGGTGTGTGAATTTTTCCTTCAGCGATGACGTCCACCCCTGCATCACAGAGTTTCTTGATGAGTTCAAAGTCTGGGCCATCCACTTTTGGACTGTAAGAAGTGTAACCTGATAAGGTTGTTCCGACAAAGTCAATTCCCGCTTCAACTGCTGTTAGACCTTCCTCAAAGGTACTTGTATCAGCCATCAAGAGTTGATTTGGATATTTTTCTTTGATCTGACGGATAAATTCTTGAATCTCCAAGCCATCATGACGTTCACGTTTGGTACAGTCAAGAGCAATGACTTCGATGTCAAGAGCTGCTAGTTCATCCACCTCTCTCATAGTCGCTGTGATGAATGGTTCCTGTGGTGGATAATCACGTTTAATAATTCCGATAATCGGAAGTTTAGTGACCTCTTTAATTTCCTTGATATCTCGAACACTGTTTGCTCGGATACCGACTGCACCACCTTGTTCAGCTGCTTTCACCAACAAGGGGATAACTCCTCCCGCTTCTGTGTAGAGCGGTTCATGAGGAAGTGCCTGACAAGAAACGATGATTCCATCTTTGATTTGTTCAATCAAGGCTTCTTTACTAATTTGTGGCATCTACTTTCCTCCTTTTCTTTTCCTTTGTGTTTATGTGACTATTATAGCTTATTATTAAAGCGCTTTCAATAACTTGTGCTAGAATAGATTGAAGTTTCAAAACAATTTTATGCAACAGTTTCTTCTGAAAGTAGTTTCAGGGACCTAAAATCTATCCCAACACCTCTTAAATCTTGAAACCAGCCCTTTTTTCGACTCTTTGTCAACTGTAGTGGGTTGAATAAAAGCTAACATCTGGAGAGGACAATCGTTGTCC
>NZ_JVHE01000129.1:0-2921 GCF_001072925.1 Streptococcus pseudopneumoniae | reverse complement strand
TACGCTGATTTCATCAGCTTTTACAGCCCTACTCAACTGTGCGGAGGTGGGACGACGAAATCGAATTCTAACGAATTAACGATTTCTGTCCCACTCTCTTTTTTGATGTTTCTGTTTTTACATTTGAACAATTCTACGATAGCTTCTTGAAGTAATCATAAAGATTAGAACATAGACTAAAGCAAAGATACCACAAATGGAAAGAGTCACGCTTAACATCATGGCTGAATCAACAACACCAACGACCTTGAGAATCAGGCTCAACATGTGATAAGCAAAAGCCAGATGAAGAAAGGCAAAGGCCAGAGGTAGGAAGAAAACAGTCAAGACTTGTTTATTAATGGTTTGCTTGATTTGTTTTTGATCCAAGCCAACTTTTTGCAGGATGACAAAGCGTTCACGGTCTTCATAACCTTCTGAAATTTGTTTATAGTAGATAACGAGTACAGTACCTACCATAAAGATGATAGAGAGAAAAATACCGATAAAGAGGACTCCACCAAAGAGAGCGTTCATTTCGACAGTTGACTCACTCGCAATGTTTGCACCGTAAACCATACCATTCTCGTTCTTGAGATTGTGACTGAAATTATCAGAGTAGTTTTCAAAATCATCTGCAAGTTTGAGTTGTTCCTCTTTACTTGCCGTCACATCCATTCCACCGTATAACTGAGTGTAGATTGCAGAATCCTGGTATTTATCTAAAAAGTCCTGTAAATTTGAGACAACAAGGTAGTTATAATCTGAAATCAAAAGTACATACTGGTTAGAAACATGGTCTCTGAGGAAATCTTGCTGGATTTCTTGCTTGATCGTATAGTTCTGATTGTTAAGACTGAATGCTTTTTGACCTTTAAGGCCATCGTTCTTAGCGAATAGTCCCACCTCATTATTCATAAGGTTCAGCTTTTGTCCAGTCATTTTTTCATAATCCTTTTGATCAAAGACTAGGAAAACTGTCTTGGGCATAACACTATTTTGACCTTTTTCAAAGGTGGTTAATTTGGTACCATCTTGACTAGAAAGGCCGAAACTTGCATAACTGAGGACGTCCTTATTGCTGATGGTTAGCTTCTTTTCCTTGGCATACTGAGTTAAAAGTTGGTCTAAATCCTCAACTTCTACATTTTGTCCTGAAATTGACATATCGTGAGGATACAGGAGTTTTTTAATATTTTCAGAACCATTGTAGATACTGGTTGCTGCTGACATGGTGACCAAAACCATGGTGGAAAGGATGGCAATAGTCGCTAAACCAACCGCATTTTTCTTCATACGGAAAATGAGGTTAGAAACAGAGATGAGATTGTTAGGTTTGTAGTAATATTTCTTGTTTTTCTTGAGCATTTTCAAGAAAACTGTAATTCCAGCATTGAACAAGAGATAGGTTCCTAAAATAACCAGTAATACAGCTAAAAAGAAGGTAGAAATAGCTGATAGAGCATTTGTTACGCTTTGAGCTAGGTAATAGCCACTACCTAAAGAGACTAGTCCCAAGATTGTTTGAAACACTAGGAATCGCCCTTTCTTCTCACCCTTTGCCTTTTCACGAGAAAGTTGGAGAGCATCCATACGCATGATACGTAGGGCATTTAGGAAGACAAGGACTAAAAAGATAAGACCAAATACTAAAAGAATTGAAAGAACTACTGACCATTGGAAGGTTGCGGCTAGCTCTACCTTCATCTTTGAAAGTTTGAGCAGTAAAGCAAAAATCAGATTATCAAAAATGGCGCCAATTCCAATCCCAGCAGTAACTGTTACTAGACCAAATAGCAGGAGTTCTTTAAAGGTCATCCCAATCAAATGGCGCTTTTCTAAGCCTAGCATACCATATACACCCAGTTCTTTGGAACGGTTTTTCATGACAAAACTATTGGCATAAAGCACGATAATGGCAGATGCAAGTGTCACTACGATGAGACCTAGTTGTAGGGTAAATTGAATAGAAGATCCACCCCGCATTTCTACCATTTTGGGATTAAAGGTTAATGAATAAAAGAGATAGCAAATAGTGACCGCCAAAATGACAGCCAAAGCAAACGGATAATAGAGTTTGCGGTTTTTGATTAAGTTGGAGATGGCCAACTTATTTGTTAATCGAAACATACTAGTTCACCTCACTTGCCATAACAGTCAAGGTGTCAGAGATTTCTTGGAACATCTGACGATCCGTCTTTTCACCACGGTAGATTTGATTGTAGAGAATACCGTCCTTGATGAAAAGGACACGTTTTGCACGGCTGGCAGCAGCTGTTGAGTGGGTTACCATGAGAATGGTTTGACCTCGCTCGTTAATCTCATCGAAGACATCTAGCAGTGCTGCAGATGACTTAGAGTCTAGGGCTCCTGTTGGCTCGTCCGCAAGAAGAATTTCTGGTTCTGTGATGATAGCCCGTGCAACTGCAACCCGTTGTTTTTGTCCACCAGAGATTTCATAAGGGTACTTCTCCTGCAATTGATTGATGCCAAGATTTTCGGCCGTCACGACCAATTTTTTCATCATTTCTGTAATAGGCTTTCTAGACAATACCAAAGGGAGTAAGATATTGTCTTTAACAGAAAGCGTATCTAACAAATTGAAGTCTTGGAAGACAAAGCCTAACTTTTCACGACGGAAGCTTGATGCTTCAGTATTTTTAATGGTAGCTGTGTCTGTTCCGTTTAGGAAGACCTGACCACGAGTTGGTTTGTCAAGCATGGCGAGAATATTGAGTAGGGTTGATTTCCCAGAACCAGACTCACCCATAATGGCAACATAGTCGCCTTTTTCTACGGTAAAGTGAATATCTTTCAGAGCTTCTACTTGATTGCCTTGGAAACGTGTTTTATAAATCTTTTGAACGTGTTTTACATCTAATAGTGTCATGATAATCTCCTTTTTAATATCCCATTAATTGAAACTGAGCCTGCATAATAGC
>NZ_JVHE01000128.1:0-1736 GCF_001072925.1 Streptococcus pseudopneumoniae | reverse complement strand
CCAACAGTAGAGATTCCTTACTCTAATAAAGATACTAAAGAAGTTTATGTATATGCTGGTGAAGAAAACTCATTTGATATCAAATTCAAAGATGATAGCGGAAAAATTGTAAGTGCTACTGTAAAACAAGGCGGTAACAGAGAGTTTGGTGCTGTTGCAGGTGAAGCAAATACCATCAATACTCAATATGGATTTAAAGCAAATGTTATCTCTAGTGAAACACCAGCAACAGCAGATGCGCCAGCAGTCATTACTTATAGAGGTACTCCAGCAGCAACAGATGGATTGAAACCAGAAGTCTTAGAAGCAGCAACTAAAGGAGAAAATCCAGCCGGTATGGTTTTGGGCTGGCGTTATGCAACTGCAACTGATGCTGATGGTGCATTCATTGAGAATAAAGCCGTAGGTTCATCAAACGCAACTGACCCAGGTTCATTCCGTGTCATGCTTAAGGCACAAAGTCAAAAATATGATATTGTAACTCCAACTCCAACTGAAAAAGTTACTGTAGCAGATCCATCTAACATAACAGATGACGAGTTAGCTAAAATCAAAGAGAAACTACAACTTGAGTACTCTAAAACCAATGATGATGCTAACTTGGCAGACAAAAAAGGTAAAGCTGTAGCTGATAAAGATGGTAAGATTCAATCAGTCACAAAAGATGCTGATGGAAATCTTGTTGTAACTTATAAAGATGGTTCTCAAGATAAAAAACCATTGTCAGAGCTTGTAACTAAAGATACAGAAGCTCCAGCTAAACCAGTTGTAAACACAGATCTAACCGGTAAAGCAGGAACTAAGACACCAGTTGAAGTGAGCGCAGAACCAGGTTCAACTGTAGCCCTTTACGATAAAGATGGTAACAAGATTGGCGAAGCAACTGCAGGTGAAAATGGTAAAGCCACTATCACACCAACTGTTAATATTCCAGAAGGAAATGTAACAGCGAAAGCAACTGACGCAGCAGGTAACACTTCAGATGCAAGTGAACCAGCAACAGCTACAGCAACAGTAGTTGCACCAACAGTAGAGATTCCTTACTCTAATAAAGATACTAAAGAAGTTTATGTATATGCTGGTGAAGAAAACTCATTTGATATCAAATTCAAAGATGATAGCGGAAAAATTGTAAGTGCTACTGTAAAACAAGGCGGTAACAGAGAGTTTGGTGCTGTTGCAGGTGAAGCAAATACCATCAATACTCAATATGGATTTAAAGCAAATGTTATCTCTAGTGAAACACCAGCAACAGCAGATGCGCCAGCAGTCATTACTTATAGAGGTACTCCAGCAGCAACAGATGGATTGAAACCAGAAGTCTTAGAAGCAGCAACTAAAGGAGAAAATCCAGCCGGTATGGTTTTGGGCTGGCGTTATGCAACTGCAACTGATGCTGATGGTGCATTCATTGAGAATAAAGCCGTAGGTTCATCAAACGCAACTGACCCAGGTTCATTCCGTGTCATGCTTAAGGCACAAAGTCAAAAATATGATATTGTAACTCCAACTCCAACTGAAAAAGTTACTGTAGCAGATCCATCTAACATAACAGATGACGAGTTAGCTAAAATCAAAGAGAAACTACAACTTGAGTACTCTAAAACCAATGATGATGCTAACTTGGCAGACAAAAAAGGTAAAGCTGTAGCTGATAAAGATGGTAAGATTCAATCAGTCACAAAAGATGCTGATGGAAATCTTGTTGTAACTTATAAAGATGGTTCTCAAGATAA
>NZ_JVHE01000127.1:0-75385 GCF_001072925.1 Streptococcus pseudopneumoniae | reverse complement strand
TAGCTGCGTCTGTTGCTGTTACAGTAACTTCGTCGTTTTCATTCAAGCCTGCGACTGGAATGCTGAAGCTTCCGTCTTCACCGGCTGTCGCTGATTTCTTAGCTCCGCCTGGAAGAGTAACTTCTACTGTTGAACCTGGCTCAGCTTTACCTGTGATTGCTTCATCTCCAGCTTTAACTGGGTTCACACTTGGTGCTGCTGGAGCTGTAACATCTGCTTGACTGACAGTTTGGGCTGGTTTCAAGGTAGCCGTTGAACCATTTGAGTAGGTTAATGTTGTGGTACCATCTTGACCTACTTCAACCTTAGTTGCACTTGGGTTCGCTGTTTCTACAGCTTTCTTAACGGCATCTTTTTCTGGTTGAGTTAGACTTGATGGATTTTTAACTGGTGTTACTGTAGGTGCAGTTGGTTCAATTGTGAATACTGAGTTTGCTGGAATAACATCTGTACTTCCATCCTTATAAGTCACCTTAACATTCGTACCATCTAAAGTAACACTTTCAATCTTGTCGCTGAAAGTTGGGTTAGCATCTTTAACAGCTTTTTCAATAGCACTCGCTTCTGGAACAGTGTTTGATGTAATAGGTGTTGATGGCGCTTGTGCGTTATATTTGAAAGTTTGTGGTTTCCACATAAAACGGATACGTCCAAGTTGTCCTGGTGTAGTCGCATCACCAACATGTTCATAGCTTGTATTACCCGCTGCATCTTCAGCAAATAGGTAACGAGTGAGTTGTCCGTTACTTTCTGTGTAAGTGTTCTTAGGAACTTCACCAGTTACTCGAACGATAGCTGGAGTTGACTCTGTAGCAGTAGTTTCTACATGAATACCTTCAGTCTTAAGATACAAACCACCTTTATTTCTACCGTTTAAGAAGGTAGTGTCTTCTGCACCAAGCCCACTTCGGTTATCTTGCGGCAAAGCTAGATAAGCTTTTACAATCTTACCTGAATTATCAGTTACCTTTAGCTCAATATTATTTTCTTCACCAGAGTAAACATAAATGGCTTGTGTCGCAGGATCATCATATGGAATGTGTAAGGTTGGACGAACTGTCTCTTTTACAGTAACTTTAGTTGGAGTTGATGTATTATTTGCAGCATCTGTTGCTGTAACACTAATTTGATCATCAGCATTCAAAGCTGGAACTGGGATTGAAAACTCACCATTGTCACCTGCTTTTGTAGAAGCTTTTTGTCCATTTGGAAGAGTAACCTCTACGGTTGAACCTGCTTCAGCTGTACCTGTAATAGCAGTAGCGCCTGCCTTAACTGGATTTACAGTTGGTGCTGCTGGCGGTGTTGTATCTTTTACTGCAAATACATACTTCAATAACTGTCCGCCACTTCTAAGCGTTACAGTATTAGCACCAGCATTGTATGTCTCTGCTTTTTTAGAATTAACTTCTTTTAGTGTGTACCCTTTAGCTTCTAATTTGCTAATAGCTTTTTGAACTGCTTCAACAGAGTTCAAGTTAATAACTTGATCTCTATCTCCTGGAATCGCACTACTTGCCGCAATCTCTTTTCCTGATTCATCATAGAAAGCTACTTGTACGATTTGTGGTGCTGTAAACTCAAATTTTTCGATTTGTACACGTTGCAAGTTAGTACCAGAACCTGTACTTCCTAAGAATGACAACGCATAAGTTGCATTTGAGTTGTTAAGAGCAGTCTTAGCAGTTGGTTCCATGATTGAAGCATTCGCAGTCTTCAAATTAGTTGACCATTTTTCAGAACCGTAAGTTACAATAAACTCTTTTGATTGACCTTTATATTCAATTTTAAAGTCTACCCATTCGCCATTAGGTTTTGGATTTAGAGCTTTTGCTGCTGAGCTACTTGTCGTTACCCTACCAGCATTATTTGATGAGTAGAATGAACCGAAGGCATTTTGCTCCCACTCAAATTTTCCATTTATTTTACGTCCGTTTCCATATTTTGGATCGGCTGATGCATTTTGGTTAGCATTTGGATTCGAGGTATTATGCCATGAGTCCAGTTTGAAACCAAAGGCATTTTTGATAGTACCCATACCAATAGACGCTCCGGATTGACCAATAGTATCTACATTACCTGTATGGAAGACGAAGCCGACTCCATCACCACCTGGACGACTACCTACAGTATGACCTTCGTATTTATCACCAATATCTACCTTACCAGTAAAGGTAAAGTCTTCCCTAGGATCAATTTTAAAACGAAGGTAAGCACTACCAACTTGACCTGACACGTCATCTGTTAATTTAATTGTGCCAGATGTTTCATCATAATTTGCCGTACCACCTTCTTTAAAGAAACTATCAAAGTTATCTTTCGTTACTGTAACACGATCAAGTCTTGTTTCATCAACTGCACGTGATGTTCCTTCAGAAGTCGCACGTTTGTTTCTGACTTTAGGAGTTTCTGAAGAATCTGTAGTTTCTTCAGATGCTGCTTCAGTTGTTGTTTCAACTGTTGCTTCAGTAACTTCCTTCACGCTTGCCACTGCTTGATTCAAGCGTTCAACACTTTGGTTGACTTGTTCTTGGCTTGCAGTTCCGTTCGCAACTAATGCTTCAGCTTCTGCAATTGCAGCTGTTACTTCAGCTTTAACCGAAGCTTCTTGACCTTCCAAGCTTTTAGCTTTAGCTTGTACTAAAACAGCTTCTAGTTGAGACTTGTCAACAGAAACTGCAGTTGTTACAGAATTTGCTTCTACTGGAGCAGTCTCTGCTGGGCTAGTTGCTGCTGGTGCCGCATAGGTAGGCGCCTCTGCAGTAGGTTCAGCTTGTGTTGCTGAAGTTGTAGCTTCTGCCTTAGCTTCTACATTATCAGCGTGAACCGTTGGAGTAGCTAAAGTTGCTCCAACTGCAAATACTAGCGAACAACCAAACAAGAAATGTTTTCCTTTTTTGATCATCCGCCAGTTCTTTTGTTCCGCATTTTTACGGTTAAAATACATCACGTATCTCCTTTTTTATTTTTGTAATATTGTATTTCACATACAGAACCATTATAACTTATTCGCTTTCAATATTCAAATTATTTGTTTTATTTTTTAAAAAAGTTCTATTTTATATAAATACATATGCTTGGTATCCTTTTCAACCTATAAATACAAGTATTTTTGATGTAAAAATAAGATTGATTAGTCCTGAAAAACATTGAAAATAGTGATTTTTTGTCAATTTTTATTTTATGCGTTTTTTAAAAACTTATTTTTATTTTATTTGTGATTGTTTACATATTTTTTACAAAAAGGATTTATATCAGATCTAAAAACATTTTAGTTTCTATTTTCTAAAATAAGAGAGTATTCACTCCATAAAAAAGGCGGTGGGACAGAAATCGATAGACAAAGTCTCGATTTCGTAGTCCCAGTCCCGCGAGGATGATTAGAAGCTTTTTCGAGTCTAATACTCAATGAAAATCAAAGAGCAAACTAGGAAGCTAGCCGCAGGCTGTACCTGAGTACGGCAAGGCGACGCTGACGTGGTTTGAATTTGATTTTCGAAGAGTATAAAAGACGAACAAAAAGTTCAATCATCTACCGCGTCAAAGTTTGATTCCTAATAAAAAATGAGGTCGGGATCTTTTGTCCCAACCTCCAGTATATAAATTTATTTCACTTCAAAGCCTTCAGCCACTGCGTTCGCAAAGTTTTCTTCAACGATACTTGCACAGTGGTCACAGATGGTTGCGTTATAGCTACGTTCTGCTGTACTTGGATCGATACGACGGCAACGATCACATACTTCACCTGCAGCGCGTTCAACTGTAAAGGCCACATCTTCAAAGGCTACTGCACCTTCTGGAGCTGGTCCTTCTGCGATAGTCAATTCTGAGACGATCAAGAGTTGAGCTACATTGCTATCAACAGCTCCAAGAAGAGTTTTCACGACTTCGTTTGGATAAACTGTCAAATGAGCTTCAAGGGATTTACCAATTACTTTGGCATTACGAGCTTCTTCCAAGGCTTTTTGAGCTTGACCACGGAAGTCCATGAAGGCTGCCCATGTGTCCAAGATTTCCTCTTGGTTAGCAAATGTTTGAGCTTCTGGCAATTCTGATAATTGAACGAAGTCTTCAGCTTCAAACTCAAGATATGACCAGATTTCTTCTGCAGTGTGAGGAAGGATTGGTGTCAAGAGTTTGGTGATTTTTACAAGGATATCGTAGAAGACAGTTTGCATTTGACAGCGTTCAAGTGATTTGGCACCCTCGATGTAGACAACATCTTTGGCAAAATCAAGGTAGAAGGCAGACAAATCAACGTTGATAAAGTTAACAAGCGCCTTGTAGATGGTCAAGAATTCAAAGTTGGCATAAGCATCACGAATGGTCTTAACAAGCTGGTTAAAGCGGATGGTCATGTACTTATCAACTGAACGAAGTTCTTCGTAAGTTACTGCATCCTCAGCTGGGTTAAAATCAGAAGTGTTAGCAATCAAGAAACGAAGGGTATTACGGATCTTACGGTAAGTCTCAGAGACTTGGCTCAAGATATCCATAGAGATACGCACGTCGTTGCTTGAGTCAACACTTGTTACCCAGAGACGCAAGATTTCAGCACCAAATTGTTTCTCAACATCGCTTGGAGCAATGGTATTTCCAAGAGATTTAGACATCTTTTCACCTTTACCATCAAGAGCAAATCCTTGTGACAAGATTTGTTTGTATGGTGCCACACCATGGTTCGCCACAGATGTGATAAGTGAAGAGTTGAACCAACCACGGTATTGGTCTGAACCTTCAAGGTAGAGGTCAGCTGGGTATTTGAGTTCCGGTCGGTTAACCACGACACCATTCCATGATGAACCTGAGTCAAACCAAACGTCCATGATGTCTGTTTCTTTCTTGAACTCACCATTTGGTGAACCTGGATGTGTAAATCCTTCTGGCAAGAGGTCTTTAGCATCACGTTCCCACCAGATGATGGAACCATGCTCTTCAAAGAGTTGAGCTACATGCTCAATCGTTTCAGCTGTCATGATTGGTGTGCCGTCTTCAGCATAGAAGATCGGAAGTGGAACACCCCAAGCACGTTGACGAGAGATAACCCAGTCACCACGGTCACGAATCATGTTGTAAAGACGGACTTTACCCCATTCTGAATGGAATTTCACTTTTTCAATTTCATCCAGGATTTCTTGACGGAATTTTGAAACTGAGGCAAACCATTGTGGCACTGCACGCCAGATGATTGGTTTTTTCGTACGCCAGTCAAATGGGTATGAGTGAGAGATTTCTTCTTGAGCAAGAAGGAGGTTGCCTAGTTTCTCGATAACAGTTGGAACCACCTTGTCATAGAATTGACCTTCGAACTCAGCGCCAGCATTAGCCATCATGATTCCGCGTTCGTTAACTGTCACAGCAACTTCAAGACCATTAGCCACACCAACATTGTAGTCGTCCTCACCAAAACCAGGAGCTGTATGGACGATACCTGTACCTGAGTCAGTTGTAACGTGGTCACCAAGGATAACGAGTTCATCTACTGCAGTATCCCATGGGTGTTCTGTCACGATATGGTTCAATTCTTGACCACGATAAGTCGCCAAAACTTGAACATCAGTCCAGCCAAATTTCTCAGACAAGCTGTTCAACAATTCAGCAGCAACCACAAACTTACGAGTTTCACCAGCAGGTTGAACCAAAACGTAATCAATATCCGCACCAACAGTCAAACCACGAGAAGCAGTGATAGTAAATGGAGTTGTTGTCCAAACAACGATGTAAGTATCAGTGTCTAGGACACCTTTACCATCTTTAATCTTGTTGGCATAGTACAGTGATGTTGAAACCAAGTCATGGTATTCAATTTCTGCTTCAGCAAGAGCTGACTCAGATGACCATGACCAGTAAACTGGCTTGGCACCACGGTAGATATAGCCCTTGTTAGCCATCTCACCGAAGACACGAATTTGCGCTGCTTCATAGTCAGGGGTCAAAGTTACATATGGATTTTCCCAGTCACCAGAAACACCTAAACGTTTGAAGTCTTCGCGTTGTTTATCTACTTGAGAAAGAGCGTATTCACGGCAAAGTTTCAAGTATTCAACCAAATCCATCTCTTTACGTTTGACACCTTGTTTTGCCAAAACTTGCTCGATTGGTAGTCCGTGTGTATCCCAACCCGGGATGTATGGTGCGTAGAATCCTGACATAGACTTAGAACGAACAATGATATCTTTTGAAATCTTGTTCATAGCATGACCAACGTGGATATTTCCGTTAGCGTATGGAGGGCCATCATGAAGAGTGAAATGAGGTTTTCCCTCATTTAATTCTTGACGGCGTTGGTACAATTTTGCTTCTTCCCATTCTTTTTGCCAAACTGGCTCTTTGGTTGGAAGACCTGCACGCATTGGGAAGTCAGTTTTCCCAAGATTTAAAGTTTCTTTGAGTTTCATGATATCTCCTTTTTTATATAGACAAAATAAAAACCACGACTCGCTAAAAAGGACGAAAATCGTGGTACCACCTTTGTTCGGAAAAAGAACTAGTCTTTCTCCCTCTTTTCCCGTAACGTGGGAAACGTCAAATCCTACTAACTTCAGACTTGATAACTTGAGAGGATAATCTAATCAACAGGGATTGTAGGACTTCCACCGTCGCCTACTCGCTGTAAATATGTTTGGTTAGATCTTGTTCTCAGATTTTCTTTCTTATAAAAGATCAATAGATTCTGTCAAGGGTGCTGGTTGAGAATCTTGGTTTGAAGAAACGACTCCTTCTACTACTGAACTAGCAGTATCTGGAACTGTTTCTTTTTGTGATTCAGCCAATTCTCGATTAGCTGCTTCAATGCGAGCTTGGAGCTCTGCTACTTCCTCTGGTGAAAACTGACGAGTCATGTCAATTGGTTCTTCATCATGATATCCAGTTACATCTTCACCCAAAACTTCTCCGACAACTTCTTTAAAAGCTTCGTCACTTGTTTGAAGGTAAGTTGCTGTCGGACGCAAAATTTCTTCCCAGTCAGAAGAGTCTACAATGGCCAATTGACTCTCAATCGTAGATTTCAAACGTTGATGGAAGACACGGCTCTTATTCTTTAATTCTTCTGTCTCTACTGCAACCTTCTTAGCATTATCCGTAGCTTGACGCAAGATTTCATTAGCCTTATACTTAGCTTCATCAAGCAGACGCTGAGCATCTTGTTCAGCCTGTTTAAGGATATTTTGAGAGCGTTCATTGGCAGCTTGTTTGACACGTTCTGCAGTATCTTGAGCAATCAATACAGACTGGCTCAATGACTCCTTAATCTCATCGAAATAAGACAAACGTTCCTCTAAATTTTTAATGTGTTGCTCTTTTTCATGGTTACTACGAACAAGCGTTTCATAATCACGAACAACAATATCTAGAAATTCATCAACTTCTTCAGGATTAAAACCTCTAAACTTGGTACTAAAGGTTTTATCCTTGATTTCTAACGATGTAATTGGCATATTTTTCCTCACTTACTTAATAAAAAATAGAATCATTCAATGGTTCTGGTTCTTGCTCGTTTGTCACTGTTCTTTTAGGAAAATCATCAGTAAAAGACGAAAGACGTTCTTCTAATCTTTTGATATAGACTTCAGTTTCATCCTTGTAACGGACTAGTTCCTCATAGTCAAAATAAATCTTATCCAAAAATTCGTCAACTTCTTCCTTATTATAGCCTCTGAATTTAATGGAGAAAGCTTTATCAATAATTTCTTGTGGTGTAATCGACATTTTTCTTCTCACTTACTTAGTAGTAATTGGACTGTTATTTTTTTCTTATCTTTTTTGGTTTGACCATTTTCTTTGAGTAAGATAATCCGTCCAAAACGTCTGACACTTACTAAATCACCTAACTTAACTTGGTAGTCAGATTTTTCAACCAGATGGTAATTTACCTGAACATATTTTCTTTCTAATAAATCAGCTGTCTGCGAGCGAGACAATTTCAGAACATTTGATAAGAAAGCATCCAAGCGCATACTCGGAACTAAAACTTCCTTTTCCTGATAATCACTCACGGCTTCTACCAATTCTTCAAAAGATACGACTTCTAGTTTGACAGGTAATCTAGCAATCTTTTGAATCCCATCTTGAAAGAGAGAAGTGAATTTTTGGTCCACAATGATTTGGGCCCTATTCTCCGTAACTAAAATATCACCAAACAATTTGCGATCAATTCCCAAACGATTCAGAACAGTTCCTAAAATCTTGGCATGTGTCAATTGGTCGAACTTACTAGAATAAACAATCTCAAGCAATTCCATTTCAAAGTCCATCAAAGTCGGTATGAAATAATCTGGTGCAAGAAGCACACGGCTATACTCACTAGGTACAAAATCGTTGCTTGAAAAAACTTGAATCCCTTGATGATTCCCCAATGTCTTTAAAATAAAGACCTGATGGGGGTTGATAAAGGGAGTTAGGATGGGAGCGTAGTGCTCTTCTACCTGCCTAAGCCACTCCAATCCCTTATCAATGAAAGGAATATCCTCGACTGAGAAATGCTGATAAATATCTTTTCTCATGCTAGTATTAAAAGAAAACGGATCAAATAGTTACCGACTAAATGAACTAAAATGACAGCCACCCAAACTGAAAAATCAATACCACCAATACTTAGGGGCAGACGTCTCAAGGGTTGAAGGATCGGTTTGACTAAGCTAGTCAACAAACGACCTAGTGCTGTATCATAGGCATTGGGAAACCAAGATAATAGAGCAAAAGCTACAAGTATCCATGAATAGATAGTTGCAGCATTCTGTATAAAATGAATTAGAAAAATCATTATTTCACTCGATTTCTCTTCATATCAAAATCAAACTCTTCACCGTGAGAACCATCAGGCAAGCGAATGTCTTCAATATTAACCACAACTCCTACTGGTGTCAAAAGATACATAGTATTTGCAACCTTTCTTAATTCACCAGCTAGCACATGACGAGCTCCGTCTAAGTAATCTAGACAGCGGCGCGCTTGTACTTCAGTCATATATTGGAAGTCAATGAGAATACTTTCGTTGCCTGCCAACAAATCAACGATATCTGTTGCATCTTCGTAGCGACGAGGATAACGAACATCAATAGTTACCTTTTCTGTGCTACGATGGCTCTGCATCGCCAACTCTTGCTGACGAGCATGAAGGCGCGTAATATTTTTCTCTTTAGAATTCACTTGTGAAGATTGTGGTGACTGTTGAGCTCGTGGAAGTTCTTCCTTCGGAGCCGAAACTGAGGTTAAGGTTTGTTCAGACTTTAACTCAGCAACGCTTGGTGCCACCTCTTCTCCATCTTCAGTGAAATAATCTATAAACTTATCAAATTTATCTTTTAGTGACATAGTTATTTCCTATTTAAAAAATGCTGTACCGATTCGAACGAAAGTTGAACCACATTGAATCGCTTCTTTGAAGTCTCGACTCATACCCATACTTAGTTCTGTCATCGGCATATTGGGGAGATGTTTTTCTTGAATGGTTTTTTGCAATTCTTGCGTTTCTTTAAATATCTCTAGTAATTCTTGACTAGTTGCTTCAAATGGAGCCATGGTCATCAGACCTACATACTCAATCTGGTCTAATTCTGAAAGTTCAGGTAAGAGGGCTAACAATTCTTCTTTCGAAAAACCGTGCTTACTTTCTTCCTGAGAAATATTTACTTGCAAAAAGCACTTAATCTTGTGGTCCGCTCGTTTTTGAATTTCCTGAGCTAGCTTTAAGGAATCTAAAGCATGAAAATAATCCACATAAGAAATCACTTCCTTGACTTTACGTCTCTGTAAGGTTCCGATCAAATGCCAGGTAAGATTCTTATCACTTAGTGCATGATACTTGTCAAGAAATTTATCAACACGGTTCTCACCAATGTGTTGCACTCCTTGCGAAACCAAAGCTGAGGCTGTTTCAACATCTACATATTTGGTCACCGCAATCACAGAAACCGAATCTTTTTCACGACCGGCTTCCTGAACTGCATTCGATATCTGTTGAAAAACAAGGTTCGTATTTTCTTTTAAATTCATCTTCATTAACGATTTTTAAAGAATGGTGGTGTTTCCAACTCATCTTCATCTGTTGCCGCTGGAACTTCAAAGCGTTCCACTGGAGAAACAACTGGTTCTCCTTGACGAACAATGGCATCGCGTCTCAAGTCCCAGTCACCAAAGGCCGATGTCTTTGGCGCTTCTTGACGGCGATAACTTGGAGTTGGAATTTCTGCTGTATCAGCCATATCAAAATTACGGTCAAAAGTTTGTACATGGCTAGTTCGAGCAGGTTCACGATGTGTTGCTTGACGTGGTTGAGCAGTTACAACTTTCTCAACTTTATCCTGACGTACTCCTGTTGCAACAACAGTCACGCGGATTTCGTCTTTCATTGTCTCATCGATAGATGTTCCAAGCCAGATGTTAACACCATGACCAGCTGCTTGGTTAACAATTTCTGATGCTTCTTCAGCTTCAATCAAAGTCAAGTCCAAGCCACCCGTTACGTTGACAATCACATCTTCTGCTCCATCGATAGTTGTTTCAAGAAGTGGTGAGTAGATTGCTTTACGAGCAGCTTCTACAACACGTTCTTCACCGCTACCGATACCAATACCCATGAGGGCATTACCTTTGTTGGCCATAACCGTCTTAACGTCTGCAAAGTCCAAGTTGATCAAACCAGGATTTGTAATCAAATCTGTAATCCCTTGTACACCTTGACGAAGAACGTTGTCAGCTTCACTCAATGCTTCAAGAAGTGGAGTCTTCTTGTCAACGATTTCTAGCAAGTTGTTGTTTGAGATAATCAAGAGTGTATCAACATGCTCACGAAGTTCGTTAATTCCTTCGATGGCAAATTGTCCACGTTTGCTTCCTTCAAAACCAAATGGACGAGTTACAACACCGACTGTCAAAGCACCAAGACTTTTTGCAATACGAGCGATAACTGGTGCAGCACCTGTACCAGAACCACCACCCATACCAGCAGTGATGAAGACCATGTCAGCACCGCTGATCGCTTCTGTCAATACTTCTTCGCTTTCTTCTGCAGCTTTACGACCAACTTCAGGTTGACCTCCTGCACCAAGTCCGCGAGTCAATTTAGGGCCGAGCTGGATAACTGTCTCAGCTTTTGTACTGCTCAAAGCTTGTACATCTGTGTTGGCTGCGATAAATTCAACGCCAGAAACGCCTTCGTCAACCATACGGTTGATGGCATTTCCACCACCACCGCCGACACCGATTACTTTAATTACTGCACCTTGTGCTGCTGCTGTATCAAATGAAAATGTCATATTTATATTCCTCTATTTTATTCGTCAAACATGCTTCCAATCAAGCTACGGAAACGATCCGTTAATTTACCTTTGCTCTTTTCTTCTGATTGAAGAGGAGCTACTGGTTCAACAGATTGAGTTGTTTCAGGCTCAGGAGTTGTCACTGTATTAAATACTGGTCGTGGAGAAACAGGTGAAACTGGTTGAGCTGAACTTCTAAAGTCAATCGGTTGGTGGCGTAAACTTTCGTCACCTCGAATTGCTCGTTGTGCCAAAATATTCACTTCAGTAAGACTACCAGCGAATTCTGATAAGCTGATGACATGGGCAAAAGCAGGATTGCGAATACCCACTTGATTTGGTACGAATAACTTAACGCGTACTCCAAATACTTCTTGGGCCAATTCAACGACACCTGGAAGAAGAGCATTTCCACCAATCAAGACAATACCACCTGGCAAGTCTAATAGGTGACGTCTTTCCAAATCTTGCTTAATTTGCTCAAAAATGTGCTTGATTCTTGCTGAAATAATCTCAGCCAAGTATTCTTCAGTTACTTCAACTGGTTCAACTTCACCGATCACTTCAACTTGGAAAGTTTCCTTGCTAGCTAGTGGTGGATAAGCTTCACCATAGTTCAATTTTAGACCTTCTGCAATTTTCTTAGAAGTCTTGAGAACTTTTGAAATGTCTTTTGTGACATAATCGCCACCCTCTTGGTTGACATTTGTATATTGAAGTTCTTGGTTGCGAATAGTGGCAACAGTCGTTTGACCACCACCCATGTCGATAACAGTCGCACCAAACTCACGTTCACCTTCATTCAAGACAGAGTGAACCATTGCAAGAGGTGAAATAATCACGTTCTCGACTTGAACGCCTACACGCTCAACAGTTTTACGAAGATTGTGGAGGATCGTACGTGGGCCAGTGTACAAGAGACCGCGCATTTCCAAACGCACACCCATCATGCCACGAGGATCACGAATTCCTTGGAATCCATCTACGACAAATTCCTCTGGAATAAAGGTGATGACTTCACGGTCTGGAGTCATACTCTTAGTCAAGGCTGATTTGACAACATTTTCGACATCTTGATCCGTAATTTCTTTTGTATCTGATGTCACTGGAATCATGCCTTGAGTTGGCTCAACTTGTAGCAAATTAGCTGGTAGGCCAACGTTTACAGACTTGATTGAAATTCCTGCTTTTTCTTCTGCTTGAGAAATTGCAGACTTAATAGCAGTCGCTGCTGCTTCGATGTCAACGATAATCCCATCTTTGACACCTTTACTTTTGGCATTGCTAACGCCAATTACATTTACTTCACCATTTACAAGCTCTGCAACCAACACTTTAATAGAGCTAGTTCCGATATCTAAGCCTGTAAAAAAACCATTTCTAGTCATTACACTGCGTCCTCTCTATCTTCCCAGTTTCACACTTCTATTTTTAATAGCTACACCAAGGCATAACTACTCACAAAATATTATAACACAAAAAAAACATTCGTGCTCGAATTTTCTAACATTTAAACAAGCTTTTTCTTGAATTTTTATAATTATCCGACGATTGCATAGACGAGTAAACAAAAAAAGAAAGAGAATCTCTCTTCCCTCTCTTTCTGTATACATTTTGGCCTCCAGTAAGGCTATTTTTTAAGTTCTTGTTTGTAAAATTCTTTCAAGGCATCTTTCCAAGTTGGAATGACAAATCCAGTAGCTTTGGCTTTTGCAAGACTCATTGTTGAGTTTAGTGGACGTTTAGCTTTGGCAGGAAATTGACTTGAGTCTACTGGCTTGACTTCGACATCGGTATCCTTCAAAATTTCAACCGCAAAGTCATACCAAGTTGTGTCTTCTGTCGCATCATTTGACAAATGGTAATAACCAAATTCCTTACGATTTTCAGCTAGGAAAGTCATGAACTCAGCCAAGGTACGCGTCCAGGTTGGTCGACCATGTTGATCATTTACAACTGTCAAGGTCTTATGAGTTTTAGCAAGATTTTGCATCGTGAAGACAAAGTTTTTGCCGTAATTTCCAAAAACCCAAGCAGTACGGATAATATAGAAGTTTGAAACGTGTTTTTCTACAAGCTCCTCTCCCATACGCTTAGTACGACCATATTCTGTTTGGGGATCTGGTTTGTCATCTACTTCCCACTCTTGCCCAACTGGTTTCTTACCGTCAAAGACATAATCTGTAGAGATGTAGACTAGAGTTGCACCATGCTTTTCGGATGCTTTTGCGACATTTTCTGTCCCCGTAACATTGATGGCAAAGTCCAATTCTTTCCCTTCATCCTCTGCTGCATCAACAGCTGTGTAGGCAGCACAGTGGTAGACTAAAGTCGGTTTCACCTCTTCAAAAACTTTCTCAACCATTTCTGCATCGGTAATATCCATCTCAGCCACATCAACAGCAACGTATTCTTCATTACGCTCATCCAATAAATAGCGAAGTTCCGTTCCTAATTGGCCATTTGCTCCTGTAATTAAAATCATTTTTCTTCCTTTCAACTGATTCACAATTCTTCGGTATAGCAATAGAGGTTGGGACAAAAAATCCCTACCTCACTTTTTATTAGCAATCAAACTTTGACGCGGTAGCTAATTGGACTTTTTGTTTGAATTTTAGACTCCAAAAACTCCTAATCGTCTTCGCGGGGCTGGGACTAGGAAATCGAGATTTTGTCTATCGATTTCTGTCCCAGCGCCTTTTATTTTTCAAGAACCTCTTGTGTTTTAGCGTAGTTGGCTTCAACAGCTTCTTTTTCTCCTTGCCACCAGTCTTGGTTATCTTTGTACCATTGAATGGTTTCTTTGAGACCTTGTTCAAAGTTAGTAAATTCTGGTTTCCAGCCCAACTCATCACGGAGCTTGCTTGCGTCAATCGCATAACGAAGGTCATGTCCTGCACGGTCAGTCACATGATCATAGGCATCGGCAGGTTGTCCCATTTCCTTAAGGATTAGTTCCAAAACTTCCTTGTTGTTCTTTTCACCATCAGCACCAATCAAGTAGGTTTCTCCGATTTGCCCTTTTGTCAAGATTGTCCATACACCTGAAGAATGGTCATTGGTGTGAATCCAGTCACGAACGTTCTTACCTTCACCATACAGTTTTGGCTTTATGCCACTTAGGATGTTGGTAATCTGACGTGGGATAAATTTTTCAATGTGTTGATAAGGACCGTAGTTGTTTGAACAGTTAGAAATCGTTGCCTTGACTCCAAAAGAACGTACCCAGGCTTTGACAATCAAGTCTGAAGCTGCCTTAGTTGATGAGTACGGAGAGCTTGGGTTATATTTAGTTTCAGCGGTAAATTTCTCACCTGGTCCTTCACCATGACCTGGCAAATCCTCACGTAGAGGAAGATCACCATAAACTTCGTCTGTAGACACATGGTGGAAACGAATATCATATTTGCGAGCCGCTTCCAAAAGAGTATAGGTTCCGATGAAGTTGGTATGGATAAATGGCGATGGATCATTGAGTGAATTATCATTATGACTTTCCGCTGCATAGTGAACGATAGCATCTGCTTGAGCTGCCAACTTGTCTACCAACTCTGCATCCGCAATGTCACCAACAACTAACTCAACACGATCGCCTAAAATTTCCTCAATATTCGCGCGGTTTCCAGCATAAGTCAACTTGTCCAAGACTGTCACATGAACATCTGGAAAATTCTTGTAAACATAGTGGACAAAGTTGGAACCGATAAAACCAGCTCCACCCGTCACGATAATTTTTTTGTATTCAGTCATATTCTTTTCTTTTTACAAATCTTCTTTTTTCAAATCTTCTTTTTTCAAAGGTTTTACATCCTTAAGCAGTGGATGATTTTTATCTGCTTCTGAAACCTCTGCTTCTGCAAGATTTCCCCATTCGATGCCAAGGCTTGGATCAGCGTAGTTCACAAAGGCGTACTTGGGTTTGAGTTCAAGAGCCCAGTAGTCATTGACCAGATAACTATAAGAAACTGTATCTGATAGGACTTGGAAACCATTGGCTACACCTCGAGGAACAAAGATTCCCTTGCTAGCATCAATGACCGTCTGATAAGTATTACCAAAGGTTTCACCCTCACGTAAATCAACCCAAGAACCCAGAACTTTCCCACCATCTGCTACAGAGATGTACTTATCCCAAGGCTCTGCGTGGAGACCACGGAGAACATTTTTGCGTGAGAAGGATACATTGTTTTGCAATTTTCCTTCTGCAAAGAAAGACTCTGGAAATCCAAGTGGAAGCATTTTTTCCTTTTGGAAATTTTCTTTAAACCAGCCACGATTATCACCATGAACGGGGATATCAAATTCCAACATACCTGGAATTGCATCAACCTTGTGTGCCGCAAAAGTCTTACCGAAAAAATTATCTGTCATCTATGCTTCTCCAATCAAACGAAGCAGATACTGCCCGTATTCATTTTTCTTAAGTGGTTGGGCTAAGGCCAATACATCTTCTCGACTGATATATCCCATGCGATAGGCAATTTCTTCCAAATTTGCCACCTGAACATTTTGCATCCGTTGGACTGTTTCGATGTACTGTGAAGCCTCTAGCAAACTTTCATGAGTGCCAGTATCCAACCAAGCAAAACCACGCCCTAAAAGCTCAACTGATAAGTCTCCACGTTCTAGATAAGCCTTGTTAACGTCTGTAATCTCCAATTCACCACGAGGGCTTGGTTTTATATTTTTAGCAATTTCTACCACATCATTATCGTAGAAATAGAGACCTGTAACTGCATAATTTGAACGAGGGTGTTCTGGCTTTTCTTCGATAGAAATAGCGTTCATATCTTCATCAAACTCAACAACACCAAAACGTTCTGGGTCCTTCACATGGTAGCCAAAGACAGTCGCTCCTAACTCCTTACTAGCTGCTTTTTGTAGCATCTTCGAAAGGCCAGGACCGTGATAGATATTGTCACCTAAAATCAGAGTAACGCTGTCATCGCCAATAAACTCTTCCCCAATGATAAAGGCTTGCGCCAAACCATCTGGACTCGGTTGCTCTGCGTAAGAAAGTTTAATCCCAAACTCAGAGCCATCTTGCAAAAGTTCTTTGAATCGAGGCAAATCTTGAGGAGTTGAGATAATCAAAATATCCCTAATCCCAGCCAACATCAAAGTTGAAAGTGGATAGTAAATCATCGGTTTATCATAAACCGGCATCAGTTGTTTTGATGCAGCTCGAGTCAACGGATATAAACGCGTCCCCGAACCACCCGCGAGAATAATTCCTTTCATAGTAGGGTACCTTTATTTGTTGTTGTATAATAATTAAATTGTTAAAAATGCAAGTTTCAGTAACCAAACTCATCCGTTACTACACTAAGTGCACGTTCAATAACCACATGCATATCATAGTATTTATAGTCTGCTAGACGTCCACAGAAGATGGCCTTGTCATTTTTGGCTGCTTCTTCTTGGTACTTAGCAAATATAGCATTATTTTTGTCGTCATTAATCGGATAGTATGGTTCATCCCCACGTTTCCAATCGGCTGGGTATTCGCGAGTAATGACCGTCTTCGGTTGTGTACCATACTCGAAGTGCTTATGCTCAATGATACGAGTAAAAGGAATCTCACGCTCTGTGTAGTTGACCACTGCATTTCCCTGATGGTTTTCCTCATCCAAGACTTCATGTTCAAAACGAAGACTGCGATACTCCAACTCACCATGTTTGTAATCAAAGTACTGGTCAATCATTCCTGTAAAGACAACTTTTTCAGCTGAAGCTTCAAGTTCTTCACGATTAGCAAAGAAGTCAACACCAAGTTCTACTTCTACATCGCCTAGCATGTTTTCAATGATGACGTTGTACCCACCGATTGGAATTCCTTGGTAACGGTCATTAAAGTAGTTATTATCAAAAGTCAATCGAACTGGAAGACGTTTGATGATAAATGGCGGAAGGTCTGTTGCAGAACGGCCCCATTGTTTTTCAGTGTATCCCTTGATCAACTTTTCGTAGATATCTGGACCAATCAACTTGATAGCTTGTTCTTCAAGGTTTTTAGGCTCAACATCTTTCATGTCAGCCGTTTGCTCGGCAATCTTATCCTTAACTTCTTGCGGAGTCTTGATTCCCCACATAGCGTAGAATGTATTCATATTAAAAGGAAGATTGTATAGACTGCCCTTGTAGTTGGCTACTGGTGAGTTGATATAGTTATTAAACTCAGCAAACTGGTTGACATAGTCCCAAACTTTTTTGTTTGAAGTATGGAAAATGTGGGCACCGTACTTGTGAACGTTGATACCTTCAACATTTTCACAGTAGATATTTCCACCGATGTGATCACGCTTGTCAATCACTTTTACTTTTTTGCCACGTTTTGTGGCTTCGTGTGCAAAGATTGCCCCTGACAAACCTGCACCAACGATAAGATAATCGTACATTTTTTCTCCTTTTTATAATTTAATGATTCGATTAAGATAAGGAACTTTCATTAACATTCTAATAACAATGAAACTTACACACAATGTAAATATAGAAAATAGTAAGTATGCCCCTACGAAACTAAAACCAAATAGTTTTTCCCACATCTTCATAATATAAGTGTGTACTATGAAAACCCCCATAGTTTGATTAGAAAGAGAAACAATCCATTTACTCTTATCACCATTCAAATCAAGTGTGAATACTGTCAAGAAGATACCTAAAGTTACAATCTTTACAAATAAAATATCATAAAAATATTCAGCAAAAAGATTATGATAAATTGTTTTCGCTAGAAAAAACATTATTATTGGTGAAATCAATAACAAAAGTAGGCTAATTATTTTCATCCAATTCTTAAACCTTGATTTGAGACTACACACATTAAATTGCGCTACAAAACCACCTAAAATATAATAGAAAAACCAGGTCCATAATCTGAAAGTTTGTACAACATATGTTTGTATCGGCATTTGAAGTAGAATATTTGATAACTCAAAAATCACCCCAATAGCGACCAATAAAGAAATAAGGTATAAATAGTTTCTTTTGGAATTTAGAAATTTTTTCAAAATCGGCAAACATAGATAGATAAGTATTAGTGCACCGAAAAACCAAAACTGAAAGAAATAACCTTTTTGTAGCAAAGAACCTACAATTTTTTTGATTGGATTAGTTGTAAAATCTCGTTTAAAAAGCCATACGATAAATGTCCATGATGACACTGTTATTAGAATCCATTTTACTTTCTGGAGTATGTAGGGATAAGTTATCTCTCTCTTTCCTAACAATAAATAACCATTGACCATAAAAAATAGGGGAATAGAGTAGGTACCTAAATAATATAAATATGCCAAAAAATTCCATGAGCCTGTCTCTTTAAATCCGCCCATTGTTGTATGAAGTAAAACAACTCCAACACAGGCAAGCACTTTTATTAAATCTAGGTTGATATTTCTAATTTTTCTCATTCTAGTTTTTCCTAATAAGTTGTTTTAGTTCTTTCACATTTATCACTTTCAGAGATAAAATTGCAAAAAGATAGATGATTCCACCAAGAACTGCAAATATTATAACATTTAAGGTTGGTGAAAAATGTATAACTGTTTTTGAACCTAACAAAAGGCCATACATGATAGCCGATGCGAGTACAATTTTTGCCATTGATCCGATAATAGGAACTTCTTTTAGATGTCTGCGGGTAAAGTACAATTGAATTGCCCACACAAGTGCTTCTGTCAATACAGAGACAATCGCTGCTCCGATATAACCAAGTTTAGGAAGAAATAGCAAGTTCAAGCCTACACTGATTATTGCAGGAGCCGTTGTTGAAATCATGAATTCTTTATTTTGGTTATGAGGTATCAGTATCTGAATTCCCATTATATTAGTCCAACCGATGAAGAACATACGGAAGATCATAATAGCAATGGCATAACGTGCATCTTGAAAATCTTGACCAAGGAAAAATTGAACAAAATCATCATTTACAATTAACATCCCCGCCATAATTGGGAAAATGACTAAATTATAAATGAGGAAGGACATTTCATGCATCTTATTGACCGCTTTGCTTTCACCTGTCGCTAATAGATGCGAAACACGTGGCAACATAACACTTCCCAGAGATGTTACTAAGGTCAGAAGAATATTTACTAATTTTAAAGCCTGATCATAGATTCCTACATCTTTTGTAGATGCCAATGCTCCAAGCATGGTACGGTCTAGAGTAACATACAAAGAAATAGCTACTTGAGGAAGGAATAATAAAATAATTGGCTTCAAATGATGACTAGCATAATCTATATCAAAATGAGGTCTACCGATAAACTCTCGAGCTGGTAACCACATACTGAGTTGCCCCAATAGTTCAAAAATGGTTAGCAAAAAGACATAGAGATAAAGATCATTTGCCGACTTGACAAAGAGGAAGATGGAGGCGACTCCAACGAGTTTAACCGTGATATTTCGAACTGTAATCTTTCGAAAATCCTCTAAACCTTGAAAAAGCCAAGAAATGTCTAAGCCTTTAGAAACCAAACTCAATCCTAGAATATAGGCAACTGGATTTTGCATAAAGGGAAGTGTCAAACAAAGAACAACATACAATGACAAAGAAAGAAATGTTGCACCTAATTGCAGAGAATAAATTCCCCAAAAGTTTTTTCCAATTTCCTTGCGATTCCCCGAAATGACCTTGGTCCCATAGTTGGCAACCCCTAAAGTCGCTAAGAGGATAAAATAAGTAACAATGGAGTTAAAATAGCCATAAGTCCCTAGATCATCCGATGAAAAAACCCGTGTTACATAGGGAGTCGTAATAATCGGGAGAATAATCACCAACAATTGATAAGAAAGATTGTAGGCGTAGTTTTTTAAGATTTTCATTTCAAAGAGAGACTCCTACTTCGTTTTTATTAAATATATTCTATTTTACAAAATAAAAATAGATCATTAGAAATTTCAAACTACATATTTTAAAGTAGTCTCTAAAAATTCTTTTTTCTAAAGAAAAAAGAATTTTTTGGCTTTTAAATTTTTACATTTTGAGGTGTTTAGAAAAATCATCATGTTCCAAATTCTTGATGCAAAAACAGGTACACTTAAAAATGAAAATCTCTTATAATTTTTGCGATAATCAACGAAAAATCAACTTAAGTATCCTCAATAATATCTAATAATACAACCTCTGCCAAGAATAGAGATTCTTTGATCCCTTATAAGTGAATATAGAAAAAACATATATTGTTTTTAAAGCTGTTGATATACATAATTTTTTTCAATTATAATCCATAGGAATGACTTTTTTTATCTCATCTTCACTATATATAACATATCCTAAAAACAAAATCGCTGGATTATACATTATATCTATTAATTGAGGGTCAAACATAGAATGTAGTGACAAAAATACAATCATCATTGTATAATATGTATTTCTACTGAGATTCTTTGATCCAACAATATAATATCCAACCAATATTAAAAGTAAAATTATTATTCCAAATCTAAATAAAATATTTAGATATGAAGAATCTACATAATTATATGTTAATTCCGAAAACATATTTTGTTCAAAAATCCATCTTATTTTTTGTCCAAAAAACGTTATGTCAAAGTTATTGAAAGCAGCACTTCCAAGTCGTAATCTACCTGTTAATATTAAATTCATATGATCCAAAAGTGGTAGTCTATACCTATAACTCCATGACAAAACTCCAGCTATAATTGCTGAAAATAGCATACTGTACTTATTCAAAAAAAGACTATATGTTTTTATCTTCAATACCTTTAAAAACAAACAAACAATAATAGCAGCTGTAGAGTAATAGAATACTGCTCTCGTATCAGTTAAAGAATATAGATATAAATTTATGAGAAATAAAGCTATTAGTTCTACATATTTAATCATATGTTTTCTTAAATATAAATAGAAGATTGTCACATGGAAAAAGTAATTCGAGCTAAATGTTGAATATGTATACCCTAGAGCATATCGTATTTTCCCACCTGTTCTAACTCCTGAATTTATAACTTCCCCTACTATATTCAGTCTATAGCATATTGCTAGAAAAATCATCAATGCTATAATCTCTATAAGCCAAACTTTTATAACCTTATTTATATCTATATTATTCATGTTTAACATTAGTGCTACTATAGGCATTAAAATGAAAAAACTATCTGAATTATACGATACTACTACTACTATCGTCGAAATAACTATCGAAAAGATAATAAACTTTTTAATATGTGGTTCTAAAATATATTTTAATAATAAAAGGATACACGCTATAATTATTAAAATTTTTATCAATTCACTAAATAGAGGGTATTCATTTACAAAGGCCGTTTGCCCTAGATATTTTGAACCAACTATAATAATAAAAGATATGTAAAAAAGTAACTGATATATATTTACTTTTATACTCATGCTGGATGCTCCTATATCCCGTACTTGCTTAACCTATTTAATTTAAAACTAACTATTGGATATATTATAAATGAATATCTTCTATTATGTATTTCATTAAAATATAATAAGTAGCTTGTCTTCATACGAGAATCATAGGTGTATTCTAGTTTATATTTTCTAATATAATCTGTAGTTTCCTTTAATAATCGCTCTCTATCATCTGACAAGAACGCCAATAGATATCTCGTGTTCAGTAAACCTTTTAGAAGAGAGTGAACTAGATCTTTAAAATATACATCTCCCAATGTGCTATAGAATTCCAATATGCTTTCTGTAACTTTTCTACTATGTTCAATATTTTTCATTCTATTTTCTATGGCCATACTTTGATCAGGTCTACCTAAGAAATACTGATATACATCTAAATTCCAGTATTCCCAATCGTTAATATATTTCAAAGGAAAAACTATATACTGAATATCTACATAAAAGATTTTTTCTGTCAATTTGATATTATTTTCTTTTAGGATACATGTTTTATATGTAACACTATGCATTGGAAAAATTTTGGGAATTTTATTATTTTTATAATAATCTTCAACATTGATTACCTTTTCTAATTCCACTCTATTTTCATACGTAAATTGCTTGCTAAAATTCGTAACAACCATATCTACATCAGTTTTTTCTAATCTTTTTAAGTACTCTTCAAAATCTGATTTTTTTACCCAATCATCTCCATCTACTATCTTAAAATACTTTCCTTTAGCTTCCTCTATGCCTTTATTTACTGCTGAACCATGTCCACCATTACTCTTGTTTATTACTCTTATATTTAAACAGTCTATTTTTTCTATTAATTCTGTCACTACTTGTAGAGTATTATCTGTGCTTCCATCATTAATAATCAATACTTCAAACAAATTCTTCAACTTATCCTCTACATTGAGGAAAGACTCTATATTTCTCTCTATATATTTTTCTATATTATATGTTGGAACAACAATACTTAAAATCATTACTACCCTCCTTATTTTTTAATTATTTATTTGTTGGTTAGATATTTTTTTAAAACAAAAGCATATAATTTAGGGCTGATACTGAATAGTATATGCTTTATTTTATGGTTTTTTGTGATCTTACTATTAAAAATTACCATGAGTAAATCTCTTCTATATTCTAAAGATTTAGCTTTTACTTCTGTTGACATTGCAGATTCAATCATAGAGTTTACTACTTGAAAACCTCCAGTAAACATTCTTGTTCTCAAAGCAATAGATAATTCTCTATTATCTGGAAAATCTTCTTCCAAATATCTATAATTTTTTTCTATAGCTCTGTAAAAATCTTCTAATTTTGATGTGTATTTACTCTTCGTTGTACTTCCAATACGTTGATAATAATTATAATAATATTGATTTGACACAACTACCTTCTTAGCGTCCATTAAATGCTTATAAGCTATAGCTAGATCTTCAAAAAGTTGATCTGGGAAAGGCCACTTTTCTAATATTTCCCTTCGATATAATTTTCCACATGGTGTAGCCCCCAAGAGTCTTCCGTAATACATTTCTTCTATCAATCTCTCTTTATTCAAGATAACTATTTTTTCATCCTTGTTTGAATAGACATTTCTATCCTGAGTGTGATCTCTTACCACTCTTAATGGAGTTACTACTAAATCTGAATCATATCGTTCAGCTAATTCTACAAGATATTCTACCGCATTATTATCATAATAATCATCTGCATCTAAAAATAAAATCCAGTCAGAGGTTGAATGTTTTAATCCAATATTCCTAGCTCTTCCTTGTCCGCCATTCTCAACTGAAATTATTTTAATTCTATTATCTTTCTTAGAATATTCTTCACATATAGCAAGAGAATTATCTTCGGAGCCATCATTTACTAGAATAATTTCTAAATTTTTATAGCTTTGTTTTAGAATACCTCCTATACTATATTTTAAATATTTTTCAACATTATATACTGGAACTATTACTGAAACTTTTTCCATTATTCCTCCTGCTAATATTTCTACTAAAGTGATTGGGTAGCAATCTATATTGCATATATTCTATGATGTTCTTTTAATTTTACTTCTATCTAAAATTTTATATGTACTCTCTAATCCTTCCTTAGCTTCAAACATACCTACCCATCCTAACTTTTCCAATTTTGTACTATCTAAGCTAGAATTATCCATAGGATTTTTTTGTTTTTCTTCTAATTCATTTGGTAATTCAAATAGCAATTTTACTCCAGCTACTTCAGCTATTATAGATGCCATCTCTCTTATTGATATAATGGATTTTTTATTTGAAATATTGTATGCATCACCAGACTGACCTTGCAAAAGAACTGTCAATATTGCACTTGCACAGTCCAAACTATGACAATATGATCGTAGTTGTTCTCCTTTGCTTTTCATTACTAAGTTTTGTCCTCTGATTGCATCATACATAAAAGCAGATGAAATCCTTTTATCTGTTATTTTTAATCTAGGACCATAAATATGACCTGGACGAACAATTTTTATAGCTATGCCATATTGTTCAGAATAACTTTTACATAATGTCTCTGTTGCTCGTTTTGAACTTGAATAGGAAGATCTCACATCTAAAATATTTACATATCCATACTCATCTTCTTGATATGGGGTATGATTTTCTTTTTTTCCATACACTTCACTAGATGAAACATAAACTACAGACTTTACTGATTTTTTCAAGGCATAATCTAGTAAATTTTTCATACCTAGAAAATTACTAAGCATTGTATCTACAGGATTACTGATATATAAATCTGGGCTTGCATTACTGGCTCCGTGAATTATATAGTCAACAGAGAAATTAAAATCAATATCTTTATTAGCATCATAAGGAACATAAACAATATTTTCATTATCTACATAAGTTCCAAATCGTTTTTTTAGTCCTTCTTCATTCCTTGCACAAGCATAAATTTTAACTCCGAATTGGTGATTCTTATTCAGTATAATCAATTGATCAATAATAGTCGAACAAATAAGGCCTGTTGATCCCGTGATAAGAATTGATTTATCCTTTAAAGTCTCAACACCAACTATATTTTTTATAGATTTGTCTACATAATCCTTATATAGACTTATGTCAAATAAGTTCACAGTTTAATCCTTAATCCAATTTTCTTTTTTAGATTTGAGAAGGGCTTTAAAAATTTCTAGATCATCTAACGTGGTTATTTTTAAATTTTTTTCAGACCCCATAGAAAAATACGTCTCTTTTCCGAACATCTTCATTAATTCACAGGAAGCTGCAACCTCAGTTATTCCATTTTCTATAGCTCTGTTATGAAGTTCCAATATATCATCTAAATTATAAATATGAGGTGTCTGCGTTCTCCTCAATAACTCTCTTTTTAAAGAGCTAATAGAATGATTTTCAGACTCGTTATCTAATACAAAAGTAACCTCAACACAAGGAATTGCAGCCACTGCATTTCCATATCGACTATAGGTTGAAAACGCATCATCAATAATTTCGTTGCTTACCATCGGTCGATTACCATCATGAATTAAAACAGTCACTTGCCTATCTACATTTTTTTTCTTTATTTCATTAAGACCATTATAGATAGATAACTGACCGGTTTCTCCACCATTTACTATATATTTTAATTTCGTAATATTAAACTGTCTAGCATATGTTTTCAACATTTCTTCCCAACCTTTTAATACTACTACACAAATTTCATCAATGTTTGGATGATTTTGAAATTTTTCTAGCGTATGAATAATGAGAGGCCTATTATCAACATGTATAAATTGTTTCGGTATATCTTGTTTTATTCGGCTTCCTATTCCTGACGCTGTCAATAGTGCGATTTTCATAACAGCCCTCCTTAGTTAATTCCAATTTTTTCTAACAATCTTTTACTATTATTTCCATCTCTATATTTATTTACTTTTTCATTAAATTCCCTTCGTTCTTCTTTAAATTTATCCACATCATGTGTAATTTCATTTATGAAATTACACATATCATCTAAGGATTTTATTTTATTTCCCTTTAGGTAGTCTATAGGATTCTCTACTATAAATCCTCTATTTTTATTGTAATCATCAAAATCTCTTATACAAAAAGCTATTGGTTTATCTAGCAAATAATAATCGTAAAAAACTGAAGAATAATCTGTTATTAATGCGATACTATCTCTTAATAATTCATATAATTTTATGTTCTTTTCCTTACTATTTTCTTCTGACAGTATCTGAATATTACTATAGCTAGGCATATTAGCAGGAAGTGTTTGAAGTGGGTGAAGCTTCACTATCATATTTAGATTGTCTTCTTTTAGGAGGTTATTCACTTTTTTTAATTCTTCGAACGAATAATCTCCTATCAAAATTTCTTCCGAATTTGTATCACTATATCCTAATTTCTCAGATTGCCTAAATGTTGGCAACCAGACAATGTATTTAGAAGTAACTTTTTTTTCTTCATTGAAAAAAACATCTGTTCTACTTTGACCACAGACTTTAACAACTTCGATATCACAAGAATGAACTTTTGTAGCTAGTTCTTTAAACATCTCACTTGTAACAATTACGTCTGTGTAGTATTTTTCCTTTTTTACAATTTTTTTCTGATATTTATCAATATCTTTAAAAAACATACCATGCCACATCTGGACTACACGTTGATTAAAAGGAATAATAGGAATTTTCCCAAAAGAGTAAAATACGAAGCTACTTGTAAAGTATTTTAATACCCCATTAATTCCATTTATAAAATATACATTTTTTAGATTCTTGTATTTCGAATTTAAATTATGATAGTCTGTACAAGAACAGTATATCTTATACTTTGTATAATATTCATTGTCTATCAAGTATTCAAATAGAGATAATGAATTATCAGAGAGTTCTTTTGGGGAATATATAAGTATTTGCTTTTCTTTTTTTATATATTTATTAATAACAGAAAATACTTTAAATATTGTTTTCTGAGCAAATAAACGGAATGATTTCTTTAAATTCATCACAAGCTACCTATTCTTTCTTCCAATTTCCTACAAAACTCCTTATTATTACTATTAATTGTTACTTCTGATTTATCGTTTCTTAAATTTGTAAGTAGTTTTTTTATATCATTAATTACAATAATTGGATAATACTGCTTTACTTTATTACAGAATTCTAACTGATGGTCATTCACATGCTCTCCAAAGTTTTTTTGTCTTGGAACAACTATCGGAACTTTACCTTTAGCAATAACCCCCATAAACGTCGCTGGCCCACCATGAGTAATGATAATATCCGATTCCTCAATCATTTGATTCATTTTTTCATAAGAAATTATCTTTTCCCACTCACAATATTTCGGAATATAATTGGAATATCCTGTCTGAATAAATACCTCATCTTGAATAAGATTTTCTTTTTTTAGACGATCAACTTCTTTGATCAAGCGATCAAATTGTTGTTCGTGTGTACCTACAGTCACAAAAATCATTAGAATATTCCTCCTAGGTTAATTGCTTTTGGGTATACTTTTTTCATTTCTTCCCATTGGACAATGAACCTGTCAGTTACTGGATAAACGAGTTTCCCTGTCATTGTCGGAGCATCAATTCTATCAAATACTTCTATATAGACTGTCTTTGACCCAAACAACTTTCCAATGTAAAAGAAAGGAACAGCGACAGCAGCACCAGAGGAAATAATTACATCTGGTCGCTCTTTTTTTATTATTTTAAAAGCAAGAAATGTATTTTTTATTAAATTTTTGATATTACGATTGGTTGGATAATAACAGGGGTATAAAACCTCCTCAGAGAGTACACTCCTAGCGTCCTCCTTATCAAAAGTAACCCAAAATCTTTCTTTATCCTTCCAGAAAGGTTTCAATAGATACAAATGTGTCAAATGACCTCCACTGGATCCAACTAAACATACTTTCATTTCCTACTTCGCTCCATCTCTCATCAACACAACTTTTACAGTTTTTAGTAATATTTCAAAATCTTTCCAGATGGTCCAACCATCGATATAAGCCACGTCCAACTTTACAACATCATCGAAGTTGGTGATTGCACTGCGACCACTAATTTGCCACAAGCCTGTAATTCCAGGTTTGAAGCTAAGGCGACGTTTTTGCTCAGGTGTGTACTTTTCGTACTCATCTACCGTTGGCGGGCGAGTCCCGACTAGACTCATATCCCCGATCAACACGTTCCAAAATTGTGGCAATTCATCCAAGCTTGTCTTTCGAATAAAGTGCCCAATCTTAGTAATTCGAGGATCGTTATCCACCTTAAACATCCCACCTTGCATCGTGTTTTGCTCCATCAACTGTTCCTTGATAGCTTCTGCATCAATACGCATTGAGCGGAATTTATAGAAGGTAAAGTGACGACCATTTTTTCCGATACGAGTCTGAGAAAAGATTGCTGGTCCCCCATCTTTACGAATCATGGGAACTAGAAATAAACTAGCAATTCCACAAAGGATCAACCCAACGATAGCACCACAAATGTCAAGGATGCGTTTAGCAATCACATGGCTCGGATTGTAAAAATTTGTAGAAAATGTCACTACGTTCAAGCCCGCCATCTCATGGATTTGTTTATCACGACCTAAGTTTTTGTCGAAAGCATTGAGATTGACTGTGACAGCGATTCCCATGGTTTCAAACTGAGAAATAATAGCTCCAATGTCATAGTCTTCACTTGGAAGATTGACAAAGACTTCATCCACTACCTCATGCGTTGCATAAGAGATCAACTGTTCCCTCGGAACAACCGTCACCTTTTCATGAGTAAAGTCTGGCATGTCTAAAACACTGACTGCAACCAGTTTCCCTTGAACATCGTTAGCGGTCAACAAACGGTCCAACACTTTTTCAGTACGTGATGTCGCTGTGATCAACAAAATATTACGACTGCTCTTCAAATTATGATTAATGGTTTTCCAATAACGCTTCACAAAGAAACTAAGTAGATAATTCAAAACACCATACAAGGAAAGCAAATAGAGCATTCCTCGTCTAGAAATCACAAATTTTTCTTTTAGGAAGAAACTTGAAAAACTAATCAACAAGGCATAAAAGAGGACGTATTTGATCGTTTCTACTAACTCAACATACTGGCCTCGTTTGAAAAAATCTTTACCATAATCACTAATGTAGAAGGCTGCAAAGTGAAGAAAAAATAAGACGAATACTGTATTTGGAACAATATCAGTTTCTGAAATTGCAATCAGTATATAAGCTAATACACTAACAAGTATACTCTGTAAGAATGCCAGAGTTACATTGTAGAAACCCCTTCCTTCCATACTGGACTCCCTAACTTCATTTTATTTTTTCCCCATAATTGCCATAGCCACCATAAGAACCATATTTTTCACGTTGAATGTCGAATTTATTCAAAATCACACCCAAAAATGGTTTCCCAGTGTGTTCTAACTGACTTTTGGCTTTTTGCACTTCTCTTCGTTTTGCCACACCAGCTTCAGTAACTAAAATGGATGCATCACATTTTTGTACAATAATGGCTGCATCAATTACAACCCCTATAGGTGCAGTATCAACTATGATATAATCAAAATATTTGCGTAAAGTCTCAATCATTTTTTCAAAGTTGGCGCTTTGTAAGAGAGCTGTTGGATTCGGTGAAACTGCTCCTGATTGAACTACAAATAAATTTTCAACGTCTGTTTCACAGAGACCATGTGACAAATCCTGAGTCCCAGCTAGATAATCTGTCAAACCAGTGATTTTTTCTCTTGACTTGAATACTCCAGACATGACTGAATTTCGGATGTCGGCATCAATCAATAGCGTTTTGTAGCCTGCACGCGCAAAAGCCCAAGCGATATTTGTAGAAGTTGTAGATTTTCCTTCACTCGGATCGACCGATGTAACTGCAATAACCTTTAAGTTATTCCCACTCAGTTGTATATTTGTACGTAAAGCATTGTAATACTCTTCCGCCTTTTTTAAAGAGTTCAGTTTTTGTTGTGCTAATTCTAACTTTGCCATAAGTTCTCCCTTACTTTAATTTATCCATATCTGGAATGACTCCAAGGAGTGAGATTTTCATAACGTCTTCGATATCTTCTGGACGTTTAACACGGTCGTCTAGAAGTTCAACCAATAGAACCACGACAATCACCAAGCCTGCACCAGCACCGATTCCCATTAAGGTATTGCGTCGGATATTTGGTGATGATGGTCCAGTAGCTGGACGTGCTTCTTCAAGAGTTGTTACATCCGAAACTCGAGTAACTGCGATAATTTTCTGTGCTGCAACTTCTCGCAGTGCATTTGCAATACGACTTGCTTCGTCAGGTTTATGATCACTAACTGAAATAGATACGATACGTGTATCTGCAGGGACCGTTACTTGAACCTTTTTAGCCAATGCTTTTGCATTAACGTTCAAGCCAAGATCAGCAACTACTTTCTCTAGGACATCTTGAGATAGAATGATTTCACGATAGTCCTTGACCAAGTAGGCCCCTGCTTGTAAGTCCTGATTTGTTAGTCCTGCTTTATCGTTTTGATTTCGATTGACCACATAGATTCGCGTTGTACTTCTATACTCAGGTTTGACTACAAAACTACTATATGCAAAGGAAACAGCTCCTGCTACGATAGCTACAAGGAGAATTAGTAGCTTCTTTGCCCATAGTGCCTTTAACAACTGAATAACGTTGATTTCAATAGTTTCTTGTTCTTTCATTTTAACTCCTATATTATTTGATCTTTAATGACTTTTTCAGGATTTTCCACAAAGAGTTCCCTAGCCTTTTCTTGGCCATATTTTTTGCTCACTATCTCATAAGCCTCTCGCATATAAGGTGGACGACCCTCTAGATTATGCATATCACTAGCAACTATATGAACCAAGTCCCTCTCTAAGAAATAGCGAGCACGCTTTTTCATGAATTTATAGGTATCACCAAACAGTTTTGGTTTGAGGATACTCGAACTGTTGACCTGTGTATAACATCCCATGTTGATGAGGTCGTGCACCCTTTTTTCATTATTTTCCAAAGCATCATAACGTTCTATATGGGCAATAACAGGGGTTATTCCCAACATCAAAACATTGGTCAATGCGCTATGGATTTCACGATAAGGGGTATTCATGCTAAATTCTATCAAGGCATAGCGAGTGCCATTTAGTTGCGGAATCTGTTGGTTCTCTAATTTTTTTAAAGCATCACTGCTGTAATAAATCTCTGCTCCATACAAAATGGTTAAGTCGGGAGCAATCTCTTTAGCCAACTCCTTGACAACTTTAAAATTTCTTGCAATATCCTCCTCTGGTGTTTCAAACATCCCTTTCCGACGATGAGAAGTCGAAACGATGGTGCGAACTCCTTGAGCATAAGCTTCCTTTAGAAGGGCTATACTCTCTGCCTTATCCTTTGGGCCATCGTCTACATCAAAAACTATGTGCGAATGGATATCAATCATCTTATTTTCCTTCCATGATATCTTTGATTTCTGTTTTGAGTGCCTCTAAGCTATTTGGATCGACCTCTAGCATATAAAGGCTGCTGTCAGGCATGGCATAGGAAGGAAGATCCATACGACCAGTTCCCTTTAGATCTCGAGTGATGACAGTATATTTCCCTCCACTTGCTAGTTGGGCATTTACTAAGCTAACCATGGTTTCAGGAGGCATATTGGTTTGTACAGAATCTTGCAGACTTTGCATAATACCATCAAAATTCTTCAAGGCTTCTGCCGAAGTTAGTTTTTGAATAATGGCAGCAATGACTTTTTGTTGATTACGTCCACGGTCACCGTCTCCATTAGTTAAGGAATAACGTTCACGAACAAAACCTAGAGCCTGCTCAGAGTTTAGGTGCACATTCCCAACAGGGAAGTGATAGTTCCCATGAAGTGATGTAAAGTCTTGATCATTATAAACATCGACACCACCTAAGAGATCAATCAATTTCAAGAAGGAAGTGAAGTTGAGTCGTGCATAGTAATTCAGATCAATTCCATAGAGATTTTCTAATGTATGAATGGAAGCATCCACGCCGTAAATACCTGCATGGGTCAATTTATCATTTTGGTTATTACCGCCATCAGCTATGGGCACATAGGCATCACGAGGCGTTGTTGTCAGAAGAATTTTCTTGGTTTCTTGATTGACAGTCATGATGATATTGACATCCGAACGAGAAACGGAGCTAATCGGTCCGTATGTATCAATCCCACTAATATAGATATTAAAAGCCTTGTTTTGAGAAACCTTAGGTGCCTCAACAGTCTTGGTTAGTTCTTTGGTATAAATCTTCTTGATCTTTTTGGCATGATCTGGGTACTCTTGCTCGATCAGATTTTCAAAGACACTGTTCAAAACGATTGACTTGGTCTCTCCAGCAAGCAAACTCTTATAAGCAGCAAGATAGGAAGCACTCTCTTCAACCGTTAAGTCTTTACTCTGACTTGTCTTAATATCATCGAGCAGTTTTTTAATATTTTCTGCATCTGTTTTGGTCGGAGCCGTCACACTGGATAATTCCGAGACATTTCCAATCTCGCTATCCGCCAAAACTGCAACACTGATAGAGTAACTAGAATAGTTAGATGTCGCATTGAGTTGATTTGCTAGGCTGATAAATTGATGAACTCCAATCAAAGAAATGGAACTGACAAATACCGACACCAAGAGTAAAATCATGGTGAAAATCTTAGCTTTTCTCTTTAGAATCAAAAATAAAGCTATTAGCGCAAGCAAGATCATCACGATTGCTATAAGAATATTGGCATAGCTAATTGCTAAAATATGATATTTGAATATTAAAAACAGCAAAAAACAAGCAAGCACGGTATATACAAACAACAAAATAATATTGATGCTTTGTTGAATCTTGCTCGTTTTTCTTTCTTTTGAATGTCTACTCAACTTACACCTCTACAAAGTATTTTTTATTTTAATTATATCACAAAGTGGTACTGGATACCATCGACATACACTTGGTAATCGTTTTTATTTACCTTAAAAACAAGAATAGTAAACTCCAATGATAAAATAGCTAAAACTTTACTTAAAAGAGGCTGCTATGTTAAAAAGGTCGGGGCAAAAATCCCGACCTTTATGTTTATTGATCATGAAACTTTATCACGGTAGCTAAAGATTTTTTGTTCATCTTTTAAACTATGAGATCAAGTTTGGGCTTACCGATTTCTGTTCTACTATCACTCTTTATACTTATTTCACGTGACTTTCAAAGTCTTTTTGACTCTTTTCGACAGAATTTTTACGTTCTTGTTCCCATTTAGCCTTGGCGTCAGCAAATTGAGAGCTTGTAACAACATCTGTCTGCAATCTCATGTACTTGTAGTTGCTTCCAGTTCCTTTGATACCAACTAGTGAGTATGCACGTGTAAATGGTGTTACACGAGTCACTGAAGCCCCACCACCGTTTGACACAACTGGGATTAGAAGGGAACTATCAATCAACCAAGCTTGTGCATCTGCATAGTTTTCATAGCGTTTAGCTACGTCTGTATTTTCTGCATCTGCTGTTTTTAATTTTTGAGTATATTGGTCCAATCCGATACTTGTGATCTTATCAGCATCCTTGCTTGGATCAAGTCCCAAAATCTTGAGATAGAATCCATCTTCAGCATTGAAAGGATTGAGATAAGTTGATGGATCTTGGTAGTCAGCTGACCATCCATCCAAGTTCAAATCATAGTCATGATCAGCTGGAGTTGGTGCTTGAACTGTTGCATTTGTATAATCATCTGTCGACAATTGGATAACATCAACCACTACATTTTCAGAACCGAGCGTTGATTCGATTGATTGTTTGATTGAGTTTGTTCCAGAAAGCAAGGTCTTGTTAACCTGGTCTACAGGCAAGTCCAAATGAATTGGGAAGCTCACACCTTGGGATTCTAATTCTTTTTTAGCTTCTGCAAACTTGGCTTGTGCTTTTTCTTTATTGAAATAACCGTCTTGAGCATCTTCAAGATTCATAGTTGACCATTGTGTACCATAGTTGACCAATTTGGAAGCAACTGTTTCACCAAAAGTCTTGTCTCCAACTTGTACGAAAGTTGGTGGTACAAGCGAGTTACGAAGAGTGTTTTTAGCTGCTTCTTCACCGTTTGATTGAGCTGAGTAAGCTGTACGATCAATGGCAATGTTAACTGCCTGACGGAAGTTTTTATTCAAAACTGCAGCTTGAGTTGCTTGTTTTTGCTCATCGCTTGTTTTTGCAGTGTGGTTATAAGCACCACGGTTGACGTTAAAGTTATAGTACCAAGATGTTGCATCTTGCAAGCTATAAACGATATTGTCCTTGTATTTTTCCTTGGTCTTAGCGAAGTTTGAGCTGTTTGGATAAACACCTGCAGATGAGTAAGCACCACTTTCAAAGTTACGGATTGTCAAGTCTTGGTCTGAACCATCAAAGTAGGCCAATTTTACCTTTTCAATCGTTACTTTTTCTTGGTCATAGTAATGTGGGTTTTTCACATATTCGATAGAAGACTTAGATGTAAAATCTTTTAACAAATATGGTCCGCTATAAAGAATGCTGTCAGGTTTCAAAGTTCCGAAGTCTTTACCTTTAGAAGCAAGGAATTCTTCGTTTACAGGGAACAAGATACTGTTGGTTGTTTTTGAGTTCCAGAATGGTTCTGGTCGTGTCAAGGTATATTGGACAGTATAGTCATCTAAGGCTTTGACACCAACATTTGAGAAGTCCGTATTTGCACCTGTTATATAATCATCTAAGCCCTTGATAGAGTTCTGAATCAAGTCCAAGGCTTGTCCCTTGTTGTCAGCAGCATACTTGATACCAGTTACAAAGTCTTGTGCTTTAAGGGGAGCGTATTCTTCACCGTCAGCTGTAAACCACTTGGCATCTTGGCGAAGTTTGTAGGTATAAGTTAAACCATCCTTAGAAACACTCCAATCTTCTGCAAGGGCAGGAATTAGGTTTCCATAGTTATCATTTTCAAGCAAACCATCAACCAAGTTGGTTATAATAGCAGTGTTATCACCAGCGTAGTCCAAGAGATAGTTGAAGGTTGTTGGATCTGCACCAAAGGTAGACGAGTATGTTTTGCCGTCTGATGCTGACCGGCCACATGCTGTCAATAGGACCGCAGCAGCAAGTGTCAACCCCGCTCCAATCAAACGTTTTTTAAGTTTCATGTTTTATTTCTCCTCATATGTTAGGTTTTGTAACATGGTTATATTTTAACAAATTTTGTCCAAAAAGTAAAGTTATATACTGATTTGACCTCTCATTGAAAATTAAAAAATAAAGAAATCCCGCTTCAAAACAGGATTTCTTTATTCATTACAAAAGACTATTTAACGTGATTTGCTAGTTCTTTTTGGTATTTGGCATTTGTTTCAATTTTCTCTTTTTGCCATTTCTTGAGAGCTTCTTCGTATTCTTTAGCTGTTACAATATCGTTTTGCAATTCTAAACCTTTAAATACAAATGGATCTCCCTTGATACCAACTTGAGAGTAAGCTTTTGTGAATGGCACTGTACGGCTAACTGTCGGAGAACCACCTGAAGAAGCTACAGGGATAAGAAGTGAGCTATCTGAAACCCAAGCTTGTGCTTTGGCATATTTTTCATAGCGTTTGTTAAGATCGCTTGTTTCTGATGCTGCATCATCCAAGAGTTTCTTGTACTCATCAAGTCCAACTTGAGCCATAACTTCTGGATCTTTACCTTTTGTGATACCCAAGTGTTTAAGTGCAGAACCCTTCTTAGCATCTAAGATATTGAGGTAGGTTGCTGGGTCTTGATAGTCTGGTCCCCATCCAGTTCCGTTCAAGTCATAGTCTTTTTGAGAAGGAACTTTAGCTTGAGATGTAATGCTCATTTTCTCATTGTCAGTCATTTGAAGTACATCGATGACAACATTTTCACTTCCAAGTGCTGCTTCGACAGACTGTTTGAGAGAGTTGGTTTGCTGTACAGCAATGACATCAGTCTGCTCAACTGGAATATCCAAATGGATTGGGAAGGTTACACCTTTAGCTTGCAATTCTGATTTTGCTTTTTCAAATGCAGCTTTTGCTTTTGTTGGATTGTAAAGGGTATCTTTACCATCTGTCAAAGCTACATCCTTCCACTGGTCTCCGTATGTTACCAGTTGTTCCTGAGCCAATTCACCGAAGGTCTTTTCACCAACTTGAACATAGTCATAAGGCACAAGGCTGGTACGGATAATCTTGTCTGCACCTTCTTCACCATTCATCTGTGCAGAGTAAGCATGACGGTCAAGAGCGAAGTTGATGGCTTGACGGAAGTTTTTATTGAGAAGTGCTTCTTTAGTTGAAGTTTTTTGGGCTTCATCTGTCTTAGCTGTTTTATTGTAAGACTGACGATTTACGTTGAAAGTAAAGTAATAGCTTGTCGCTTCTTGCGGACTATAAACGATCTTATCGCCGTATTCTTTCTTAGTTGAATCAAAGCTTGAGCTAGTTGGGAAGAGACGAGCTGTTGTATAGGCACCTGATGAGAAACTACGAATCAATGATTCTTGGTCAGATCCATCGTAGAAAGTAAGTTTGACGTGGTCAATTTTAACATTGTCTTTGTCCCAATAATTTGGGTTCTTTTCGTACTCGATCACGGATTTTGAAGTGAAGTTTTTCAAAATATACGGACCATTGTAGAGAATACCTGAAGGGGCTGCCGCACCGTAATCTTTTCCTTGAGAATTTAAGAATTCTTCATTAACAGGGAGCATAGTCGCTGTTGTCACCTTAGAATTCCAGAAGCTTTCTGGTTTGTTTAAGGTATACTCGACTGTATAATCGTCAACTGCTTTGACACCGACTGTTGAGAAGTCATTTGTTTCACCGCTAACATACTCTGCCAAACCTTTGATAGAATCTTGGATAAGAGTTAGGCCATCTGATTTACCATCTGCAGCATGCTTCAAACCTGTCACAAAGTCTTGGGCCTTGACTTCAGCATACTCTTCTCCTTCTGAAGTATACCATTTGACACCTTTACGTAGCTTGTAAGTGTAGGTCAAACCGTCCTGTGAAACAGACCAGTCTTCAGCAAGCGATGGAATCAAGTTTCCATATTTGTCATTTTCCAAGAGTCCGTCGACCAAGTTGGCAATGACGTCTGATGTTGAACTTTTACTAGTAACGCTATAGTCCAATGTTGTTGGATCAATAGCATATACATACGAAAATGTTGTTGGAGCATCTGCTTTTTTCTCAGTCTTGCCACAAGCTGCCAAAAGAAGAGCTGCGCTCATCGTTATCCCTGCTACTGCGAGCCACTTTTTCGATTTCATCGGTATTCTCCTTTAAAATACTATTTTTCACCATTATACCCTATTTTTATATAAAAGCAAGGGTTTTAAGGGTATTTTTTAGAAAATTCAAACTAATATTTATTAAAGAAATTTCTACACTTATTTTAGAAAAAAACTCAAGCATCTTTGGATACTTAAGTTTTTAGGTTTAATGAGCTAATTCGACACAGAAGGCATCCCATGGAGCCAAGGTCTGTGTAGTCAAAACTGCTTCTACTGAGGTATTTTCAATCAAGATAGACTTAACTGACTCTTCTACTGCAAACTCTTGCTGCTGGTTGGACAAATTGGCCACCACTAGGAAACGACGTTCTCCATCCTTACGGATATAAGCAAAAACTTTTTCAGCCGTTTCGAGAAGTTCAAAGTCAGCACGAATCAACCAGCTATTTTCCTTACGAAGTTTTACCAATTTTTGATAAGTATAGAAGATAGAATCTGGATTTGCTAAAGCTTCTTCTACATTTATCTTCACATAGTTTGGATTAACAGCCAACCAAGGTTGTCCGTCCGAGAAACCAGCATTTTTTGTCTCATCCCACTGCATTGGAGTACGCGCATTGTCACGTCCAATCACACGAATGCTGTCCATGATTGTTTCCATTGAAACACCTTTTTCAAGAGCTTCACGCGCATAGTTGAGGGATTCAATATCTTCTACTTGCTCCAAGTTTTCAAATGGGAAATTGGTCATCCCGATTTCTTCACCTTGATAGATATAAGGCGTCCCTCTCATGAGATGAAGCAAAATTGCAAAGGCTTTGGCAGATTTTTCGCGGTATTCTTGGTCATTTCCCCAGATAGAGACGATTCGAGGGAGGTCATGGTTGTTCCAGAAGAGGGAATTCCAGCCATCCTCAACTCCTAATTCTGTCTGCCATTTGTTGAAAATCTCTTTTAATTTCCCAACATTTAACTCTTTTTGGTACTGCCACTTAGGTTGTCCTTCCTGATACTGAAGACAGATATGTTCAAACTGAAAGACCATAGACAGTTCTTGTCCTTTTGGATCTGAATAGAGTTTTGCGATTTCTGGTGTCGCTCCCCATGTCTCCCCTACTGTCAAGAGCTCTTTGTCGCCGAAAGTAGCCTGATTCATTTCCTTGAGATAGGGATGGAGCATAGGACCATTGTTGACAATCTTCTGATCAGGAATTTTCCCAATCATGTCAATAACGTCCATACGAAATCCACCAATCCCTTTATCAATCCAGAAATTCATCATTTCATAGATTTTTTGGCGTAGTTCTTCATTTTCCCAGTTAAGGTCTGGTTGTTTCTTACTGAAAAAGTGCAGGTAATATTGACCAGCCTTTTCATCATATTCCCATGCAGAACCACTAAAAATTGACTCCAATTCGTTAGGTTCATCACGCCAGATATAGTAGTCTCGCTCAGGACTATCAGGATTTTCACAAGCTTCGATAAACCAAGCATGCTCATCTGATGTATGATTGACCACCAAATCCATAATGATTCGGATATCTCGTTTTTTAGCCTCAGCAATGAGCTCATCCATATCTTCCATGGTTCCAAAGATAGCCGCGATATCTTGATAATTGGCAATATCATAACCATTATCATCCATGGGGCTATCATAGACTGGAGAAAGCCAGATCGCTGTGATCCCTAACTTAGCTAGATAGTCTAGCTTACTGGTAATCCCAGGTAAATCACCAATCCCATCTCCATTGCTATCCTTAAAACTTTTTGGATAGACCTGATAAACAACGGCATTGTGCCACCATTTTTCTTGCATCTTTTTACCTCTATTTAAAATTGACTTTACTCCATCATAGACTTTTTTCATCATTTGTGCAAGCGTTTGCTTTTATCTTTTTCCTTATTTCGAACCTCCACGGTTTCTAATCTTCCATTTTTTTTATATAATAGAGCTCAGAGGTAAAAAAATGAAAAAACAAGCTTTTAGTTCTGAACAATATTTGAATCTACAACGCGACCATATCTTGGAGCGCATCAACCAATTTGACGGCAAACTCTATTTGGAGTTTGGGGGCAAGATGTTGGAAGACTTCCACGCTGCCCGTGTCCTTCCTGGATATGAACCAGATAACAAAATCAAACTCTTGCAAGAGTTGAAGGAGCAAGTTGAGGTTGTTATCGCTATTAACGCTAGCAATATCGAGCACTCAAAAGCTCGTGGAGACTTGGGCATTTCTTATGACCAAGAAGTGCTTCGTTTGATCGATAAATTCAATGAACTTGGTATCTTTGTTGGTTCAGTTGTCATTACTCAATATGCAGGCCAACCGGCAGCGGATGCCTTCCGTAATCAATTAGAGAAAAATGGTATTGACTCTTATCTTCACTACCCTATCAAGGGGTATCCGACAGATATGGATCACATCATTTCTCCTGAAGGTATGGGGAAAAACGACTATATCAAAACTAGCCGTAACTTGATTGTCGTGACTGCTCCTGGGCCTGGTTCAGGTAAGTTGGCAACTTGTATGTCTAACATGTACCACGACCAAATCAATGGTATCAAGTCTGGTTATGCCAAATTTGAAACCTTCCCAGTTTGGAATCTCCCACTTCATCATCCAGTAAACTTAGCTTATGAAGCTGCTACAGCAGACCTAGATGATGTCAACATGATTGACCCATTCCATCTCCAAACTTATGGAGAAACCACAGTCAACTACAACCGCGACATTGAAATTTTCCCTGTCCTTAAGCGTATGCTGGAACGTATTCTCGGTGAGTCTCCATATGCGTCTCCAACTGACATGGGTGTCAATATGGTTGGTTTTGCAATCACTGATAACGACGCTGCCATTGAAGCATCTAAACAGGAAATTATCCGTCGCTATTACCAGACAGTTCTTGACTTCAAAGCTGAGAAGGTTGGAGAAACTGCTGTGAAGAAGATTGAGCTTCTCATGAATGATCTGGGTATCACACCAGCTGACCGTAAGGTTGCTGTTGCCGCACGTCAAAAAGCAGAAGAAACAGGTGGACCTGCTCTAGCACTTGAATTACCTTCTGGTGAAATCGTTACTGGTAAGAACTCAGAACTCTTTGGTCCAACAGCCGCTGCTTTGATCAATGCAATCAAGAAATCAGCTAACATTGATGCTGAAACAAAATTAATTGAACCAGAAGTGGTGAAACCAATTCAAGGTTTGAAAATCAATCACTTGGGTAGCCGTAACCCTCGACTCCACTCAAATGAAATCCTCATCGCTCTTGCAATCACAGCAATGCAGAATCCTGATGCAGATCGTGCCATGAAAGAACTCGGAAATCTCAAAGGAAGCGAAGCTCACTCTACGATTATCCTAACAGACGAAGACAAAAATGTTCTTCGCAAACTAGGTATCAATGTAACCTTTGATCCTTACTACCAATACGATCGTTTGTATCGCAAGTAAAATATGACACTCACTCCTCTAAGAGTTGGATCCTTATCGTCCAGCTCTTAGAGTTTTTTTATAGCTTGCAAGTCTTCCACAAGCATATCTTTCAAAAATAATTCTCATTTTAATAGAAACTGGGATAACACTTAATTTTAGATTTATTTCTAATAAATCCTTAAAAGGAGTGATACTCAATGAAAATCAAAGAGCAAACTAGGAAACTAGCCGCAGGTTGCTCAAAGCACTGCTTTGAGGTTGTAGATGAAACTGACGAAGTCAGCTCAAAACACTGTTTTGAGGTTGTGGATAGAACTGACGAAGTCAGCTCAAAGCACTGTTTTGAAGTTGTGGATAGAACTGACGAAGTCAGTAACCATACCTACGGCAAGGCGACGTTGACGCGGTTTGAAGAGATTTTCGAAGAGTATGAATCAATCCTCTTCAATCTTGACTTGAACTACCTTGGCTGAGATCTTGATCCGTTTTCTCTACAATATCAAATTGGTGTAACGAGACTGACTGCGTCACTCTTATCTAAAACCTCAAAGCTATTCTGTGAGACATCTACCTAAGCACCTAAGTTTGGTCATTGATTTTCATTAAGTATACAAAAAAAAGTGAACAAGACAGCATTCTGTTTTTCAGAAAACTATCTAGTTCACTTTGAGTTTATTCTACTGTTACTGACTTGGCAAGGTTACGTGGTTTGTCCACATCGAGTCCACGGTGTAGGGTTGCAAAGTAAGCGACTAATTGCGTTGGTACGACCATTGAGATTGGTGAGAGGTAAGGGTGTACGGTCGTAAGAACGATATCATCTGTATCTTTGGCAACATTTTCTTCTGCGATAGTAAGAACCTTAGCGCCACGAGCTGCGACCTCTTGGATATTCCCACGAGTATGGTTTGCACGAACCGGATCTGACAAGAGGGCCAATACAGGTGTTCCTTCTTCAATCAAGGCAATCGTTCCGTGCTTGAGCTCTCCAGCCGCAAAACCTTCACATTGGATGTACGAAATCTCTTTGAGCTTGAGACTGGCTTCCATGGCTACATAGTAGTCTTGACCACGTCCGATGTAAAAGGCATTGCGTGTTGTTTCAAGAAGATCACGGACTTTTGCGTCGATCGTTTCTTTCTCTGAAAGAGTTGATTCGATAGACTGAGCCACGATAGACAATTCATGAACCAAGTCAAAGGCTTTGGCTTTTTCATTGCCATTTGCTTCACCAACCGCTTTTGCAAGGAAGGCAAGGGCTGCGATTTGGGCTGTATAGGCCTTAGTTGACGCTACGGCAATTTCAGGACCTGCATGAAGCAACATAGTATGGTTGGCTTCACGTGACAGAGTTGATCCTGGAACGTTTGTCACTGTCAAGCTTGGAATCCCCATTTCATTGGCCTTGACCAAAACCTGACGGCTGTCAGCTGTTTCACCAGATTGACTGATAAAGATGAAGAGTGGTTTCTTGCTGAGAAGCGGCATACCATACCCCCATTCAGAGGAGATACCAAGTTCAACTGGCGTATCTGTCAATTCTTCCAACATCTTCTTAGAAGCAAATCCTGCATGGTAAGAAGTCCCAGCTGCGAGAATGTAGATGCGGTCTGCGTCTTGAACAGCCTTGATGATAGCTGGATCTACGACAACTTGACCAGCCTCATCTGTGTAGGCTTGGATCAACTTACGCATCACCGTTGGTTGCTCATCAATTTCCTTGAGCATGTAGTAAGGATAAGTTCCCTTACCGATATCAGACAAGTCAAGCTCCGCAGTGTAGCTAGCACGCTCACGGCTGTTACCATCATAGTCTTGAACTTCAACGCTATCAGCTTTTACGATAACCAACTCTTGGTCATGGATTTCCATGTATTGATTGGTCTCACGAATCATAGCCATGGCATCTGAGCAAACCATATTGTAGCCATCTCCAAGACCGATCAAGAGAGGTGATTTGTTCTTGGCCACGTAGATAACATCTGGATTTTCAGAGTCGATTAAGGCAAAGGCATAAGAACCACGGATGATGTGAAGAGCTTTTTTGAAGGCTTCAAGTACTGACAATCCGTCTTCTTCCGCAAATTTACCAATCAAGTGAACGGCGATTTCAGTATCTGTTTGTCCCTTGAAGTGGTGACCTGCAAGGTATTCTTCCTTGATTTCAAGGTAGTTTTCAATCACCCCGTTGTGCACCAAGACAAAACGTCCTGTCTCAGAGCGGTGTGGGTGAGCATTGTCCTCTGTTGGTTTCCCGTGAGTCGCCCAACGAGTATGTCCGATACCAGTTGTTCCCTCAACGCCAGCAGTTTTAGCAGACAATTCTGCAATACGACCAACAGCCTTCACCAAATGGTTTTCAGCACCACCTAGGACAAAAATTCCCGCAGAATCATAACCACGGTATTCGAGCTTTTCAAGCCCTTGAATCAAAATATCAGTTGCATTTGTGTTTCCAACAACACCAACAATTCCACACATAGTATATACGACACAGACAAGCTGTGCTTTCCCCTTAAATTGGTATAGTCTAATTCTCGCTTTGCAGAATCAGCAAAAACAGTATATACTTGTTTCTTTTACTTGTCAAGAATAAAAATTGGTATAGCGTGATTCTGCCCATTCTATCTACTAAAAATCTATCATATTTCGCCTAATACTCAATGAAAATCAAAGAGCAAACTAGAAAGCTAGCCGCAGGTTGCTCAAAGCACTGCTTTGAGGTTGTAGATAAAACTGACGAAGTCAGTAACCACACATACGGCAAGGCGAAGCTGACGTGGTTTGAAGAGATTTTTGAAGAGTATAAAGCAAGTATTTAAAAAGGGCTCTACTGCCCTTAATAACTACTATTTTGTAGCAACCTTTTCTGCTTCCACTACTTCTTGAAAGGTTTTTTGATAATTTACTTTAATCGTCATTGTCATGTGAGAGTCCTCGTTTCTTTTTGATGAACCCAGTATAAAATCTCTTCCTAAAACATAGCTTACATTTTCCTTAGAAAAAACTAAAAGTAACTTCTGACTCAACGAAAACGAAAGAGCAAACTAGAAAGCTAGTCACAGGTTTCTCAAAGCACTGCTTTTAGATTGGCTGTTAAGACTAAGGTGTTGTTAGAAGTGATGTTGAAATTTATACATTCAGTAAATCAAATGAACATAAGCATTTTTCTAAATCCCTTACCTGAGAATCCCATACAAAAAGAGCGTTCGTTACCGCTCTTTTACTTAGTATTTAGGAGAAAGTGTTTGTTCCTGTTGAAACGTTTTTTGGTAATTTACTTTAATTGTCATTGTCATGTGAGAGTCCTCGTTTCTTTTTGATGACCCTAGTATAGGCAATAACCCTAAAAGCAAACTTAAGATTTTATTAGAGAAAGCTTAATCTAAATGTTCTTTCTTTTCTAGATTTAGGGCAATCATATGCCACTCTGGATCCTCCTGCCAGTTAGGAAGGGAGCTGATATAACTAGCCACCTTACGTGCTTCCTCAAGAATCGGAAAATCTTCGATAATATCAGCCACTTGAAACTCTGGTAGACCTGACTGTCTGGTTCCAAAAATCTCACCAGAGCCACGCATTTTCAAATCTTCTTCTGCAAGGACAAAGCCATTTGTTGTCTCTGTCATGATGCGCATGCGGTCCTTACCTGAGTCCGTTTTAGGATTAGCCACAAGAACTGCATAAGACTGCTTATCCCCACGACCTACACGACCCCGAAGCTGATGGAGTTGACTAAGCCCAAAACGATCAGCATCCATGATAATCATGACTGTCGCATTTGGCACATTGACCCCGACTTCGATAACCGTTGTCGAAACCAGAATATCTGTATTTCTCTCTTTGAAATCCTGCATAATCTGGTCTTTTTCATCACTCTTCATCTTACCGTGTAAGAGAGCAACTTTTGCTTTTTCTGCAAAATGAGCCGTCAATTCTTCCGATAAAGCAATAGCATTTTTAAGATCCAGGGCTTCAGATTCTTCAATCAAGGGGGAAATGACATAGGCTTGGGAGCCTTTCTGAATCTCACTCTCTAACCAAGTCAAGACCTGGGGCAACTGTTCATGTTTAATCCAGCGTGTTACGATCGGTTTTCGTCCCGCTGGCATCTGGTCAATAATGGAAACATCCATATCTCCAAAAGCTGTGATGGCTAAGGTCCGTGGAATCGGAGTTGCCGTCATCATAAGGACATCTGGATTTTCTCCTTTTTCCCGTAAAATACGCCTTTGTCCCACACCAAATCGGTGTTGTTCATCGATGATAATCAAACCAAGTCGAGCGTATTCCACCCCATCCTGTATAAGGGCATGGGTACCGACGATCACATCAACCTCGCCCTTAGCAATGGTCTCTAAAACCGTGCGTTTTTCTGCAGCTTTCAATGAACCTGTTAGAAGTGCTAGTTTCAAATCAGGAAAGAGACTTTCTAGACTTTCAAAATGTTGCTCTGCAAGAATCTCTGTTGGAACCATGAGAGCGGCCTGATAACCAGCCGTTACGGCTGCGTACATCGCTAGACCTGCCACCACTGTTTTCCCACTACCAACATCCCCTTGCAAGAGTCGATTCATGTGATGGTCCGACTTCATATCGGTCAGGATTTCTTGCAGGCTCTTTTCTTGTGCTTGGGTCAAAGCAAAAGGCAAATTTTCTTTAACCGCCCTTAGTTTTTCTTGGGACCAATTCAGGACCAGACCACTTCCGTGAATCTTATTCTCAGACTTGAGGGTCTGTAATTGCATTTGGAAATAGAAAAGTTCCTCAAACTTGATTCGACGGAGAGCCTGCTTGTATTCTGCCAAATCCTTAGGAAAATGCATAGCACGAACAGCCTGACAGCGAGACATGAGTTTGTATTTATCTAGCAAGGACTGAGGGAGATTTTCCTCTATCAAGAGATCTAGCCCCTGATCAAAGGCGGTTTTAATGACCTTAACAAGGCTTGCTTGACTAACTCCTTGTGCGAGACGATAGACAGGTTGGAGATCATCCTCCACTTGGGCTAAAACCTTCATGCCTGTGAGACTAGCTTTAGCACGATCCCACTTTCCAAAGACAGCCAAGGTTGCTCCTAGTTCAATCTTGTCAGCCAGGTAGGGTTGGTTAAAGAAGTTCACTGAAAACACAACTTCTCCCTGCTTGAGACTAAAGCGTAGGCGATTGCGCTTAAAACCATAATACTGAACACTGGCTGGTGTCACTACCTGACCAGATAGGACAGCCTTTTCACCATCTTCTAGTTCTAGTACCTGCTTGGTCTTAAAATCTTCATAACGGAAAGGAAAGTAGAGCAAGAGATCTTGCAGGTTTTCAATTCCTAGTTTGGCATATTTTTCTGCTGATTTGGGTCCCACGCCAGGCAAGACATGCAAGGGTTGGTGTAAATTCATGCTACTCTCCTTTCCTTCTTTCTTTTAATGATATTCTCTCGGAACTCGATCACTGAGGAGGCAAACCACCTCATAATTGATGGTTCCTCGATAAACCGCTACATCTGTTGCAGTAATCTCCTTATCCCCGTTTGAGCCAATCAAGGTTACCTTGGTACCCAATGGATAAAGCTTAGGCAAACGAACCGTGATTTGGTCCATGGATACACGTCCTACGATGGGGCACAATTGTCCATCCACCAGAACTGAGAAATTCTGCATATCTCGTGTCCAACCATCTGCATAACCTATCGGTACCGTTGCAATGACTTGCTCACCGTTTGCTTGATAAGTTGCTCCGTAACCCATACAAGCCCCAGCTGGGACTGTTTTAACATGAACAATAGCTGACTCCAAAGTTAAGGCTGGTTTTAGTTCATAAGGCAATTCCAAAACTTGTCCACTTGGATTGAGACCATACATGGAATCTCCCATGCGAACAGCACTGAAAATAGTTTCTGCATGCCATAGAGTCGTTGCGGAGTTACTAGCATGAACCAATTCTGGTACTTCTTGCAAGCCATCAAGTATTTCCTTGAAACACTCTAACTGTTCCTTAAAATAGCTATCCGACTCTTCATCAGCAGTTGCAAAGTGTGTAAAGATTCCCTCAACATTTGCTCCATGCTCCTTGAGTAAAGTTTGAGCTTGTGCCACCTCGCTTGCACTTCTAAAACCAATTCGTCCCATGCCTGAGTCAATTTTAAGGTGAACAGTTAAACCTGATAAGTCTGACTCTGTGGCTATGAGTTTCTGGATCCATTCCAACCCAGCCACTGTCAAGGTAATATCAAAGTCTTTAGCCAATGAAAGAGATTCAACCTCAGATACTCCTAAAATAAGAATCTTCTTAGAAATTCCTGCCTGACGAAGCTCGATGGCTTCATCGATATTAGAAACGCAAAAACCATCGACATCATCCTGGATAGCTGTCGCGACAGCTACTGCACCGTGTCCATAGGCATTGGCTTTCACAACCGCCCATTTAAGAGCATCTTTAGGAATATGCGCACCCATTTGTTGGATATTATAGCGAATAGCACCTAGGTCAATGAGGGCCTTAGTTGGTCTATGTGGACTAGTTTTCATAATCTTCCTCCAAAATAACACTAGCTGTCACAAACTGATCTGTATGGCTGATCGATAGCCACACTTTTCCTGAAAACGGGGATTTGCTGAAGTAGGGAGCTCCTCTCTCATTGTTCAAGACTTCCAAATCCTGAAAGCCTAGCTTTCCAATACCCGTTCCCATAGCCTTTGAAAAAGCCTCTTTAGCTGACCAACGACCAGCCAAATACTCCATCTGTCTACGACCTTTGAGACTAGCAAAGCGCTCCATTTCCTTGTCCGTCAAGACACGCTGCGCAAAGCCTTCTCTTTTTTCAACTGCATTTTGTATGGAAGCTAATTCTTCGATATCGATTCCGTGTCCAACTATCATTTTCATCAAAAGGAGTTGAGATACCCCCAACTCCATCCTTTTCACTTATTTTGTTAAGGTAGTATAGATTTCTTCTACCAGGGCTACTGTGTTTTCCCATCCTAGACATGGGTCTGTAATAGAGCAACCAAAGATTTCTGGTTGATTTTGTCGACCATCTGCCAAGTAGGATTCAATCATAAAACCTCGAACTGTCTTCTTGATCTTTTCATTCCAGTCACGGTTGAGCAGAGCCTGACGAACAATTCGAACTTGCTCCATATATTGCTTCCCTGAATTATCATGGTTAGTATCAATCATGATAAAGGGATTTTCAAGCCCCATAGACTCGTAACGGCCGATAGCATCTAAGAGAGTTTCATAGTAGAAGTTTGGTTCATTCTTCCCATATTCATTCATAGCTCCACGAAGAATAACGTGGGCCAGGGGATTACCTGAAGTCTCAACTTCTTGTCCATGGTAAAGAAATGTTTGCTTATTTTGTGCAGCATAGATGGCATTAAACATAACAGATAGATTTCCTGAGGTTGGATTTTTCATCCCCACTGGTGCATCAATCCCTGAAGCTACAAAACGGTGTTCTTGGTCTTCGACTGAACGCGCACCCACAGCATGATAACTGACTAAATCGTCAACTAAGACAAGATTGGATGGATAAAGCATTTCATCCGCTGTGGTCAATCCAGTTTCTGTAATAACTCGATAATGAAGCTGACGAACAGCCTGCAAACCATTAATCAAACTTGGCGCTTTAGAAGTATCTGGCTGATGAACCAAACCCTTGTAGCCATCTCCATTGGTGCGTGGCTTGGCTGTGTAAACACGCATGACCATGAAAATCTTATCCGCAACTTTCCTCTGCAAGTCTGCCAAACGGCGAGCATACTCAAGAACTGCTTCTTCATTGTCAGACGAACAAGGTCCAATGACCAACAAGATTCGGTCATCCTTTCCTGAAAGGATGTCTGCTAGTTCCTGGTCACGGCTTTCCTTATGTTGCAAGGCTTTTGCAGACAGCTGTGTTTCCGCCTTAATCGCTTCAATATCGATTTCTTGACCTTTTTCAATAAATGCCATATTATTCTCCTAGTCTTTGGTAGATTTCGCGCACAAGAGCCTCAGTATTTTCCCATCCTAGACATGGATCGGTGATAGATTTCCCAAAGACCTCTGGTTCATTTTGACGACCGTCTTCTAGATAAGACTCAATCATGAAACCACGAACATATTTTTTAATCTTTTCATTCCAATCGCGGTTAATCAAGGTCTGACGAACGATGCGAATCTGATCCATATACTGCTTGCCTGAGTTATCATGGTTGGTATCAATGATGATAAATGGATTTTCAAGGCCCATCTTTTCATACTGGGCAATAGTATCCATCAAATTATCATAGTAGTAGTTAGGAATGTTTTTCCCGTATTCGTTAAGGGCACCACGGAGAATGGCATGGGATAGAGGATTTCCAGTAGTTTCGACTTCTTTTCCTAGGAAAAGAAAACTCTGCTTGTTTTGCGCTGCATAAATACCGTTGAACATGACATTGAGATTTCCAGACGTTGGATTTTTAAAACCTGTCGCAAAATCTGCTCCACTAGCTACAAAACGGTGTTGTTGGTCTTCAACCGAACGAGCTCCAACTGCCATGTAAGAAATCAAGTCATCTACCAAAGGAAGGTTTTCTGGGTACAACATTTCATCCGCTGTCGTCATTCCTGTTTCAGAAATAACACGGTAATGCAGGTGACGAACCGCCTTGATCCCATTGATGAGACTAGGTGCTTCTTTGGCATTTGGTTGGTGAATCAAGCCCTTATAACCATCACCATTAGTACGTGGTTTAGCAGTGTAGACACGCATCACCATAAAGACGCGGTCTTTTACTTCTTCTTGCAGTTTTGCCAAACGCTTGGCATACTCAAGAACTGCTTCTTCATTGTCAGACGAACACGGACCAATCACTAACAAAATGCGTTGATCTTCACCACGAATAATCGCTTCAAGTTCCTGATCGCGTTGTTGTTTATTGGCAAGTGCTTGTCCTTCTAATTTAGACAAACTACGAACTTCTTCAATATTAATTTTAGGGCTTTTGGCTGTAAATACCATGATTCATCCTCCTTATAAAGCAAACGGACGCCAAGCGAAAATTCACTTTTCACTAGGCATCCGCCTGAAAATTAGTCATTCTTAATGTCGTTTACCGTGACAGTTTTTAAATTTCTTACCAGAACCACATGGGCACAAGTCGTTACGCTTAACTTGGCTAAGATCCAAATCTGCAGGAAGATCAGTCTGTTGTGCAGCAATATTACGAGTAGCTGTCGTACTGATATGACGCTCTGCTTGTGGACGCTCTTGTTCATGAATTTGTGCTTTCATCATCAAACGAGTCACATCAAACTCAATGGAACCAATCATATCATTAAACATACGGAAACCTTCTGCTTGATACTCAACGACTGGGTTATTCTGAGCATAACCACGGAGACCAACAGCATTACGCAACTGATCAAGAGCATCGATATGATCTGTCCACTTGTTGTCTACAACACGTAGGATCAAGACTTTTTGGAATTCTTTAACAGCTTCCTCATCACGAAGCTTAGCAACTTGGCTATCGTAGACTTTCAAGGCACGTTGGTAAAGTTCATCTTTGATCGCTTGGTCTGACAAACCTTCTAGGTCTGAAAGTGAAATTGAATCTTCTGGAAGCAAGTTATATCTTGCAAAATTCAAGATAGCTTCTAGTTTTTCATCTTGTTTAGCACGCGCATGATTATCAACAACACGACCAATTGTGCGTCTAATCATGGCATGAATCTCAGGAGCTAAGTCGCGATCAGCAGTGATGACATCGTAACGTTGTGAGTAGATAATCTCACGTTGCTCACGCATGACATCATCGTATTGAAGGACTTGTTTACGGGTGTCGTAGTTGTTTCCCTCAACACGTTTTTGAGCTGCTTCTACTTGACGGGTCAACATACGAGATTTGATCGCTTCGTCTGACATATTGAGACGTTCAAAGACACCCTTCAAACGCTCTGAACCGAAACGTTTCATCAAATCATCTTCCAGAGAAAGGTAGAATTGTGACTCCCCTGGGTCCCCTTGACGTCCTGAACGTCCACGAAGCTGGTTATCGATACGACGACTTTCATGGCGTTCTGTACCAATGACACAAAGTCCACCAAGTTCACGAACACCTTCACCAAGCTTAATATCAGTACCACGACCGGCCATGTTGGTCGCGATGGTAACGGCACCACGTTGGCCAGCATTCATGATGATTTGAGCTTCTTTGTAGTGGTTCTTGGCATTCAATACTTCGTGAGGAACACCTGCAGCTACCAATTTTTTAGAAATATAATCACTGGTTTCAACTGCAACCGTACCAACCAAGACAGGTTGACCTTTTTGGTAGCGAGCTTTTACATCTTCGACAACAGCCTTAAACTTAGCTTCGATACTTGCATAGAGTAGGTCTGAGTGGTCGATACGTTGAACCGGACGGTTTGTTGGGATAGGAATAACACGAATATTGTAAATTTCGCGGAATTCTTCTTCCTCAGTCTTACCAGTACCTGTCATCCCTGACAATTTCTTATACATACGGAAAAGGTTTTGGTAGGTAATAGAAGCTGAAGTCTTGGTTTCATCTTGGATTGGCACACCTTCTTTGGCTTCAATCGCTTGGTGCAAACCATCAGAATAACGACGACCTTCCATGGTACGACCGGTAAATTGGTCGACAATCAAGATTTCCTGCTCTTCGCTGACCACATAGTCAATATCAAGAATCATGATGTAGTTAGCACGAAGGGCATTGTCGATAAAGTGAGTCAAGGCTACGTTTTCGATATCGTAGAGATTTTCTAGTTTGAAGTAGCTTTCAGCCTTGTCAATACCAGAATCAGATAGACCAATGGTCTTAGACTGAATATCAATGATATAGTCATCCTTATCCAAAGACTTCACAAAATGGTCTGCCATATGGTAGAGTTGGCTAGTTTCAACTGCATTGGCTCCTGAAACGATCAAAGGAGTACGAGCTTCGTCAATCAAGATAGAGTCAACCTCATCGACCAAGGCATAGTTGAGTGGACGTTGAACCATATTCTCCGCACGAACAACCATGTTATCACGGAGGTAGTCAAATCCAATCTCTGAGTTTGTTGAATAAGTGATATCACACTCATAAGCTTCTTTTTTCTCCATTGGAGATTTGGCTGCCAAGTTAATCCCTACTGACAAACCAAGCCATGAGTACAACTCACCCATCTCAGTCGCGTCACGTTCTGATAGATACTCATTGACCGTAACTACGTGTACACCTTTACCTGAAAGGGCGTTAAGGTATACTGGCATAGTCGCTGTCAAGGTTTTCCCCTCACCAGTACGCATCTCAGGAACGTCACCATGGTGAAGAACGATTCCTCCCATAACCTGAACCTTATAAGGGAAAAGACCAAGAACACGCTTAGCTCCCTCGCGTACAACAGCAAACGCCTCATACAAAAGTTGGTCAAGAGTCTCACCATTTTGATAGCGTTGTTTGAATTCTTCTGTTTTTGCTTTCAATTGCTCGTCTGTTAACGCAGCCATTTCATCTTCATATTTGAGGACTTTATCAGCCATCTTTTCTAGGCGGCGGAGTTCCCCTTTATCATTTTCGATGATTGTTTTTAGTAAATTTGCCATTTTTTTCCTTACTTTAAATTCTGAATATTTTAGAATGTTCTTTTTATTGTAGCATATTTGCCCAATTTTTTCAAGAAATATTCCGTTTTCCCTTAGGGCAAAAAAGGGCTAATCATCGAGATTAGTTCCTCTTAAAATTCCTACCCTTAGCTTCATTTTCCCCTAATTTAAACTTCTACTTAACTCAGCATTGAGAAACCAAGCATCCTTCAGTTATTAGGTACTAATTTCCTCAGTTCTCTCAAGGAAGATTAACCTTATTCTTTTCCAACTTCAGTTTTTTCATAAATTTTAGACAAGCATAGATTTTCCAGTCATTGACTAAAGATAAAAAGACTAAAACTATCCATATCAACCACCTAGCTAAATCCTTGGGTTCTAGTAAAATAAAATTAAATAAGATTAGCGAAAAAAGAGTGAAAGCTAGACTAAACAAGGTCATGAGAGGTAAATAAATCCAGTAAAAATAGTAAAGGAAGGAAAAGTGCTTACTTCCTGGTCGTACCTTCCTTTGCCAACGAAAAAAGAAAAAATAGGGCACTAAAATCAACAATTGTAGCAACTTCTCCATCTCATCACCTCCAGAACTGTTTCCTATTTTTATTATAGCAAAAAGACCTGGAAAGTAGTTTCCAGATCTTGCAATTCTTAGAAATAATCGACCAGTCTACTGTTTTGATGTAGAAGTACTAAAGTCAACCTTTGGAGCTATCTTGGCTTCTTCGCTTTCTTTGAAGGTTTCTGCTTCTTTAAAGTTCATCATATTAGCAAAGAGAACAGTTGGGAAGCTTCTTAATTTTTGATTGTAGTCAGTTGCTGCCTGGTTGTAATCCTTGCGGGCTACAAAAATACGATTTTCGCTTCCAGCCAACTCCGTCATGAGTTGTTCCACATTTTGATTGCTCTTAAGCTCAGGATAGTTCTCTGTCAACACAAGCAGGCGTGAAATAGCTGAACTCAACTCACCTTGAGCCTCTTGGTTTTCCTTTGAAGTAACAGAGCCATTCCCAATTTTTGCACGTGCTTCTGCAATCTGGGTGAAGACCTCTGTCTCATGGTTCATTTGTCCCTTTACAGACTCTACCAAATTTCCAATCAAGTCTGAACGACGTTGAAGAGCTGTCGCTACATTTGCTTGAGCTTGTTCTACCTTGGTCTGTTCGGAGACAAGACCGTTATAAGTACCTACAACCGAGCAACCTCCCAGCAAGATAATGGCTAGTAAAATGCTCAATACATAAATGATTCCTTTATTTTTCATATCTAAACCTACTCATTTCTTTAAATTTTATACTGACATTACCAATCATCAGATGAACCTCCACCATCAAAGCCTCCGCCGTCCCAGCCACCAGAAGAATCTGAACCTGAGTCTGACCAAGATGAATCCGAATCGGATGAGTCACTAAACCACCATCCTCCGTCAGAGGAATCTCCTCCTCGGCCACCGCCGCCTCCTCTAATAATGGCTATAAATACGATAATGAAATAAATGATTATCCCTACTCCAAACACATTGTCCATAGGGTCACTGTTCTTACGATGACTAGACGAGCTACTATTGCGACTCGATTTTTTCCCACTGATGCTATCAGAATAACGTTTGATTTTAGAGGATTCATCAGATGGAAATGTTCCACTTCCTCTATAAAACTGATTGTCCAAGCCTTTGGCAATCGCTAGAATTCCTTTACCATAGTCACCAGTTTTGAAATCTGTACGGCTGGCTGCCAAAATCTGCTTGGTTTGATAGTCCGTTATTCTAATGGCGGTGTTATTACTGGTTTCAATTCTCGATTTACGGTCTTGAACAGCTACTACAATGAGACTTCCAAAATTATCTCCTGAATAGCCAATCTTCCAAGCCCTGGCAGTTTCATTAGCCACCGTTTCAATGCTTTCTCCTTCCAGACTATCTACGATATAGACACCTATTTGGAGCTTTTCTGCCTTTTTACTATTAGCTTCATTCAAATCACGAATTTGTGTGATAGTGTCCTCTGTCAAATAGTGATTTGGATCGTAGATACCATAGTCTGGTTTTTCAGGTGCTGTGAATGCTGATAAGAAGAGAAATACCATCAGCAATCCAAGGATACGCGCCAAGAAACTTTTCTTTAACAATCTATATTTTTTCATAATAACCTCCTTGTGCAAGGAAAATTGTTTAGAGAATTATAGCATTTTGATTTTTACAAAGAAAGTACATTTTCATTACAAATCTATGACAAGAACTAAGAAAATGATGTTTTTTTGATGACAAATCGGACTCTCTATTCTGCATTAAATGGTCTAAATTTCCACCATATTGACTGCAATCTCTAGAAGGAATAAGCAGAAGCACTCGGAACCAATCTTAGATAAATTTTGGATCTGTTGACAAGCCTTATTTCTTGGCATTATAGTTCATAAGATTTGCATTTCTTGATATCCAATAACTCATGACAAAAGAGAGGCTTTGAGAGGGAGGAATTCCTCTGTACTACACCCCAAAAAAATTTAACTTTCGGGGTCTATACATTCTTAAATCTACTAGTCTTTGTATTCTTGTGGAGAAAAATTTCAGATCCATAAAAAATTTTCAGAAATTTTTATTTTACAATATGATAAAAAATATAGTCATCGATATATTTATCTACTGATCAAACATTTTTAACGTTTTTTCCGTTATTCTCAAAAATTTCGAAATCACTTGATGAATTTATGATGTTTTAGCACTCTCTGTTAGGGGTGCTAATTCACTGGATAATTTATTTTCAAAATAAATATAGGCTTCATCTGTCGTAGCGTTCAAATTATCTATTCACATGCTTTTTATAGTGAAAACTTCTACATCCTACGCGACAATCTATCTCAAAATAATAATAATGATCTCTGCCATCTTTGGCATTTTCCTTATTTAAAACAAAGTAGTTCTTTTGGTTGATGGCCATGGTCCGTAGGATATCATCAATGAGAAAGGTCAGGGGTACATTCATGGTAGAGTATTTTTGAAAATCTTCCTCAAAACGAATGTAGTCATCTGAAAAATAGTCCATCTGTAGTTTGTTTTCATATAACTCTTTTCTAGTCATCAACTTCCTCCTGACAAAGTTGGATTGTGAGAATATCATCTACCCTTATTAATCGATAGCCTTCATCCGTTCTAACAGAGATTTCTTGAGGAGATAATTCTCTTACTTCACCCAATATGGTGCTTTTATGATTTTTCTCCTTGACCACAAAAGAGCCTTTTAGTTGATTTATATAGAGTTGAGAGAGCAAGAGCAACTTCTCAACTGGATTCAAATCTGTTGATAAATCGACACGATTTTTTTCTGCACTGAGTGAACTCGTATGCTCCGATAGAAAAAAGCCCATCCACTTCTGCATGCCTGGATCCTGATAATCCCTCGCGGATTGAAAGGGCAAATAAGAACGATCAATCATTTTAATCCATCTAATCCTCCAGCGGAATGCCCTCCGATCAGCTTACTTCTGACAATACTTCTCGATGCGTCTTCTAAGGCAGTCGCCTTCAAGAGAGAAGTAAATCCGAATCGTTCTCGAATGGAATCAATGGCAGTCTGGAGCCTTTCTTCTTTTTCTAGCTTGTCAACATCATCAAAAAGAGAAATTAAAGCAAAGGACTCGTCCACAAATCCTGAATAACTAACGGCAACACTTCTGACAGCCCCAGAAGTATATTTGCTATGGAATAATTTCAGTACATAACTGACTAAAAGACTGGTATTATTGGTCGGCTCAATCTTCATCTGGGTATGGATGGAACGTTTTTGTTCCCGCTTAGAAAATCCAAGATGAATAGACACAACTGTCGTCTTCTTTCTGGCCCGTCGAAGCCTGATAGCCACCTGCTCAGCCATCTCTCGGAGGATAATTTCGATGTCTCGCTGCTTGACATAGTCTCTCGGTAAAATTTGCGAATTTCCTAGACCGTGAGATTTGGCTTTATAGGGCTTATGAACATTACTCTCATCAATCCCATTAGCATGAAACCACAAGCGAAGTCCAGCTTGGCCAAGCTCCTTCTTCAGGACATCAGGATTGCTATTGGCTAATTCCTTAATCGAATAAATACCTAAGCTATTTAAACGCTTCTCCATCCGATGCCCAATCCCCCAAAAATCGGTCATCTTTGGAATAGACCAGACCTTATCCTCCACGTCCTGGTAAGACCAATTGGCTCGCATGGTCGGTGTGTGCTTGGCTTCATTATCCAAGGCCAACTTAGCAAGCAGAGGATTGGCATTCGACATACCGACTGTCGAGTAAATCCCGGTCTGTCGCCAGATATCTCTCTGGATACAAGCCGAAAGCATGTCCAGCTTATCTTTGCGAGAAATCTGCTGATCTGGGACAAAATAATTGAGCGAACTGGTTAGATCAATAAAGCCTTCATCAATTGAATAAGGATAAATATCATTAGGACTGCCATAATTCTGGAAAATGCGCTGAATTTCCATGTTGACTGCGATATACTTATCCATCCGAGGAGGGACAATGACGGTCACCCGAGCCCAATCTTCGATAAATTTCACATAGTCCGGGTCTGTCCGTAAGCCTTGTTTTTTGGCATTATAGTAGGAAAATTTACGTGTCTTAATATCAAAGGGCAGGTCATAGGCACGGCCTACATTTGCTTTCCCAAAAACCTTTTTAAACATAGGCGAGGAGGCAAGAATAAGCCCAACAGAATTATCCGCCCGGCTCATGACACAAAGGGAGGTTTTGAGGGGATGGAGTCCTCTTTCTACACACTCAACACTAGCATAAAAGGACTTCATATCGACAAAGGCAATATCACTTTGGGGCTCTCTGGAATAATCAAAGTAGCCCATAGATTATCCCTCCATGGGTACGAAATTGCCCACGATAATACCCACAATCCGCGGATCTTCTTCGTAAGAAATGAAAATATCCTTGTATTTAGGATTGATGGAGACCAAACGTAAGCCATCTTCTTCTCGGTAGACTCGTTTGATATAGGTCTGGTTATTGCAAACCACTGCATAGACAGCACCGTCATAATCAAATCCGGTCTCTCGAATCAGAGCCACGGAACCATTTTGATATTTAGGCTCCATGGAATCTCCAGACACCCAGGAAGCAAAATCGTGAGCTAGTTCTTCATTAAAGTAAACCGTATCAAAGTTTTGATTATCATAAACCGAAGCCCCAATCCCAGCCGACATGCGTTCATAAACATGATACTCGAAAAGTTTTTCTGAAATAGCAGTCACCTTCTTGGCTTGTTCTTCTTGAGCTAGGTTGCGAGCATAGACTACCACCTTTTCTTTTCCTTGATTGGAAAGGCTGTTATAAAGGCGAATAATTTCGATTTGGGTGAAATAACCTTTTGGTACTTTTAAAATATCTTCTAGTTGAGCAACCTTCTCTTTAGAAGGCTCCTTGACTCCACGTTCCCAAGCTGAATAAGCCTGAAAACTAATCCCAAGCTGCTCTGCAATCTCTTTTTGTGTTAACTTTAACTCTTTTCTCCGAGCCTTGAGTTTTTCTGGTTGGTACATGTTTTACCTCCTAGCGTGATGCTTTCATCGTAGGTTGACTTTGTTTTAAAAATTCAACCACTTTGGTTTAGTTTTATTATATAAAAAAAGTAGACGAATGTCTACTAGAAATATTAAGTTTTGGCAAACGACTGGTAATGATGATGATGCTATAGATTCCTTATCTCAAATACTGCCGTATGAATCCACTCGTTATTCATTTGAAAGTCATTTTCTATGATTTTACTAAAGGTGAAACCATTTTTTAAAAGCACTCTCTGAGAGGCCTGATTGTCCCTTGCCGTCCCTGCGATAATCTTATGTAAACCATAAGTAGTAAAGGCCTTTTCTAAAACGAGTTTAACCGCTTCACTTGCATAACCTAAATTAGTAACATTTTCTCCGATCCTATATCCAAGTTCTGCTGTTTTTCGATCATCCTCTAAGACACTTAAATTGATTCTTCCGACCATAGTACCTTGTGCATCTCTAATAAGATGCATGTAGACATCATGATTCTCTTGTTCCCTTAACAATTCCCTTGTAATTTCTTTAAAACCTTCTGAATCAAAATAGGTAGCTGGTCTAGGAGGTAAATTCCGCTCAAAATACTCCCGATTTTCTTTTTCAAAAGAATAAACATCTATGCTATTTTCTTCAGACATCAGCTCTAAACTTATCATTGTAAAACATTTCCTATCGTTCTCTAGATTCAAATTTACTCATATTTACACAAAGTGACATTTACAGAATTTAAAGACATATCTTTATCTTTTCATATCGTATATACATTATAACACAACATACTCTGAACAAAAATAATACCCGTCAAGGTCCTCATAAATTCCAACATCTTGCTAAACAGGTTGGAACGCCTATGGAAGCTATTTTTGAAGCATACTTGATTAACCTTCATAAAATGATCACAACTCACAAATAAAGAAGAAAACCACCTCAAATTTGATGAGATGGTTAATCATTTAGTCTACTTTATAAAAAACTTGTTCTGAGCTAGTTGGAGCAGCTTGACCAGCAGTAAGTCTGTTTTTACTTAAGTCAGAATCTAACCCATCTATAATAAGTCCAGCAGGGTAAACACTCATTCCATACCCTGTAAAACCAGATCTAACACTGAATTCAATAGTTCCATGGTTACCCATGCTCACTTTTTCAATATTTCCACTGTCTACTAGTCCATTTTTATCGAATGTAAACTCTTGGCCAAGCCCATTTCTCCACGTTCCAACTAGAGTAGAGAAATCTCCATTGAGAATAGCTTGCTCATCTATTTTTTGTGATTCAGCATTCGTTTGCTCTTCTTGTGTCGAAGGTTTTTCCTCCGTAGTCGTAACACTATCTTGAGTAGTCGTTGAACTAGTGATTGTTGTACTAGTCGCTGTCGTACTAGTAGTAGAAACCTGTTCTGTTGTAGCATTTACTGCTTCTGTATCTTTCTTATTATGATTAGAGAAGAACAAAGAACTTATCAGTACTATAGCAATCAAGCAACTTAACAGAATCAAAATCCATTTGATACCTTTTCCTATTTTCATTTATAACTCCTTAATATTATTCGTATTTAATTATATCATACTAAACTCATACTAGGAAGAAATTGTATAAGACAAAGACTATTGGTGTGAATTTTGCTTAAAATCATTAAAAAAACACCCCATGGTGTGAACCATGAAGTGTTTTGAAACGTTGATATAGTAGTGTTGATTAACGTTTTGAGAATTGTGAAGCTTTACGAGCTTTCTTAAGACCTGGTTGGGGCACCACTTATTTCATCTAATTTCAAAGTGCTTTAAAATCAACGCTTTCATAAGTTTTCAAAACATAAAATTTCAACTAATTTCAATCAATTTCATCAAAATAAGGTAAACTTTCATAAAAAATAAGCAAAAATCGAACCAGAATATCAAAAGTTTCCCTTATATAAAATTTTTACATATCAGAACAACACAATAGAAAAGAGAGCATAGCGCTCTCTTTTAAGTTATCACTATCCATGTTTGATGAATAACTTTTTCCTATCCCAGCAATGTATACTCTCCACTTTCCAACAAATCTATTACTTTTTGTACAAATTGTTTTGAAAGTAAATCTACAATATCTGCTCCACGAGTTTGAAAGTCTTCATCTATCTCTTTGATTTCTAATTGAGAATTTTTTGCTCTTTTTTCATCAATTGGAGAATGAAAACTATATTCACCTATTTCATAGTACAAAAAATAAAGATATTCTTTCTTACCTAAACTATAATCAAAAAATTCAATTTCCTTGTTCGTGCCATAGTCATAGTAACTATTTTCCCAAACTATAGCATTTCTTTTTTCGTTATATAGCTTTTCATAATTTTTTTCATAACTATAGACTCGTTGTTTTTTCTCTCCTATAAATTGCTTATGAATCATTGTTGGTTTATATTTACTCAATAGTTTTTCTTTCATATCATAGTATTTTTCCATATTTTCTTCAGCATTTTCAATGTTATTTTGTTGATGTAAATAATATCTTGCGTTTTTATATTCTTTTATCTTGTCACGATAGTTTTTAGCTCGCTTATTTACAGAGTATATACATTCTGCAATAATAGCACTAGTGAGTTCTTTTCGTTTAAGTAAATCTGAGTATTTTTTAGGAGTTCTCATATCATAGATCCTTTCATTTATTAAAAAGAGGGGGAACCCCTCTTTCTTGCTATCTAAATTTTCGTTTCCCTACCAAAGCAAGTAGTCCAACACTTGCTCCAAGCAATGCTAAAAGTCCTGAATCCTTTGTTCCTGTATTTGGAAGTTGTTTCTTAGGTTCTGCTTTTGCATTTGTAGCTTGTGCAGGAGCTTGATATGTTTTATCGTCTTTAGTTCCTACGGTTACTTTTTCTGCTGTGTAATCCACCACGTTACCTTTACCATCTACCACTGGTACTGGTTTATACCCCAAGTGTTCAAGCTCTTTACGTTTTTCTTCTGCAAGTGCAGCCAAGCGTTTTGCTTCTGCTTCTTCAAACTTAGCTTTGGCAGTTTCGTAAGCAGTTTGAGCTTGACCTGCTGCAAGGCTCTTAGTTTCATAATCTACTTTGGCTTCGTTTTGTGCTTTATAAGCCTCTTTAAGCTCTGCTTCTGCTTTTTCAAGCTCTGCTTTTACTTCTGCCAAACGAGTGTGCGCACCGTTAAGGTCTGCAAGTTCTTTTTCAGCTTGTTTAACTTCTTTTTGTGCATCTTGAAGTGCTTTCTTAGCAAGAGATACCGCTTGGGCTTTGCTTGTAGCAATCGCTTCAAGCTCTTTCATCTTGTCTTCTTCTGCTTTAAGCGCTTCTTGTGCAGTTTTAAGAACTTGTTCAGCGTCTTTCAATTTTGCTTGTGCATCTTTAAGAGCTTCTTCTTTAACAGACTGTGTAACAGTCAAATTGTTCACAAGAGCATTAGCATTAGAAAGAGTAACTACTGCCATATCATGACGTTCTTTTGCGTTATCAAAAGCTTTTTGTGCGTTGGCAAGTGGGCTTTCACCATTTTTCAAAGCAGTCAAATTAGCTTCAGCGTTTGTAAGAGCAAGTTTAGCATCTGATTCTGCTTTTGTTTTCGCTTCAAATGTAGCTTGTGTGTTATCACGAGCAGTCATAGCATCAGCAAGTGCTTGACGAGCTTCGCTCAATTTACGCTCAATCACTTCATCGCTAAGTGGGTTTGCAATAGGTGTTTTATCCCATTTAGAACCGTCTACATAGTCACTACGAATAGCAGTCAAGAAGTGGGTAGTATAGAAGTCGTCTGTTTTACTTTGTGCTACACCACCGAAGTAGATAGTTTCGTGAGCATGGTCGAACTGAAGGATACCCTCTGTGTGAGCGTAGTCGCCCTTAGTAGACACCAACATCACAAGGTCATCATACAACTTAGCTTTCATTTCGCCAAGAGTTTTACGGTAAACCCCATCAGCATCGTCAAAGTTATGGAAAGAATAAGTCGTTACAGTGTTTTCATAATACTGTTCACCCTTGCTTTCTTCCTCGGCATCTGTTGTAGGCAGACCATATTCTTTGGCAACCTTGTTGATACCGATAGCATAGTGTCCGACACCACCTTTAGCACGGTAGTCATCTTTCATTGCTTTAGAGAAGTTTGCTTTCAAATACTCTTTTGCAACCTTATCGGCAAATTCAAGAGAAGTTTTTGAAAGAACTACATCAGACAAACCAAGTTGACGGCGCATTTGGTTGATAAGGTCTACTACATAGTAGTTCAACTCATCTTTAATCTCTTGTGGGAGATTGTTAATGTCATAACGAGTTTTATCAGTTTGATCAGCTTTGGTTGGAACGTATTTATTCAGTTTCTTGTGTTCTACTTGAGCATTCACAATCTTATTGTAAAGTTCCATAGTACGTTTATCACGGTCTTCTAAACTCCAAGAACTTGTATCTTGGTCGTTATAAGCCATATTTTCTTTCACTGCTTGAATGAAAGCTGGTGAAAGAGTGATGGTTTGTTTCTTAGAGCTATCTTGAAGAACATCAAGAGTAGATACCGCTTGGTTGTAAGTAGCAAGAGCATTATCACGGTTAGCTTTCGCTTCTTTAGCTTCTGCTTCTTTAGCTTCTACATCTTGTGTAGCAGTTTTAACAGTGGTTTCTGCTTTTTTGAGTTGGTCAGCAAGTTCACCATCCAATTTCTTAGCAGCATCAAGAGCTTCTTGTGCATCAGCTTGAGCTTGTTTGCTTGTAGCTTCTTCTTTAATCGCTGCGTCTTGTTTCTCTTTAGCGTCAGCAAGACCAACACCATTTAAAGCATCCTCCGCAGTTTTCACTTCTGCTTTAGCATCAGTAACTCCATTTTGCGCTTGTGTGACTTCTGCTTGCTTAGTACCAACTGTTTTACCTTGAATAGCAACATTACGGTCTGCATCATCTTGTTCAGTTTGCGCAGAAGATACCCCTTGTTCAGCAGTTGGAACTTTTGCTTTAGCAGTTTCCACTTTCTTCTCAGCATCTTTGATAACTTCAGGTGTTGCTTTGTCAGCAATCTTTTGAGCATCTGCTTGGTCTTGTTTCAAGTCTGTTACTGTCTTTTCTGCCTTATCAGAATTTTCATTCGCTTGATCCAAGACTTCTTTTGCCTTATCTGCATCTTCTTGAGTTTGTTTAGCAGTAGCACCAAGTTCAGCGACTTCTTCCTTAGTAGGAGTTTTCACTTCCACTTTCTTAGGTGCTTCTTTCTCTACCAAAGCTGGTTCGGTTTGAGCAGTTGTAGGCAATGGAAGCTCTACTGTATCTGCGTGAGCAGTTCCGATTGTGCCGACAAGACCAGTTGCTGCGATGGCAGAAATAACTGTACCCGTATACAATTTTTTAGCAGTACCATGACTATTTTTCGTAGTTTTTGACATTTATAAACTCCTTTTGTACAATGCCCTATGCATTTTATTAAATTATAGTACTATTTTACCATACTTTTCTTGTTTTTGGATAGTTTATTATACTTATTTTTAGCGAAAACAGATAGTAAAATGGTAGATAACATGGAATACAATAAATTACAAAAGCATATCGCATTTCGCATACGTGAGTGCAGAAAAGCACAGGGATTAAGTCAAGAAAAATTATCTGAAATCGCTGGACTAGGTGTTAAAGCGATTCAAAATATAGAAAACATGAAGTATGATTTTAAGATAAAAACTCTTGAGTCCGTAATCAAAGCCCTAAATCTAACAGTAGAAGAGTTCTTTAATCTACAATCATATGAATCAGAAAGAGAAGACTCCCCAGAAATACTTTTTGAAAATTTAACAAAGTTACCAAAAGAAAAACAAGGAAAAATTGTATCTTCATTTAATGAAATTGTAAAAAATATAAAGTAGAAAATTATTTTATAAATATCAACAAAAATTCCTCCACGAGATAATATTGTGGAGGAATTTTTATCGAAACATTAATAGATACTTCTTATTTACATAAAATTAGCATTATTTATTAAATAAGTCCAAAATAATAATCGGATAATCGTTTATATTTGAGTAGTTAATTTTTTGTCAATTATAAATAGATATTATCATAATGATTAGCTTCTTTAATTCTATCAAAAAAGGTTCTACTATTTTGATTTAGTAACTTCTCATAAGTTCCTAAAACTTTAAAATGATTATGATCTTTTTGAAGTTTTGATAGAGATTTAACCTTAATTTTAATAGTTCTATCCTTAATTGTTACATTTACATTATAAAAGTAATTAATTATATGAAACCATTGATTATATTCAACATCCATCAACGCTTTACGATCCTTCGATATACTTTTACCTTTTCTTATAGTATTATTACTAAACTTGGGTAACTGACGAAATGCTAAATTTATATTTTTATTTGACCTATAAATTAAATTTATACAAATTTTTTGTTTAACAATAGCAACATTACTAGATATGCTAGTTTTTTTAATTGTTTGTATCACTTCTTTAGATACTTTTTTCTTGCCCTTTCCATCTAAAACAAGCTTTTTATCTTTAAATATATTCTTTCTAGGCAGTTCAGTTTTCAAATACTTACTATTACTATTTGGAGATTTGCAATAAAATCTATGATTCGTTAATCCCTTGAATTTATTCTTATGAATAATGTAACCTGATGCTTTATTTGGTTTTAAATCATCCCATTCCATTGAAAATTCCTGTTCTTTCGTAATATTAAGAAATTTATCAATAAGTTCAACTTCAGAAGGATAATTTAGATCGAAAACATACCCCTTTGAACTTAATAAGGATAAAAATTTCTCGAATTGTTTTCTACTCAATCTTAAATTATCACCCGATACTTCTTTAAGAATATTGTTAATTATACTCATTTCTTTTTTATAAGAATTTTTATTCAACCTAGTTCCTAAGTTTCTTTCCACCTCTCTCTTTATTTGTTGATTTAAATCACTATCTACACTGTTAGCCAATATCTTTAAAGAAGGTAATAAGAAATGAGTTAAATTATAAATATCGCATAGCATAGCTACTTCAAGTGAGTCTTCTTTACTATTTTTGTCCTTCATTAAGTACTTTGAAAACTGTTCTTCTAAAACTTTTTTTAAAAAATAATCATTGAACATCTCATGAGCAACAGGCATTTTATCAAATGCAAATAATAATTTTAATCTACTTGATTCTTTTTTAGGCTCATCTTTACACCATTTTGCTAAGGTATCTTCTGATTCTGGGGCTAATCCTTCAAAATATTTATCTAAAAAAGCTCTTCTCGAATAAGATTTACTTTTTTTATCTCTCTTTCGTTGAGCATCTATAATTCTGTTAAAGTTTTCTAATAAAAAATCTTTTTTAACATCTGGAAATCTTTTTTTATTTATAAACTTCGCCAATTCATTCATAGAAATTTCTTTTTCAGAAATATCATTATATTGTATTTTTTGTAATAACTCATCAGAAGATATTTCTTGATCTGGGCTAATCTGATTTTTTAAAAAATCTACTATATCTCTAACACTAATTTTTCCAGGATAAAATTCGGAATTAAAATAATCATATTGATTCATAACACACCTACTATCTAAAATAAAAATGAGATGTACGTTGCTTTTCAAGCTCACATACTTAAGTTTTAAATATCAGACAACTTTATCTCACTACAATAGTATACCATTTTATAAGACTTTGTATTTTATAAAATTAGAACTGCGGAATTTATTTCAAACCCGCATCTCAAGGAGAATTAAAAAGAGATATACTATAGGTGTAGTCTAAGTTATAACTTTTTACTCGTCAGCATTCGCGATAGTCTGACCATGAATTTTTTGACAAGGAGAATTAGTATGTCAAAAGAAAACAAATTAACCGTGGGCAACCACACTAGCTCAAAAGCATTTTTAGATGCTTTGTTAACTTCTGTTACAGTGCCAGCAACAATAAAAGTTGTTGACAAAAACTATGGTATTATAAACGAAGGTCAAGAAAATCAACGCCCTTGGGCATCTCTAACATGCGTAGATGTCAAACTCTATGAACAGTTCGCTAGCATTAATCAAGAATCTTACTGTCCAACTTTTAAAGTCAAGTTGAAAAACTATCAAAACGAGAGCTTAGATGGTTTGATCAATACTGATATCATACTTAACAAGTATGACTTGTCATTTATTCTTGACAAGTTGAAGCAACCGGTCGGACTCGCTCTTGTAGCTGAGCTTGCTGATATTTCATTAAAATAAGTGATAAAAATAGTGAGTTATCATCTGCATTGTGTAGATGATAACTACTCACTATATGACGAGGTAACATATATGTTGATAAAAATATCCTTCTATCTTATCCTTGCATCGCTTGTGTGGCAAGGTTTGAATGTTGTATACATTTATCTAAAGAGACAGTTTCTTCTACTATCAAATGAAGTTGTTGATAACAACGGAAATATATGGGAGCAATGTCTCTTGCTATCGGGAAATCAAGTTAGGATTTTAAAAAATTTGATTCAAGAGTTAATTTATTGGCAACTAAACAAGACAATTGACAAGCAATTACAAGCTCGAAAGGCTACTGTCTTACAAAAAGTAGTTAATCATCTCAATCAAAACTTATATCAGGATTTACAGTTAAAAACTATAAATCCTGCTACTACTGGTGGTGTAGATATTTGGGTTTATCTGGCAAACAACTTAAATGATGATGAACAATTGTCATTAGAAAACTACTTTGTAGGTGTTATTGCTCTATACACTAATGAGTTTGCATTAGATGTACTAACTGTTGAACTGACCGCAGGTTCTGGCTGGGTTGCTAAATTCGATGTCAAAACGAGTGGAGAGGCAGTATACAATCGAATGACAAGACAGACGAAAGTCAGTTACGAAGAGGACTTCTAGCATGATCAAAAACGTTTTTGACGTCAACAACAGGGGACACCCATCCCCTGCAACCGTTGACATTAACCGATTTTTCGCATGGATTATTGCAGGCCCGTCTGGTTCGGGAAAATCCACTTTTTTGAGAAGACTTTTAGGACTCATTTCATTTCATGATACAGATGCTGAAGCTTACTTTCTCGATTTTAAAGCAGATGAAGAGATGTTTCCAATGACTAGCAATCATGTTGCAAGAGGCTTTGACTGTCTAGAACTATTTGAAACAGTCTGCCAACGCTTTGAAAATAGACTTAATAAACAAGAAGAAAACTCCCATAATCTTTACTTGATTTTTGATGAGTGGCAGGCTTTCCTTGCTTATTTAGAACAAACAGATAAGAAGAAACATAAAGATGTTTTATCAAAAATGTTGATGATGAATAGCATGGGTAGAAGTTTAGGTTTACGAATTATTTTGTCTAGTCAGCGTTTCTTGATGTCTGATTTACCAGGTCGTTATAACTTCAACTGTATAATTTCATTGTCTACTAGTTTTCTCATGTCTACCAACAACAGGCAACTCCTTTTTCCTGATATGGAAAAAGATGAAGTTGTGGTAAAACCACGAGGATATGGCTATTTCCAACTTGAGGGAGAATCTGTCAAGATGTTTCGTACTATTCAAGTAAGAGACAAGGAACGGTTAAATCAACGGATGCAAGAGCTATTTTCAAGGTATAGCTAGCGTTTTTTCTGCTACACTTGTTAGGTGCGACAGTAAGTTTATTTTGAAGTTTCATCATCGGTTTAGTGTCGGCACGACCTTATTAGCAGGAAAATGCCTATTCGCAAGGGCTTGAGGGGTGGAGATTTTTTAAGCGCAACGATGCCGAAGGCAAGGAGTGAAGCGACAAAAAATACTACCCCATCCCTTGCTGAATTGGCAAGCGTTCTCGGGTCGATGATTTATCATCGGGCAGGAGAGGCTGGGGTTTGGGGCAAAGCCCCAAGAGTATCTGAATTTAATTTTAATTATTTCTAACGCGTGTTAGACTGGGCTTGTCGATAGTCTAACACTGAAATAATTTAAAAAATAATTAGAAAAGAGGTTTAATTATTATGACAAATACAAAAAAGGAAGCCCTTTTAACATCAGTGCTATTAACGCAACAATTCTCAAATGGCTTCTGGGATAATGACTGGAATAAAGAACTACTTGAATCAGCGGATATTGAAAAAATTCTTGAGGAAATTGTCAGAAGAGTTAGTAAAGTTGCAACAGTTTCTGAAGCATATGCAATTAAGCATGATAAGGACACATCTGTAGAATTCGACAAAGAACTTCAAGAAACAACTACTGAACTTGCCGAACCACATATTCATGCTTTGCTCAAGTTTGATAAAGGCAAAGGTGCAACACTATCTACTTTAGCGAAAAAAATCGGATTAGCAAAACAGTATCTCGAAAAATCAAAGTCTGGAAGATATGGCTACGATAACTTGTTAGCATACTTAATTCATGCAAAAGATAAAGATAAATATCAATATAGCCCTGATGAAGTAGTTACTCTAGCAGGTAAAGACTACTTAGAAGTATATCACAAAAGGAAAGAAATCTGGCTTAAAGGAAAAGCCAAAAAAGAGGTAAACCAAACCTACGAAGATATTGACTTGCTTATCGATAACATTCTAAACGAGTATATCACCAAAAATGAAATACTTCTTGAACAGAAATATCGCACACTGTATGCAGTACACAAAGCTAGAATAAACGATACATTTCGTACTGTCGGAGAAATCAAAGGAACTCGTACTAAATATGAGTTAGATAACGGAGAATTTAAAAAAACCATTCTCTTCATTCATGGTAGTACTGGTCTTGGAAAGTCAACCTTTGCAAAAGAGTTATCCAAAGCCATCATTCAGTTGGCAAAACTAAATACTCAAAACTGGCAATCAGTAGTGACTGCTGCCACAAACATCTTTGACGAGGTAAACGGAGAAGAGATCCTTTTTCTTGACGACGTTCGAGGAGATAGTTTAACCGCGTCAGATTGGCTAAAACTATTAGACCCCTTCAACATAAGCCCAATTTCTGCACGCTATCAAAATAAGATGGGAGCAGCAAAAGTTATCATTATCACCAGTTCGAAATACCCACTAGATTTCTTTTACAACACAAAAGGGAACGATAGAGAAGACCTATCACAGTATGTTAGAAGAATTGAGTGTCTGGCTACAATAAGAGGAAATGATAAAAATCCTAAGTTTTATGTATCATATCCTCAACGAATGGAAGAACCTGTAAAAACTATCTTAGAAAATGAGCAGGAAGTTTCCTTATCTTATGACTTTGCAAATGATTCGTTACTTAATAGTAGACAGGATTTATTATCAACATTGCTTTCTAAAATAGCGATTAATAATCAGTGGGATATCTTAGAATTAGGCAAATCAAAAACCCCATCCGAAACTTTGGCGAGCGAGGACGAGGTTGCAGATAATCAAGAAAAGTAAGTAGGGTATCTCTTGATACCTCTATTATATCATACATTGGAGGAACAGATGCAAGTAATTCTACCAGATGAACAAGTTCAACAAATTCAGCTCCTACTTGCTGAACTTATCAAGAAAGAAATTGAAAACAGATTGAACAATAGTAACCTTGAAAGTCCGTTTTTAAACAAACAACAGGCTTGCCACTACTTGGGTATCTCAAACAACACTCTAGACAGTTGGATCAAACGAGGACTGCCTGCAATAAAAATTGGTAAGACTATACGATTTAATAAAGAAGCCATTAACTCATGGCTCTACTCACAAAACTAGAAATATCTATATTTTTGTTTTATAATAGTCATGATATTTTCTGGTTCGATATACAAGGAGAATATCATGACTATCAGTAAGACAAAAAATGGAACTTATCGCTTAAAAGTCTATATCCCAATTGAAGCACGAATGCCTCTTGGAATTGTCAATAGCAACTATTACGATAAGCGATTTAAAACTAGAAAGGAGGCAAGGCAAGCTGAGATAGACTTGCTTACCAAGTTAAATCAAATAGAAGATAATGAATTTTCAGGACTTGCAAAAGGAGATATTCTTTTCTCAGACTTCTATAACAATATCTGGTGGGACTCTTATAAAGCAGGACAAACTACATCTACTTCTAAGCCACCAAGCAGGTCAACAGTTGCAAATACCAAAACCTGTTTTGAAAAACATATACTACCACTTCTTGGAAACTATACGATACAGTTTCTAAATCAAAATAAGCAAGTTATCCTAAATCTAATGACATCTAAAGCTGATGAATATGCGAACTTCAAATCTTTACGTAGCTATGTGATTTCCATTTTTGATTGGGCAGAAGAACTTGAATATATAGAAGCTAATAAAGTTGCAAAAATATTAAGAAGAATAAAAGCCACTAAAAAGATTCAACTTGCAGAGTCAAAGAGAGAGGAAGATTTATATCTAACTCATGAACAACTCCAAGAATGGTTCTCAGCATTTCAAGAAGATTTAGACAATGATAAAATAACCCTTAAAGATTATGTCCTATTTTATCTTACTTTTTTCTTAGGCGATAGAAAATCTGAAACCTATGCTCTTCAATGGAAACATATCGATTTTTCAAAATCACAGATTCAGCTAATTCAAGCTTTAGATAGATATGGAAAAGTAAAATCTACTAAGGGAAATAAGAAAACTATTTTCTCTATTTCTAATGACTTACTTCAACTTCTTACCTCTTGGAAAGAGCAACAAAAATATGAACTAGCAAAGTTTGGCATCATCAGTAATCCAGAACAATTTGTTTTTACATATATCGACACAAGAGGAAACATCAACAAGCCTTTACATGCTGACTATCTAAACAATAAAATGAAAAGCATCAGAAAGCGACATAAAGAGCTGGCACATGCTACACCTCATAAACTGCGACATACAGGAGCCACGCTTGCTAAACAAGCAGGAATGAGCTTAGAAGCTATCTCTGAGGCTCTAACACACAGTGACACAGGAACAACTCAGATTTATGTCAATACTTCTAATGTAGTTCCTATAGCAGTTGGTGAATTTGCTTTAAAGTCTCTAAAACAATAAGGTGAAAATAAGGTAAACTTTGAGGTAAACTTTTCAAAAAATACGAAAAAAGCACCCATAAGGTAAACTTTTGAGTGCTTTGAAACGTTGATATAATCGTATTGATTAACGTTTTGAGAATTGTGATGCTTTACGAGCTTTCTTAAGACCTGGTTTGGAAAGTATGGATTTCAGTTGGACTAAAAACAGCGTAATATAACGGCTTTTCAGAACTATATCTACTAATTAATTTCATAAAATATGAATCATTATTTTTTAAATAGGGGAATAGTTTAGGTCTGTAAGAATTAACTTATACACTTACAAGGTTTATTCTGATCGACTTTATAACTGTCTACGAAAAAAAGACAGAAATGAGAGATTGAGTGTGGGGAAAAAACTATTAGGTGTAGTTTCAATACTTCTACTAATGCTTTTGCTTATATTTAATGCAAGTAAATAGTCAATTCGTCCGAGCATTTCCTTCTCCATCTCCGTAGCAGAAAGTTGAGTTTATTTAACAAACTGATAAAATAATAGAGAAACTAGTTATTTCGAGGCCCAATCATGAACCTATCAAACGTATTTCAAAAATTATCCCCAAATACTCCCATCTTACAAGCTACCTTTGGTCTGGAGCGCGAATCTCTACGAATCAATACTGAAGGCCGTGTCGCTCAAACGCCACACCCTGAAAAATTGGGTTCTCGCAGTTTCCATCCCTATATCCAGACAGATTATAGCGAACCTCAACTAGAGCTCATTACACCGGTAGCACAGTCGACCACGGAAGCTCGTCGCTTCCTCGGGGCCATCACCGATGTGGCTATTCGCTCAATGGATAAGTCAGAATATCTTTGGCCTTTATCCATGCCACCTGTGATTGTAGAAGAAGAGATTCAGATTGCCCAGTTGGAAAGTGACTACGAGTATCAATACCGAGTTGGTTTGGCAGAACGCTACGGCAAATTGCTCCAGTCCATATCTGGAATTCACTATAATTTTGAACTCGGCAAAGATCTGACCCAACAGCTCTTTGAAGTCAGTGACTATGACGATTTACTGACCTTCAAGAATGCCCTCTATCTCAAGTTAGCTCAGAACTTCTTGTGTTATCGCTGGCTCTTGACCTACCTTTACGGAGCAAGCCCGCTAGCAGAAAAAGGGTTTTTGACAGATGAAATTGGTTGCGTGCGGTCGATTCGTAACTCCAACTACGGCTATGTCAATGCCCCCGATGTTCACATTTCCTTCTCTTCACTGGAGCAATACGTGACCGACATCGAAAACGCTGTTGGATCTGGGCAACTGTCCGCCGAAAAAGAATTTTACTCTGCCATCCGTTTACGCGGTGCTAAGACTAGCCGGGACTTTTTGACTAAGGGCATCTCCTATCTAGAGTTCCGCAACTTTGACCTCAACCCCTTTGAGCCACTGGCAATCAGCCAAGAAACACTAGACACCACCCACCTCTTTGCACTCGCACTCTTGTGGCTAGACGATATGGAGCAAGTCGACGAAGAATTGGCAGTAGCTGCTACTCTCAACAACCAAATCGCTCTCAGCCATCCCCACACACCACTTCCTAAAGAGGCTGACCCTAAACCTATCGTGACAGCCATGAAGGACATCGTCGCTCACTTTGGACTGGATGACTATTATAGCCAGCTTATCACTAAGGTGGAGGCCTCTCTTCTTGATCCACGTTTGACCCTTTCTGGAAAAATAGCAGAGCAGGTTGAAGAAGGGTCCCTTGAAAAATTTGGCCAACAACAAGGACAAGCCTTTCATGACTATGCTTGGACAGCACCTTATGCCCTCAAAGGCTATGAAAACATGGAACTCTCCACCCAAATGATTCTCTTTGACGCCATTCAGCTGGGCTTGAACGTAGAAATTTTAGATGAGGAAGACCAATTTCTCAAACTCTGGCATGGTGACCATGTGGAGTACATTAAAAATGGCAACATGACATCCAAAGATAACTACGTAATTCCACTGGCCATGGCTAATAAGGTTGTGACCAAAAAGATTTTGGACAAGGCTGGTTTTCCAGTACCTGCGGGAGCAGAATTTGCTAACAAGGACGATGCCTTGCGGTACTACGGACAAATAGCCAACTCTGCTATTGTTGTCAAACCCAAATCCACCAACTTCGGTCTGGGCATTTCCATCTTCCAAGAGCCAACAAGCCTTTCTGGCTATGAAAAAGCCCTAGACATCGCCTTTTCGGAAGATAGCCATGTGCTAGTCGAGGAGTTTGTGGCAGGGACCGAGTACCGTTTCTTTATCTTGGATGGAAAATGCGAGGCTGTCCTGCTCCGCGTCGCGGCCAATGTCGTAGGCGACGGAAGCTCAAGCATCCGAGAATTAGTCGAAAAGAAAAACCAAGACCCTCTGCGTGGTCGCGACCATCGCTCACCTCTTGAAATCATCAATCTGGGTGATATTGAATTACTCATGTTGGAACAGCAGGGTTACACACCTGATACAGTCTTGCCTAAAGGTAGCCAAACCTTTCTGCGTGGTAATTCTAATATCTCAACTGGAGGCGACTCCATTGACATGACTGACCAGATGGGCGAGAGTTACAAACAACTAGCTGCCGATATGGCGACTGCTATGGGGGCTTGGGCCTGTGGAGTCGATTTGATTATCCCAGACTACACCAAGCCTGCTAGTAAGGAGCTACCAAATTGCACCTGTATCGAACTCAACTTCAATCCTGCCATGTACCTGCACACCTATACTTACGTAGGGCCAGGACAACGTATCACACCGAAAATTTTACGGAAGTTGTTTGGAGAGATATGAGAATAAGATCAGAGATTTTCTGAGCTTACTTTTTTATATTTGATAAATGGTAAAATATAGTGCAACAAAAAACTCATAGAGCCCAATCTCGTGTAAACTGTAAGTAACCACACTAAACAGAACACGGGAGAAATCTATGAGCTACCATCATATTACCATAATTGAGCGAATTAAGATAGAGACTTACCTAGAATTAGGTCTCAAACTCTGCCAAATAGCTAGAAAATTAGGCGTTCACAAATCAACCTTCTCAAGAGAATTAAGTGTTGTAATGACACTTACTCTGCACAAGCAGTACAAACACACAATGAACAATTGGCTAAGCAGATGAGAAGAAAATCGAGTTAGACTCCTGTGAATTGAAGTAGGAAATTAAAGAGCGATTACAATCTTCATGGTCTCCAGAACAAATTTGTAGTCGTTATCAACTTGAAAATAGGTCCATGGTGTCCTTCAAAACCCAATTTGTAAAATTAAGCTAGAAAAAAAGCATCTCGTATTTTTGATACGAAATGCTTTTAATAAATGTAAATAAGTTTTAACGTTTACTAAATTGTGACGCTTTACGGGCCTTTTTCAAGCCTGGTTTGGAAAGTATGGATTTCAGTTGGACTAAAAACAGCGTAATATCAAGGATTTTCTGAACAATATCTACTTTTTAATTTCATAAAATCTGAATCAATATTTTTAAAATAGGGAATAGTTTAGGTCTCTAAGCATTAAAATAATACACCTAACTTTGGTCACCGTTTTTTAGTTATTCACTCTTTTTTCGGATAGTGTTTTTAAAGTTATGATGTAAAATGCCGCAATTAAAACACTATACATCATAATCGGAGGATAGAGAATTAAGGACAGAATCAATCCCACTCCTTTAATTATTAGGTCAGGTATCAATAACTTCCTATATTGTGCGGTAGCTTCAAGTAATTCTTTCTGATCTATATTGGGTTTATCAATTACTTTATGTAAAAACCAGTTTGCTACCGTTGAAACAATAACGATCAGTCCATAAAAGAGCTGTGCCGTATGATTCATGAAATGACTACTAACTATTCCAGTAGCATAGGGCATAAATGAAACAAAAAATAAAAGATACAAATTCTTTCAAATTTCTTCCTTTTCAACTTGGCTAACTTGACCTGCATTACCTAGGTCGCTTTGCTTTAAATTATACTTTTTTCTTAAACATTTGATACGAGTAGGTATTTCTTGTGAGTAATTTTCATCAAAAAATTTCATATATAATCTCCCTATAATCATGGAAAAGTAGTAAAAATAGTTGTTATCCTAGTTGATTAAAAAAATCTCTGATTTCCTCATCCTTTATAAAATAATATATAATTTTCCCCTCTCTTCTAGTGTCCAAGATGTTTTGATTGGCTAGTTTACGAAGATGGTGGGAGGCAGATGCCATACTGAGATTTAGTAAACAGGCTATATCACAGACACAGAGTTCTTCAACAGCAAGGAGATAAAAGATGATATTTATCTGTTTATTATCGGTAAATTTTGATAAAATGCGAAGTGATTTTTGGACTTTTTCCTTTCCAAGGTAGTTCGTTGCGGTTGTAACATTTTGTTGATTAATAACATCCACTTGACAGATACTATCTTTTTTCATAATTTTTTCTCCTAGCCTAACACAGCCCATAGCATGTCAAAGCTGTTGTTTTCAATCAGGATATACATCCCCAATCCTAAATAGACAACGGCAATAAACCATCTGCTATATTTTTCCAAAGTTTCTCCAACAGAAGGGACTTGTGCTAATTTTTGGGCAGAAAAAACCAAGAGATAAATCATGACTAGAAAAGTAAGTAAAGTAACTATCAAATTCGCTAAATTTAAGGTGGTAAAATATGGGACAAAGACACCAATATTGTCAGCGCCACAACTTGCAAAAGTAATCATAGCGACTAGAAAAATCAGGTTTTTATTGTCTTTTCGCAAACCATCTTTTGCAATAGCTTCTCCATCAGAATCTCCTAAAAGCAAAACTTTGAGGCCTAGGAAAATTGGAATCAAACCGAGTAAACCTAAAATCTCTTTACTAGGAATATAATTTAAGACAAATGCAAAAAGCAAACTTAGGAATATTAGACTAACAGAGCCTAGAAATTGTCCTAAATAGATGTTAATGATGTCCTTTCTGCTTTTTCTTTTGGCAAAAAATAACATTAGGATAATAAGTAAGTCTACGGCTGTCCCAGAATACAGGATTATTGAAGTAACAA
>NZ_JVHE01000126.1:0-4725 GCF_001072925.1 Streptococcus pseudopneumoniae | reverse complement strand
TCATCTATGCCGTATTATTATAACACCTTGTTTCAAAAAATACCAGATGAGGTGTTTTTTAGCGTGTCCTTTTATGAATCAATAAGTGGTAAAAATAAGACAGTAACCTCAGAATAGCTACTGTCTTATCTCTTTTTTTACTTAAGGCCCTTGATATACTTGACAAATGGTAGAAAAGAGCCGTTATTCTCAAATGAGACAACTCCTTTTAGTTTTTATAACCTCAGCTTCTCGGTCTCTTACCTACTTTTAATAGAAAGACTACGAAGGACGATTCTTAAAGTAGTCAGATTGTGCAATATCGAAAGATTAGATGGGCTTAACCAATTTAACAACCCAAATCCAATTAAACTTCCATTTATTACAACTGTTTCTTGAATATTTCTTTGAATTAATTTCTGCAACGATTCAGATAAAGAATTCAATTCCTCGAAGAAATCTAAACGATTATCTAATAATAAAATATCACTCATCTGCTTAGAAATATCAGCACTTTCATTCATCACAACCCCAATATCTGCAAGCGTCAAGGCAGCAGAGTCGTTTAACCCGTCTCCAACCATCAAAATAGTTCGGCCAGCTTTCTGTAATTCCTGAACCAACTGAAACTTACCATCTGGTTTTAAATCAGTATAAACGTTGTCAAATGGCAGATCTTTAACCAACTCTTCTGTTCTAGCCAACGTATCACCAGTTGCCAGAATCAGTTTTTTCCCTTGGCGCTTTAGCTTTTTCAATGCAACTTTCGCCTCGCTTCTCAAGGGAGTGTGGATACAAAACATCCCAATTAATTCTTTCTTATAAGCCAAAAACAATAAATTGTAATGAGTCTTATATTGCTCAATCAAGGCCAGCTGCTCAGAACTAATTCTTACCTGTTCGTCTTGCATTAGTACATAATTTCCAATGACAACCGATTGACCATCAATTTGCGATTTAATCCCTTTGCTTGCAACATACTGAAGCTTGCCATGCATTTCTTCGTGTTCAATGCCTTCAATTTCAGCTTGTTTAACAATTGCATTGGCAATAGGATGATAGATATGTTCCTCCAAACATGCACTTATTCTTAAAATATCTTTCTCAGTATAATCTCCGAAAGGAAGAACCTTTTCAACCAAAGGATAACTCGTCGTGATGGTACCCGTTTTATCAAACAAGAAAGTATCCACTTCCAGATATTTTTCTAATACATCACCATCTTTAATAACCATTTCTCGATTTAGACCTTCCTTTATGGCCGTAAGGTAGGCTACAGGTGTGGATATTTTTAGAGCACATGAAAAATCCACCAATAAAAAGGAAATGGCTTTTGAAAACGAACCTGTTAACAGATAAGTCAAACCAGCACCTAAGAAGTTATATTTTACAACCTTGTCTGCCATCCTAATAAAATGACGTTGTTTTGTCTTCTTACTCTCTTCAGATTTTTTCATCAGATTGATGAGTTGCAAAATACGACTGTTTATCTGATTATCAGTCACACGAATTCTTAACTCTCCTGTTTCCAAAACAGTATTCGCACATACAGAATCTCCCTCTTTCTTTTCAACAGGGAAGCTCTCTCCAGTCAAGGAACTCTCATTGACCATGCCTAATCCTGAAACCACTTGGCCGTCAAACAAGATTTCATTCCCTTGGGAGACAACTAATACATCACCTACTTGAACATCAGAACTCTTGATGCTGATGACCATGTCTCCCCGCACTAAGAAAACATCACTTTCTTTAGCAAGAAGGCTTTGTTCCAAATCTGTTGCTGTTTTTTTTAAAGACCACTGATCCAGATGATTACCCAAATCAAGCATAAACATGATGTTGCTAGCTGTCTTGGATTGGTTCATAAACAAGGACAACAAAATGGCCGAACAGTCCAAGACCTCCATGGTTAGTTCCTTGCGCGCTAAAGTTTGATAGGCTTCTTTGACATAACCCAAAGCCTGATAACAAGTCCAAATATAACGAATAGGGTAGGGTACAAAACTTCGAAACAGCAAACGCTTAATCGCTGCACCCGATACAATTGAATAAGCACTCTCTTCTCTACGAATGGGAAGAGTCATCAAGTCCGAAACTTTCCCCTTGTCAATTTTTTTTAAAAAGGCCTCTGCATTTTCTAATACAGAGAAGCCTTCTTTCATACGTAGAGTAAAGTGCTGCTGATCCATATAAAACTGAATAGAGTCGATCCCTTTTTCATCTTTAGCCAAGGAACGAAGATAATCTTGAATATCCAAGGTCAGTGAAAACGAGGACGATAATCGGATATGTTGATATCCTCTGTGTAGCACTTTAAAAGACATATTATTCACCTGTCAGGCTATCTAATTGTTCTTCTTTCTTTTCCTGTTCGTATAAATATTTAGCGTCTTGTAAAACATCATCACCGTGTTGTTTTACAACAGAAACAGATGCATCCAGTCCATCTTTCAATTTGTAAGCTTTAGCCAAGGCCTTAGAATAGCCTTTCTTAGCTTCTTTACTTGCTAAGACTTTCAAGCCAAGCGTCCCAAATGCTACCCCTCCTAAGAAGAGAGATGATTTTTTCGCAACTTTTGCGACGTTTAATACTTCTTTTAACATGTTTATTTCCTCCTTGTAACTATTGTAGCGAAAAATGACAGCAAAAGCAATTGCTGATATCTGATATATAGATAAAATTCTCTATACTGATATTTAATTATATTATGATGAAAACAATATACTTTATTTTTTGATACTGTCAATAATTATGTGTAAACACTTAAGTAGAGTTACGGAGTGTTAATTAAATAAGCTTTCAAGTGTATCAGAACATTGACCAAACCCTTTATGGATTCGTTGACTTTGCTTGAAATTATAATCTTCAAACAACGTAACTAAGTAACGTTCCAGAGCCTCCTCATTAGGAAAAAGAACCTTCTTTTTCGTTTGATGTTTGATTTCTTTGTTAAGAGACTCAATGAGGTTTGTCGAATACATGCTGTGCCAAATCTGGTAGGGAAACTGATAAAAAGTTAAAAGATTATCCGTCTTCTCCAGACTTTCCATGACTTTCCTATACTTTGGTTTCCATTCGGCGAGAAAGTCCTCTAAAGCTTGTCCTGCCATTTCTAAATTTTCAGCACGATAAATCATTATAAATTGCCCCAGAATAACCGCTCTATCTGCTCGTTTCACTTTACTAGCTAGATTTCGACTAATATGAATTAAGCAACATTGTTGTTTAGCTAATGGGTGAGCCTGACTGATAATCTGCTCAAGCCCCTTAAAGCCATCTGTAACTACAAGAGAAATCTGTTGGATTCCTTGGTTTTGAAGCTTGTCTAACAGGGTGGACCAAGAAGCATTGTTTTCTTGAGGCAACTGTGCATAGCATATCTCTATGCGACTAAAGTCGCTAGAGCTATCCTAATTGCGCACCGCCAGTTCTCATAGAAAAAAACACCTTGCAAGATGCAAAGTGTTTTCGTTTGTATTCTGCTGTCCAGTAACGAATTAACGTTTACTAAATTGTGATGCTTTACGGGCCTTTTTCAAGCCTGGTTTGGAAAGTATGAATTTCAGTTGGACTAAAAACAGCGTAATATCAAGACTTTTCTCCGCTTTTATAAAAGCTTTTTTCCAATCAAATTCAACTAATTTTATCCGAATGGTGTGGATTTTACCCCCAAAATTACAGAGAATGGAGCTGATAAACACTAAACGTTCACACCATTAGTTAAATGATTTTTTGTTCATCATTTTTCTTAGATGATAGAACTTCTAATTTATTTCTTATTCAAGCAAAAACAACCTGCTATAAGTAAGAAAGAGGAAGATACAAGAAAAACACGGCGTAAAAACCGATTCAGTTCATTGTCCTCAATCCTTGTCTGCTTCATTTTCTTTTACGAGATCGTTTTGTGAATCTTTTTCAGAGAGTTTTTGATCAATATACTTGTCAATGTTTTCATAAAATTCCTTGGTCGCTTCACTATCTAATGTTGGCGAGTTCTGAACTTGATTCACTTTCAATTGAACAGATTGAATACCGTAAGAGGCTTGTTTTTGGTGGAGTGTTTCTAATTCTTCTTCTGAAATCGGATCTCCAACAACCGTCAAGACCAATTCATTGTTACTTGACTTGTAGACTTGATTAATAACCGTATAATTGGCGAACTCTTTTCCTACAAACTGTTTGATCCCTTCTTTGCGCGCTTGTTCTATTGTCAGAGTAACTGCCGAATAGCTAGCTGGAAGAATCAACAATACAATCAAAGAAATCAAGCCAATTCTCATTTTAATGCTCAGCTCTTTAAATGAAGTTAAAGGAGATTTTCTCATCAAAATTCTTGTTCCAACAATGTTGGCTAGCATGATAAAGACACAGTTGATCAAGAAAAGATAGAGAGCCCCCAATAAAAATCGTACATTCCCATTAGCTAAACCATAACCTGCAGTACAGATAGGTGGCATCAGAGCTGTTGCAATGGCTACTCCAGGCACGATATTATTTGCTTCTTTTTTCCTTGAACCAATTACACCTGCAATCCCACCAGCAATAGCAATCAGAACATCCCAAATGGTTGGAGAGGTTCGTGCAATCAACTCGCTACTTGCATAAGATAAGGGAGAAATCCAGAAATACAGAGTCGATACAAGCAAACTGACCAATACTTGAGTAAATAAAACCTCTAGAGATTGCTTGATTAAACGCGTATCAAAAATAGCTAAACCGAATCCCAGTCCAACAATCGGTGTCAT
>NZ_JVHE01000125.1:0-40888 GCF_001072925.1 Streptococcus pseudopneumoniae | reverse complement strand
AAGCGTCACCTTTTGAACCTGCAAGCCTTGATCTAAGCTCATGTGATAAACTCCTTGAACCTGACCCTTGACTGGCAATCTCACTAGAACAGCACCTTTAAGTTCAACTTCTTGGTTGTCCTTATCTAGCAATTTCACTTGATAAGCATCATAGTGCTTACCAGCTAATTCTTGTCGTAGAACCTTTTGCACTTGAAGCTTGAGATTAACATCTAAGTCTTGAGATAGCCCTGCTACCAGAACTCCAGTTTCCTTATCAGTCAAGATTCGAACCTCTTCGGCTCGTTTAACAAGACTTGGTGCTGGCTTGTTCCCCACTGTAGCTACTGTTCCTGTATATTCTGGTAACTCATGCTTAGCGGCTTCTACCGCATTGACACCACCCTTGAATTCTGGAACTTCTACCACCGGAGCTGGTTCGTTGCCTACTGTGCCGATTGCATCTGTGTATTCTGGTAACTCATTCTTAGCGGCTTCTACTGCATTGACACCGCCCTTGAATTCTGGGACTTCTACTACTGGAGCTGGCTCGTCGCCTGCTGTCCCAATTGCATCTGTGTATTCTGGCAACTCATGCTTAGCTGCTTCTACTGCATTGACACCACCCTCAAATTCTGGAACTTCTACTACCGGAGCTGGCTCGTCGCCTTTACTTGATGTCGGCGCTGGCTCTTCTACCGCTTCTTGATAGAAAGTAGTCATTTCGTAGAACTCTGGTTCTCCACCTTCCCAAGAAACTTTTACATCGAGAATCCGTGGATTTTTTCCTGAAAGGGTAAAGGTTTGGAAACTTGATTTCACTTCACCTAAGTTTTTCCAAACTGATTCACCAGCTTCATTCAAGGTACGAACTTGGACGTTTACTTTTGCACCTTCAGGCAAGTCAGCTATCAAGCGAACATGATTGGCCTTGGTTTCTTCAGATAAATGATAAACAAGCTCTCCTTTATCTTCAGTAGCTGCATAGCTTGTCAAGACATTTCCGTCAGTCATATTTTTCTTCAGGTTATCCGCTTCTTCGCTACCCGTTCCTGTCACTGTAGGATTATTTTCAGGATTGATAAATTCACCATCATTAATCACGATTTCGCTAAATCCTACAAAACGAGCATTATAATCCGCTGTAAAGAGAACACGCATAAACTTAGCGGTTACAGGTTTATCCAGAACACCTTCGATATAACGATTTCCTGGGTTGGCAGAATCATGTGTCCAGCCGTCGGTCAATGAATTATCACGAATTTCATTTTCCACGCCGTCCCCGACTGTTACAACATCTGTCCAGTTCTTACCATCCTCACTGACTTGAATCTTCCCATCACGCAAATAATTACGCTGAGCATCCTGAATATAGGCACGAATCTTCTTGATTTGACGAGTTGTGCCAAGTTTCATGACAATTTCCCCGTTTTTACGTTGGTAATCAGAAAATTCTACAAAATTATTAAAGTCTCCATCAAACAGTTGACCAAGGTTGTGTACGCGACGAACATCATTAGCACCATAATATTGGTGGATACCCATAGTGGTTGATAAGAGCTCAGTTGGATCCACTTCTTTTGTCTTGACGACTAATTTTCCAGTAGGAAGCGCTTGATCCTTATCTGTCGTGTTCACGATGCGTACATAGCGTACCAAGGCGTGTTCTGGAAGTTGGTCAGCGCTCATCCATTCCACTTCATTTGCTGAATATTCCAGCGTCAATCCTGTTTCTCCTGCACCTTCAAGTGCAATTGAACTAGCTTCATGGAGGCGATCCAATTTCAAGCCAAGATAGCCATTTGCTGGAAGATGATTCCCTTGAGGTAAGGCCATTTCATAACGACCACGACTGTCCACTACTGGCGTTTCCTTCAGGCTGTCGACATTGGTGACGGTCAAATCAGTATTTGGTGTATCGACGTCAACTCTAAAGTCCGCAATTCTCCACCATTTGCTGAGAACTTGTGTATTACGGACACGAACGTATTGGGCTGTGAAGTTTTGGCTAATATCTGAAATTCGATCCCCAGCTAAGGTCTGAAGTGTCTTCCAGTTTGTACCGTCTGTAGAATATTCGATGACACCAGCTGCTAGTTTGTCACCTTCCCCTTGAACTAGATGAACATGTTTCACTTTCTTAGCTCCACCCAAGTCCATTTGAACCCAAGCATTTTCTGGAGTCACATTCGTTTGATTGGCATGAGCCATCATAGATTCGGTGTTATCTTTGCCATCTTGCATTTGAAGCACACTGGTTCCATACTTGTAAACCAGATTTGGACTTAGGGTAATGGTTCCTTTTACCTTCTTGCTTCCAAGTTCGAGCGGTCTATTGACGGCAATCTCACGCATGGCAAGCCAAGCATTATCTTTCTTAGCAGTGGCACGCATACGAACTGCTTGTGCCGTAATATCAAGATTAGTAAATTCAAGCGTACGTTCTCTACCTGTGTAGGCTGGACTTGTGAGAGCCACCCAGTCGCCCTGTTCGTTTTGATATTCCACAAGGGCATTTCCAAAGGTATAATTATCGGCTGTCTTTGTACCTGTAGCAAAACCTAGCGTATGAACCTTAATGGCTTTATTGAAACGAAGACCTACATAATCATCTCGTTCAATAACGGTTGTCGTCTTGACAATCGCATGAGTATCCAAGTCGCCATCTGTTACTTCTGCAAGACCTCCTTCAATCCCCGCACGGTTGGTAATAAAAGTGGTCACAAGTTTATCTGGATGCAGCATGGTCTGGATATGTGTTGCCAAGTATTCCTTTAAGTTATTGATAAATGGACGAATATGTTGCACTCCAAACTCTGCCCGTTCATAATGGTCTACATAGAAGAAGGAATAACTAATGGACTGATCGTAATACTTAACCCCAGCATAATAATGCTCCCAAACCTTAGCATCATTCTTTTCAGCCAGACCTTCTGTCGCTGTCAGCAAGGCTTCTAAAGCATCCATCTGATCCACTGTATTGTCTAACCAGTAGTGGATTTGGTCAATAAGCTTCTTATCCCCTTTTTCTTTCAGAAGGAGGGCGTCAGCTTTCAAGTTTGCAAAGATACCCTTTAATTCTTTTCTCTCTGCGTCTACATTTTGACCAGCCTTCAATTTGTTATAAAAGTCTGTCAATTTAGGTGCAAGCTCAACAGATTCTTCCAATTTTGTGACATGTGGAGGACGGTTTTGGTTGCGCATATGCTTGCCAAGTTCACGAAAGGCTTTTGATACTTCGCTTTCTTCAAAGTTTCCATTGACCACATAGTTAAAGGCTACATCATTGATTTTTTCAGCTTCTTCCGCACTTCTCCATTGTTTCCAACCATACTGAGCCACATCAAAGAGGGCTACCTTTGAAGCTTCGGATTGTTGCATCGGATTTAGCATAATGCCCTGAGCCAAGGACAAATCAACATTGGGATGTAAGAATTTTTCACCACCACCTAGAATCAAGTGTTGCTTGGTATTATCATTACAAGGCCAGTTAATCCAGAAATGAATCGGACGATACTTCTTGCCACCTTCTGTCAAATTCTTCTTCAAATTTGTTAGGAAGGTTTGGTCAACTGCACCCCATACCTTACCCCCTGTTAGGGTTAAATGAACCGTTTCTGGAAGGCGTTCATTGAGCGTGCGAAGTTCATCTTCTGTCCCCTGTCCCATATACCAGGCTGGAACGAAAATCATATCTTTACGAAGTCCGCTGTATTTTGTTTCTTGTTCAGTTAGCCAATTTGTCAGGTCGGTCATTAACCGAACATAACTATTGTAGCCACCAACAGGCCAGGCCGCATCATCAGCTAGAACCCCAAATTCACGCACACCTGCATCCAGCAATTGGGTGAATTTCGCTTTAATGACATCTAAATCTTGTTTATATAATTCATCCGTGTCAAAACGCATCTTATTATGCATAAATGGATGGATGGTCCATACATAACGAGTCTTTGTTTCATTCCCCATACGAGCTAGATCACGAATCTCTGACATTTTTTCTTCTGGATAGAGTTCACGCCATTTTGCATTGTGATAGGGATCGTCTTTTGGCGCAAAAAAGTACTGAGTTAACTTCAAGTCGCCACCATAGCGCATCAGCTCTTCACGGTTTTCTTTGGTCCAAGGATTTCCATAATAGCCTTCGATAAAGCCACGGTTCTTCACTTCTGCATAGTCTTCTACTGTCACATCTCGAAGAACTGGGACAGGACTCTCCTTCAGCATTTGTTTCAAAGTTGTCAGTCCAAAGAAGACAGCATCCGTATCTTTTCCGACGATCGAAATCTTATTGTCTTTCACGCGCAAGACATAGGCATCAATTTTATCGTATAGATCAGACGAAATATCTTGGACTTCTTTTTCTGCCAGAGGAGCTTTCCCACGCACTCCAAGGAAAATGTTGGTTGCCCCTTCTGTAGCTTTTGTACTGGTAGTGTAAGACACATTACTAGCTTGGAGAACTTCTTTGGCACGGTTACGTGTATAGATATCTAAGCCATCGCTAAAGACAAGGTTTACCTTTCCTTCTAGAGCAGTGACCCCATCGCCATAAGTAACCTTTTGAGGTCTTGGAAATACCGTATATTCCTTTTTAGCTACTTGAGATTTTGCGGCATCAATTTCTGCTTTACTTGCAGGTTTGTCTGCTGTAAATGAATCAGCTTTCTCCACCGTTCCGTTTACTTCAGCTGGCTTCGTGGGTTCTGTTACTGCATTGGTCTCAGTAGGAGCTACTTCTGTAGAAGCATTTTCTACGGTTGTTACTCCCTTCTCTACTGTAGAATTTTTAGTTTCTACTGGTTTTGAAGAAGTTTCTTCAGGAGCTTGGGACTTAGTAGCTACCTCTTCCACTTTAGTCTCTGAAACTAAGTCTGCCTCTGCATCTTTAATAGCACCTGCCAATTCTGGTGATAACTTATCCTCTGGTGGAAGCTGTGTAAGACTTGTTTCTGCTTCTAGTGCGGGCTCTGTCTCTGCAGCTTGTACCATGCTGGCTCCAAAGATACTCGCACCAACCATTACTGAAGCTGCTCCTATTGCAAATTTTCGAATGCTATAATGACAACGTTTCTCAAAAAATTGATGATCCATCTTTCTTCTATTCCTTTCCTCCAACCACTCATCTAAGCGGTTTCATCCCTATTTTAAAAAACGGAGAGAACCCAGAGGTCCTCTCCATATGGTTGTAGCATTTTTCGATCCTATCCACTGGAATAGTCCAAGTATTTCTACAATCAATCAGCAATGTAGAGTTCCAAACTCTATTTTTCTTTACGTTTAACAGTTAGTAGAGCTACTGATAAAACAAGACTGAGACTTGCTAGGAAGGCAGCTGTATCAGATCGACTTTCACCTGTTTCTGGAAGTCTTGCTGAATCTACTTTCTCTGAAGCATTTTCAAAGTTTTCTCCCTTAACTGCTGGTTCATGAGCTTGTTCTACTGGTTTTACTGGTTCTTGGTTTTGTTCTTTATAGACAATCGCATAAAGTCCTAGATCTTTGGTGACAAATTCAACCATGTCACCTACAAGCGTCACCTTTTGAACCTGCAAGCCTTGATCTAAGCTCATGTGATAAACTCCTTGAACCTGTCCCTTGACTGGTAATCTCACTAGGACAGCACCCTTGAGTTCAACTTCTTGGTTGTCCTTATCCAGCAATTTCACTTGATAAGCATCGTAGTGCTTACCAGCTAATTCTTGACGTAGAACCTTTTGAACTTGAAGCTTGAGGTCTTTAGATAACTCTGTAGTTAGCCCTGCTACCAGAACTCCAGTTTCCTTATCAGTCAAAATTCGAACCTCTTCGGCTGGTTTAACAAGATTTGGTGCTGGCTCATTTCCAGCTGTAGCCACTGTTCCTGTGTATTCTGGTAATTCATTCTTAGCGGCTTCTAGCGCATTGACGCCACCTGTAAATTCTGGGACTTCATTCTTAGCTGCCTCTACTGCATTGACGCCACCCTCAAATTCTGGGACTTCTACTACTGGTGCTGGCTCGTCGCCTACTGTGCCAAGTGCCTCTGTGTATTCTGGCAATTCATTCTTATCGGCTTCTACTGCATTGACACCACCCTTAAATTCTGGGACTTCTACTACTGGTGCTGGCTCGTCGCCTACTGTGCCAACTGCCTCTGTGTATTCTGGCAATTCATTCTTAGCGGCTTCTACTGCATTGACACCACCTTCAAATTCTGGGACTTCTACTACTGGTGCTGGCTCATCACCTGCTGTCCCGATTGCATCTGTGTATTCTGGCAACTCATTCTTAGCTGCCTCTACTGCATTGACACCACCCTTGAATTCTGGGACTTCTACCACTGGAGCTGGCTCATCACCCTTACTTGTAGTAATGGCTGGTTTGACCTTAACTTCAACAACTCGATCTTGCGCCTCTGTCGTATCCGTATGAACAGTGGTACGGTTAGATCCTAGAACCTCAACATAATCAACTCTTTCACCCTTCTTACCTTCTGAGATTACACGACGTTCATCTTGAGCTAAGTCATTGTTTTCACGAATAATTTCCTTAAATGGAATTTCAGTCTTGACAACTTCTAAACTTGGTCGTTCGAGAACAGGACTTTGGTCGCCTTCTTCAGGAACAATACGGTGACTAGGCTTAAAGTGAATACGATATTCCTTGACAAGACTACCATCCTTAGCAAGAAGACGAACAAGGCTAGGAAGGTTAGCCTGACTAGACTCAACAACCGTTGTCACACCGTGACCACTTGCTTGAGCAGTCACCTGTGGTTTAGTGCCATTTAAGTTCACTGTATAATCTGAAACCGCAGGATCAAAGTTTTCCAATGCTTTTCCAGCAACCGAAATAGTCACTGAAGGAGTTTCCACATCGTTTGCTTTAGCAGGAGAGTAAGCACTAAATTCGACCATTGCTAGACCATTAGTTGTCGATTTACGAGTCATGCGTGCTCGAATAGCTGTTGTCTGAATTGGATCAAAGGTAAATTCGATTGGCTTACCAGCCACGATTTCTCCAGATGCCTTATAAGGAATTTCTTGCCAGTTTTCTGCCTTGTTAAATGGATGATCCGCATTCTCTTCATAGCGAGAAATGGTACTTGGTTCTGTATAGGCAGGCCCAACATATCTTTCTAATACCATTGTCGCTGGTGCGTCTGTTCCACTGTCTTTAAAAAACTGAATGGCTACTTTTCCAACAGACTGAGGTGTAATCTGACCATTCTTCTTAAAGAGAATTCCCACAGATGTTTCTTGATCTTTCGGAGTACGAGACCAGTTAGTCCAACGTCCATCTTCGTTAAAGTGACCATCGTTGATATAGAAAATCTTATCCCGAGAAGCTGCTTGTGTATCATTTGTAGTAGACGCAAAGGCTTTAGAATCTGTCGCATTATTGCTTGCATTTTCTGAGATGACTTGATTACCTTTTGTAACAACTGTTACTTGCATCTTGGTTGTTAAGTCTGTTCCTAGAACATGACCAAGCACTTCAAAGTTACCTTCTTGGGCAGTCGCATGTTCTGGAATTGCATCCCATTGGACAGCAAGGTTAGCTTTAACCCAGCCAGTCTGTGATGGATAGTAGACTGTTACTTCGGCAGGCAATTGAAGCTGATCGCCAACATTCAAGGTCTGGGCACTATTTTCCGCAGCTACTGGTTGTGTTGACTCTTTTTCGTCATCACGGAAGATACGATATTCTTTAAGAACAGTTCCATCCTCAGCTTTCAAGATAAGACGTGTCGCACCTTTTTCACTTGTTGCAGGAACAACCGTTACCAAGCCATTGTTGCTGGCTGTTGCAGTGATTTCCTTGCTTGCTTGAGGAATATAATAATCTGTCTTAGATGGATTGAAATGTTCGAGCTTCTTACCATCTACTTGGATAGAAATTTCTGAGCTGGTAGCACTTGGAACCTTACTTCCTAAAATAGTAATTTCTGTTAAACCAACACCAGCCTTTCCATCTGCCTTCTTCATACGCATACGAACAGCATAAGTTTCAACCTTATCAAATGTAAAGTGGTTTGTTTGACCTGCAGATAATTGTCCAGGAGCGTGAAGATTTTCTACAGCCTTCCAGTTGGAAGCATTGTTGAATGGATGCTTGGTATCACGCTGAGCATTATTGACATCGTTTGGAAGATCTGGAACTTCTTGACCAACATAGTATTCGATGACATATTCTTTTGGAAGTCCGATTGCACCATCTGTATAGAAATCAACGGAAAGATTATCGACAAATCGTTTGGTCAAATCACCTGAATTACCAAACAAGATAGACGCCCAATCATTATCTGTGCCTGTTTGCCATGTAGTCCATCGATTCTTAACATCTGTATTGGCTCTTGAAACTGTCAAGTCGTTCAGGGTACTTGCCGAATCATCACCACCCGTATTGGATACAATAGCAGCTGGCAATTGAGAACCAGTCCACTGTTTAGAGATATTATTTCCAGCAACAACTTGACTAGAAACACGGACATGGGCCTTGGTAGTCAGATGGCTACCCACTAATTGACCCTTGATTTCATAGATACCTTCAGTCTGACTAAAGTTCTCAGGAACCTTGTCCCAAAGGACATCTTTATAGACAGTTGTTCCATTAGAATGATAAGCACGAACACTAGATGGCAATTGAACAGTTTCACCCTTAGGAAGAGTAAGGCTGATTTCTTCTGCAACCTGCAAACCTTCAACAGTTACATTGGCAAGAGCCTCAATATCTGTACCTTCGACATGACCTTTAAGGGTAAAGCTATGATAGTAACCAAGTTCTTTGGCATCTACCTTGTCCCAAGTTACAGAAACTTTACGAGGTAAGCCCTTATCAAATTCTGCTCCGATTTGATCAGGCAAATTCGGTTGCTGATTGATATCTGTAGAGATTGAAACAGGATGAAGCTTGACAATTTTCTTGTCTACTGTATTTTCTTTTATCACAAGTTCAGTTGCTACAGACTGAGTCTTATCAGTTTGATTGTCAATACGAGGAGTGAGGGTTACACTACCTTTCTTGTAAAGAAGCAAGTTCTGACCATTCACCTCAAGATGAGCACCATCAGCTGACTTAACTTCCAAATGGATATCTGACGCTGAAAATTCAGTCTGTGAACCATCCTCATAATGTCCAATGACATGATAAGGGAGAACTTGGTCTTCTGTTGCATTTTCTTTTCCTTCAACACTTACTTCCAAGCGTGTCAAGGCAGGCGCTTCTTTCACAAACTGAATCAAGTAAGTTTGAACTAAATCGCCCTTCTGGTCACTCAAGAATACAGAAGCCTGATAATCATTGGCAGCTGAGGCTTGTTGAACTGTTACCTGATAGCCTGTTGTCTGTGCACCAACATTTGGAATCTTAGAAGTATAAGGAAGGGATACTCGGTAGTAGGTCTTTCCAGGCTCAAAGTTTTCAAGAGTCTTATCTCCAACCGTGAGACCTGTAACAGTATTTTCTGTTTCCTTATCACTTGCGATAAAGGTTGCCGTAACCTCGTAGTCATTGCCTTCCAATTTACCAGTTGCTTCAGTACGTCCACCTTCTTTGGTCAAGGCAGATGGATCTTTCAAGGTCCAAGAAACGACATCCGCATCAACCAAGTTACCATCTGATAAAACAGCCGTAACAGTCTTGTCCAAATTTTCAACAGCTGTACCAACTGGGACAGTTGCTACTTTTGGCAACCACTTATCAAGCGCAACTACCTTGACAAGGGCTTCAGCCTTGGCTTCGAGTCCTTCCACACTACCAAGGACTTTTTTCTCACCAGCACTTGAAAGGAGATCTTCTGGGATGTCCCAAGTCACAGCTTTTTCTTCGACACTACCATCGCTATAAATAGCTGTCACAGTCTCTGGCAATTTAGGATTTTCGCTGACATCAGTTCTTGCTTTCACAGGGGCAAAAGCGACAAAATGGCGATTTTCTTTCTTGCCTGAAACGGTTGTGACTGTTGCCTGATCTGAAGCCAAGCCTGCAGAATCCGCATAAAGAGTGAATTTACCTTCTTTTTCAGTAGATTTTACAATGACAACACCTTTACCATTGAAGGCTTTTCTTTGCCATGTACCATCTTTCTGAGCCTTATAACGTTCACGGCTAGCTTGTTCCCCATTGTCCACACCGACGATTTGGCCTTGGCCATGAAGATTGAAATGAACAAGATTATTGGCAGTTGGTACAACATTGCCGTCTTCATCAACGATTTCATAATGGATATAAGACAAATCTTTGCCATCTGCAGTGATGACATGTTCTTCCTTGGTGAGTCGAACTCTAGCTGGTTCCCCTGCTGTTGTCACACTATCACGCGCAATTTCTTTGCCATTTTCATCACGAGCAATGGCAGTTAAGGTACCTGGTTTATAGTCAACCAACCACTCAAGATACAATTCACTTGGTTTAGCTCCCTCGTGATAAGGGCGCCCATCTTCAGTTGTTTTCTTAACAAATTCTTTCTTACCGAGGGACTCATTGTTCAAGAACAATTCTACGCTAGCGGCATTTGAGAAGGTCCGAACTGGAACCTTGCCATTGATGAGCATATTACGTTCCTTGAGCGTTTCTTCTGTCCAATTCCAGTGAGGCATAATGCGAACAGTTGGTTTTTCTTTGGCACTATACCATTCACTGCGATAGAGATAGAAATCATTCTTAGGCAAGCCTGCCGTATCAATGATACCAAAGTAAGAGCTTTTCACTGGTGTATTATCTTGGTTATGCCAAGGTGTAGGCTCACCGATATAGTCAAAACCAGTCCAGATGAACTGACCTGCATAGCCAGCACGATCACGGTCAAAGGTCCATGATTCAGTAGCTGTTCTACCCCAGGCTACACGGTCATTACCATAGTCTGATTGTTCATAGTGACGATTTGGGCGATTGTCGTGCCAGAGATTTTGAGCAGGATTAAAGTAAGAATCACGAGTTCGAGTTGCTGAAGAAGTTTCAGAACCGTAAATCAACCAGTCTGGATGCGCTTTACGAACTGCATCGTAAAAACGCTCTCCATAGTTCATACCTACAGCATCCATGATTGCTGCTAATTCTAAGAACAAGCCTGTAGAAGCACGACTGAATTTATTTTCACCCATAGTCACATAGCGTTCTGTATCGATAGCTTTGATGACAGCTTTCAAACGCTTGGCTGTTTCTAGTGAACGAGCTCCACCATCAGCCTCATCAACCTCATTACCGAGTGACCACATGATGATTGAAGGATTATTTTTATCTCGTTCAACCATGGTTCTAAGATCAAAATCAGACCACTTCTCACCCTTCTTGGCTTCTGGGTGAGTTGCATCTTGGTCAAAGAAACGTCCATAGTCATAAGTTTTCTTGCCACGATACCAAGTATCAAAGGCTTCTTCTTGGACCAAAAGTCCTAGACTAGCAGCAGCATCTAGCAACTGTGGACTTGCTGGATTGTGTGTTGTACGGATAGAGTTAACTCCCATATCTTTTAGGAGTTTTAATTTTCGGTAGGTTGCCTTATAGTTTTCTTCTGCCCCCAAGGCTCCATTATCATGGTGAATACTAACTCCATGGAATTTCATTCTCTCGCCATTAAGAGAGAAGCCTTCTTTAGCTGTCCAGTTGAAATAACGATAACCAAAAGTATCTTCTGTTACATCAACTAACTGACCTTCATTATAAACCTTGGTTTTTAGAACATAGAGCTGAGGATGGTAGCTTTTTGTTGTCCAGAGAGTTGGTTTATTAACCAAAATCGTTTGCTTAAAGTCAGCTGTCTCATTTCCTGATAGACTCTTAGTTACAGAACGAACCAAATCTGAAACAGCCTTACCTTCTTTGGTAAAAATCTGTTGCTCTACATATACCTTAGCTAGAGTCTTGGCAGTATTTTTGATCTTGCTTTGGATTTGTGTTTCAACATTGCCATCTTTTTGTTCAGCCAATTTTGGAGTGGTAATATGGTTTCCATTTTCAGCCACCTGTACCTTATCACGATAGCTTAAAGTCACATCGCGATAGATACCACTTCCTGAGTACCAACGACTACTTGGCTGTTTATTGGTAACTTGGACAGCAATGGTATTTTCACTACCATCTTTATTTAAAAATTCAGTAATATCGTATGAAAAATGATTGTACCCACTTGGATAATGACCGACAAATTTACCATTTACATAGACCTTAGAGTCCATGTAGACACCATCAAAGTTGATCCGAACATCCTTGTCCTTAGCAGCTTCGTCTACAGTGAAGGTCTTACGATACCAGGCAGTACCCCCGTTTAATTGACCACCTTCATTTCGGGCAGGAGACTTGTGGTCAAAATCAAAATAGATACTCCAGTCATGAGGAAGGTTCAACTTAGACCAGTCATGAACATCCACATCTTTCTTAGAAAAGTCACCTTGAGCGTTTAGTTTAAAATACCAGTCTTTGTTGAAATTTTGTTTTCTTTCTTCAAGGAGCTGATTTTCTTTTTCCTTCTCTTTTGTAGCTTGAGGTGATTCACTTGCAGAAGCTTTTTCTTCCTTGCTTTTATCGTCCGTTACAGGTTTATTCTGGTTAGTTGTATCTGTATGTTCTTCTCGAACTACTGGCTTTTCAGCACTTGCTTCTGAAACTGTAGACTCTTTCCCATTCGCTTCAGCAGCAGGTTTTTCAGTTTTTTCAACTTTATCTTCTTTAGGGCTGACTACTTCTGCTTCCTTTTCTACCTTAGGACTTGTTGTCTCAGTCACCTTTTCTTCAGTTGCTGGTTTTGTGGATTCAACAGTATCATTTTCTTCTTCAGTGGCAGAATCTTGTGGGCCATTTTGCTCAGCTTTTGCAATTGCTGTAGCAATATCATCTGGAAGCTTATCTAAAGGTTGAACTTGATGAATCGTTTCCTCGCTGGGACTTGCTGCTTCGGTTTCAGCTGCTTGAGCCACCTGAAGACCGAATATACTAGCTCCAATCATAACTGAAGCTGCACCAATGGCAAATTTACGAATACTATAATGACACCGTCTTTCAAAAAATCTCTTATCCATTATTGTTCCTTTCCAATGTTCTAGTAAGCGATTACATTTTACTCCAAAAAATAAACCTCCCTCTAGACGCTTACTTATTTTATCCATATAAATATTGATGCTTTTAATATATCAAAATAGTAGAGTTTTTTCAATAATTTGTAGAAGTTTTACTGTAATTTTATTAAAATAAGTGCAAGAAAAAAACAAGTTCGTTTTTTAGAACTTGTTTCTTCACTATATAAAATCAATGCTTGTATTATCTAACCAAACTACGCAATGCAGCCTGATAAGTCTGCTCCATCAACATAGTAATGGTCATAGGTCCAACTCCACCAGGTACAGGTGTGATATGGCTAGAGATTGGCGCAACAGCATCATAGTCAACATCTCCACAGAGCTTGCCATTTTCATCTCGGTTCATCCCCACATCAATGACAACTGCTCCAGGTTTGACAAAGTCAGCAGTCACAAACTTAGCACGACCGATTGCTACGACAAGAATATCCGCCTTAGAAGCTACCTTGGCAAGATTATGTGTTCGTGAGTGGGTCAAGGTTACAGTTGCATTCTTAGCTAATAACAACTGGGCCATTGGTTTACCGACAATATTAGAACGACCAATAACAACTGCATTCTTACCTTCTAGTTCAATCCCATACTCGTGAAACATTTCCATGATGCCAGCTGGAGTTGATGGGATCATAACTGGATGACCAGACCAAAGACGCCCCATGTTGAGCGGATGAAAACCATCCACGTCCTTTTCTGGATCAATAGCCAATAAAACAGCTTCTTCATCGATGTGTTTTGGTAATGGCAACTGCACCAAAATACCATGCCAAGCTGGATCTTGATTGTATTTGGCAATCAAGTCCAACAATTCCTCTTGGGTAATGGTCTCAGGAACTCGCACGACTTCACTTTGGAAACCTGCAGCTATCGCTGAACGTTCCTTGTTACGAACGTAAACCTGACTGGCTGGATTGTTCCCAACCAAAATAACCACCAAACCAGGCACCAAACCTGTCTCTTCTTTCAATTTCGCAGTCTTTTCAGCCAATTGTCCTTGTAGCTTGGCTGCTAAAGCCTTGCCATCAATAATCTGTGTCATGTGTTTTCTCTTTTCTAACAAATATCTTCTATTATATCAAAAAAACACTTGTCCCTCTAACACTTCTTACCTAAGAGACCTTATAGTCTGAAACTATAAGAAAAAGCCCACTTGGAGCTTTTCATGATATTCTTACAAAACCTTACTCAAGAAATCCTTAGTTCTTTGTTCTTGGGTTTGTTCAAAGACTTGCTCTGGAGTTCCATCTTCGACAACAACACCGTCAGCCATAAAGATGACGCGGTCTGCCACTTCACGCGCAAAGCCCATCTCATGCGTCACGATGACCATAGTCATTCCTGACTTAGCAAGTTCTTGCATAACCGCTAGTACTTCCCCTACCATTTCTGGGTCTAGGGCAGAAGTCGGTTCATCAAAGAGTAGGACATCTGGTTCCATGGCAAGACCACGAGCAATAGCGATACGTTGTTGCTGCCCACCAGACAAACTTTGTGGATAAGCATCTGCCTTATCTGGTAAACCAACCTTTTCCAAGAGCTCATGCGCTCTTTTCTCAGCAACTTCCTTACTTTCCCCTTTGGTCTTGATAGGAGAAAGCGTGATGTTATCCTTCACTGTCATATTGGGGAAGAGATTGAACTGTTGGAAAACCATTCCCATCTTTTCACGCATGGCAAAGAGGTCGTTTTTCTTATCTGTAATGTCTACTCCTTCAAAGATAACCTTTCCTTTTGTCGCTTCTTCGAGGAGATTCATAGAGCGAAGGAGGGTTGACTTACCGCTACCAGATGGTCCGATAATCACCACAACTTCCCCTTTTTTGATTTCAAGATCAATCCCTTTTAAAACTTCATTCTTCCCAAAGTTTTTATGAAGGTTTTCAATTTTTATAAGCGTTTCAGTCATTATTTTTTCTCTCCTTGTCCCATACGATTTTCAAAAGCTTTCAAGGCTAGTGTCAAGATAGAGGTCATAATCAAGTAGTAAAAGGCAGCAAATAAGAGTGGAGTTAAAGGCAAGTAGGTGGTTGTTGACACCGTAGTAGCTCCATTCCACAATTCCATGACACCGATTGCTGACAAGAGCGAGCTATCCTTGATAATGGTAATAAACTCATTCCCCAAGGCTGGTAAAATATTCTTGATAGCCTGTGGTAAAATAACATAGCGCATAGCGTTTTTAGGACGAATACCTAGCGAATAAGCTGCTTCTAACTGACCTTTTGGCACAGCATTAATCCCAGCACGAACAGTTTCTGATACATAGGCACCACTATTCATAGAGATAATGATAATCCCTGGGATCAAACGAGTGAGATCGACATCCAAAATTCCAATTTGAATCGTTGGAGCACTAATATGCATCAATGCATAGGCAATCATAATCTGTACCATCATCGGAGTTCCTCGGAAAATCCAGATATAAAGATTAGCGAACCAAGCAAGTGGCTTAATCTTTGAACGTTGCGCAAAGGCCAACACTACCCCTAAAATGGTTCCCAAAAAGACAACTAAGATCGAGATAATAATCGTAACAACAGCACCATAGTTAAAGTATGGCAGATATTTCGGTAAAAAAGAAAAATTCATAAATCCACTACTTTCTAATTTCTAACTTAAAACTTGTATGAGTATAACATGTTTTGAATAAAAATGCAATCTTTTTCTTTTTATTTTCAATAAAATTTCAAAGAAAACAGAAATAGCGAGAAATCTTAGTTTTTTCTAGTCAAGTGGATACTCTTTATGGTAAAATAGTAACGATAAGAAATGGAGGAGAATCAAAATGGAATCACATTTGGTTAGAATCATCAACCGCCTAGAAGCAATGACAAAAGATGGTGGTAACTTAAAACGTAACTTTGAGCGCGAGGGAGTTGTTGTAGCTGAAGTTGCTTTTAACCATGATGAAGAAAATGGCCCAATCTTTACACTTCGTGATGTTGAAGCTCGTGAAACATATACTTTTGACAGCATCGACTTGATTGCGATGGAAATTTACGAACTTCTATACTAATAATAGATATACAGAGGTTGGGACAAAAGATCCCGACCTCACTTTTTATTAGCAATCAAACTTTGACGCGGTAGCTGATTGGACTTTTCGTTCGTCTTTTAGACTCCCAAAACTCCTAATCATCTTCGCGGGGCTGGGACTACGAAATCGAGACTTTGTCTATCGATTTCTTATACGAAAACTCAAAAGAGCGCAAAAAGACTCCCCTTGTGATATAATGAAGGTGAAAAAATTGTATTAGGCTACTGGCTCGTCTCTAGTAGCCTTTTTTGTAGCACAAACTCCTGATAAGTGAGATTTTCTTTCAAAAGGATATAAGCTATTTTAAGAAGTTGATGTGCGAGTGCAATAGTTGCTTTTTGCGGTCCTCTCCTACTTTGAATTTGGTAATAACGCTCTGCTAGTGGACTTCCTTTTTGTCTTTTTGCCGCAAAAACTGCTTGACAGAGACACCTTTTTAAATAGGAATTGCCATGTCTGATTTTTGTGCTCCTCTTTTTACCGGCACTTTCATTATTTCCAGGACACAAACCAGCCCAGGAAGCGAGATGTCCAGCTGTTGGAAACTGGCTCATGTCTACCCCAATTTCCGCTATGATCACAGAGGCTGTAATAAGATCCATACCAGGAATAGAATCTAGGATTTCCACTGGTCTCTCATAGAGATTTAGATAGCCGTTTATACGCTCTTCCAAACAATCGATTTGTTTTTGATAAAAATCGTAAATCTCTAAGGACTGACCTAACATAAAACGATGATGAGCCGAAAAGTACCCATCAAGTGCCTCAAGGAGTTGGGGAACTTTTCTTTTCAAACTGGTATAAACAGATTGATGGATCATTCTTGGGGTAAGGGGCGTCTCATCAATAAGCAGCTGCAGTAAGTTTCGACCAGAAGCACCCATGATATCTTCTATGTAGGTTGTCAGCTTAATACCTCCTGATTGGAGGATTTTATGGATCCGATTGGTCTCACGATTACGGCTCTCTACATAGTGTTTCCGTTGTCGTGTTAGCTCTCTCAATTCTTGAATGGTTTCATCAGGAACGAAACTGCGAGGGAGCAGGCCGATTCGTGTTAATTGGGCAATCCAGTGAGCATCTTTCTTATCTGTTTTTTGACCTGGAATAGCTTTCATATGAGCAGGCTGTGCTAGGATGAGTTCAAAGTCATCACAGAGTTCATGCCAGACAGGTCTCCAGTAAACTCCTGTGCTTTCCATGCCGACGGCTTCTACATGAAATTGAGTGAGAAAATCATGACAGGCTTTTAATCCTTTTGTCGTTGTATCAAACTGAGCCATTTCACGCTTTGGACGAGTAGAAGTGAGCGGCCCATGTAGAATACAAACCACAACAGTAGCTTGATGGACATCAATACCTGCACAAGATTGATAGAGAACATCCATTGTGATTCCCTCCATTTATAAAGTCAGAGAGCTTGTCTACCGATAACGTTGTCGTATTTTTATACTCATGCTCAAGGCGATATTTTGGGGTACTCGTCGGTAGAGTGGATTAGTTTGTCCCGCGAAAGTGATATTCAAGAAATTATCAACCACAAAGCCCTCACTTAGATTATACTTCTAAATGAGGGCTCTTGTCTTTATTTTCGTGTTTCTGTGGGTGACGGCTATGTCGTCATGGCTGTCTGTCCCACCGCCTTTCACCAACGAGAATCCTTTTTGCATGACAAATTGGATTTTTTTCTTGCTATCAAAATCTTCTCCAGATTAGCGCTCTACTATTTATAGTGCTAGTATCCAATCTTTTTACTTGAATTGCCCAATAATCATGATATAATTAAATTATATACTTGTTTGACTATTTTTGACCTTTTAAATTTAGTCAAGACTAAGAAAGAAATGAGGTGGCGGTATGCTCTGTCAAAACTGTAAAATCAATGACTCAACGATTCATCTTTATACCAATCTCAATGGACAACAAAAGCAAATCGACCTTTGTCAAAATTGCTATAAAATTATCAAAACAGATCCTAACAATAGCTTATTCAAGGGCATTACAGATTTAAACAACCGTGATTTTGATCCCTTTGGAGACTTCTTTAACGATCTCAACAACTTTAGACCTTCTTCTAATAACAACAATATCCCCCCAACTCAGTCAGGGGGTGGATACGGTGGAAATGGTGGTTATGGTTCCCAAAATCGTGGTCCTGCCCAAACACCACCACCAATCCAGGAAAAAGGACTCTTGGATGAATATGGTATCAATGTCACTGAGATTGCCCGTCGTGGAAATATTGACCCTGTAATTGGCCGTGACGAAGAGATTATCCGTGTCATTGAAATCCTCAACCGCAGAACAAAAAACAACCCTGTCCTCATCGGTGAGCCCGGTGTTGGTAAGACAGCTGTTGTCGAAGGTTTAGCTCAGAAAATTGTTGACGGTGATGTTCCCCATAAGCTTCAAGGCAAAGAAGTCATCCGCTTAGATGTCGTTAGCCTTGTTCAAGGTACAGGAATCCGAGGTCAATTTGAAGAACGCATGCAAAAACTCATGGAAGAAATTCGTGAGCGCGAGGATGTTATTCTCTTCATTGACGAAATTCATGAAATTGTCGGTGCTGGTTCAGCAGGAGAAGGGAATATGGATGCAGGAAATATCCTCAAACCAGCTCTCGCTCGTGGCGAACTCCAACTGGTTGGTGCTACTACCCTCAATGAGTACCGCATCATCGAAAAAGATGCTGCCCTTGAACGTCGTATGCAACCGGTCAAAGTTGATGAACCAACTGTGGAAGAAACCATTATTATCCTTAAAGGCATTCAAAAGAAATACGAAGATTACCATCATGTTCACTATACTGATGGGGCTATCGAAGCGGCCGCTACCCTTTCTAACCGCTACATCCAAGATCGTTTCTTGCCAGACAAGGCCATAGACCTTCTAGATGAAGCTGGTTCAAAAATGAACTTAACCTTGAATTTTGTAGATCCTAAAGTCATCGACCAACGCTTAATCGAAGCAGAAAATCTCAAGGCACAAGCAACCCGCGATGAAGATTTTGAAAAAGCAGCCTACTTCCGTGACCAGATTGCCAAATATAAGGAAATGCAAAAGACCAAGGTAACGGATCAGGATACCCCAATCATCAGCGAAAAGACGATTGAACACATCATCGAACAAAAGACTAATATCCCAGTTGGTGACCTTAAGGAAAAAGAACAGTCTCAACTGATCAACCTAGCAGATGACCTCAAGGCTCATGTTATTGGTCAAGATGATGCAGTTGATAAGATCGCTAAGGCTATCCGTCGTAACCGTGTTGGACTCGGTACTCCAAACCGTCCAATCGGTAGCTTCCTCTTTGTTGGTCCTACTGGTGTCGGTAAAACAGAACTTTCTAAACAACTGGCTATCGAACTCTTTGGCTCTGCTGACAGCATGATTCGCTTTGATATGAGTGAATACATGGAAAAACACAGTGTGGCTAAACTCGTCGGTGCCCCTCCAGGATACGTAGGCTATGATGAAGCTGGTCAATTGACTGAAAAAGTTCGTCGTAACCCCTACTCACTGATCCTCTTGGATGAAGTTGAAAAAGCCCATCCAGATGTTATGCATATGTTCCTTCAAGTCTTGGATGATGGTCGTTTAACGGATGGGCAAGGTCGTACCGTTAGCTTTAAAGACGCCATCATAATCATGACCTCAAATGCAGGTACAGGTAAGGCAGAAGCTAGTGTTGGATTTGGTGCTGCTAGAGAGGGCCGTACTAACTCTGTTCTTGGAGAATTAGGTAACTTCTTTAGTCCAGAATTCATGAACCGCTTTGATGGCATTATCGAATTCAAGGCTCTCAGCAAGGAAAATCTCCTTCAAATCGTTGACCTCATGCTAGATGATGTTAATCAACGTCTCTCAAGTAATAATATCCATTTAGATGTAACAGATAAGGTTAAAGAAAAACTTGTAGACCTTGGTTACGATCCAAAAATGGGAGCTCGTCCACTCCGTCGTACCATCCAAGACTACATCGAAGATGCGATTACAGACTACTACCTTGAAAATCCAAGCGAGAAAAACCTCAAAGCCGTCATGACTAGCAATGGTAAAATCATGATTAAATCAAAAAATAAATTGGAAACAGTTGACTCAAATGACTAATTCCACATACTAAAAGAATGTTCTTACTTGACAGTAAGAGCATTCTTTAATATGATAGAAAGAAAGCGCAATCACGAAGGAGACATTTATGACAAATCCTACATTTGGAGAGAAAATCGAGGGCGTAACCTACAAGACTCGCTACGGTGTTTATGCAGTCATTCCTGATTCAAAACATGAAAAGATTATACTCGTTCAAGCTCCAAATGGTGCTTGGTTCTTGCCAGGTGGCGAAATCGAAGAAGGTGAAGACCACTTTGAAGCTCTCAAACGAGAATTGATTGAAGAATTAGGCTTTACGGCTGAAATCGGTAGCTATTATGGCCAGGCTGACGAGTATTTTTATTCTAGCCATCGCGATACTCACTACTACAATCCAGCCTATCTCTATGAAGCAACTTCTTTCCAAGAAGTTCAAAAACCCTTGGAAGACTTCAATCATCTAGCCTGGTTCCCAATTGATGAAGCTATTGCTAACCTCAAACGTGGAAGTCATAAATGGGCTATCGAATCTTGGAAAAAACAACATCAAATTTAAATTAACTTTCCCAATTTTTCCAAAAAGTGCTATAATAGACATAGAAACTCAGGAGGAAACCCTATGAAGCTCATCAACACTACTAATTCACACTCGCAACTTGTTAAAAGTCAGTTAGAAAGCACCGATGCAACACTTGTAGAGGTTTATTCTGCGGGTAATACAGATGTTATTTTTACCCAGGCACCGCTTCATTACGAAATCCTCATTTCAAATAAGCATCGCGCTATCCGCGAAAAAGAGATGGAGAAAATCCAAGAATTTTTCTTAAATCGTAAGATTGATAAGCAAAATATCGATGAAGCTAATATCAAGACCCTCTACTCTGAAAAATTGATTGAAATCTCAATCCCAACAAAATAAAACTTAGCAATATTTGGACAACACTCTAAAATTCTAACTTTTTAGAGTGTTCTTTGTCTGTCTGATCCTATATTCTAGAATCAGATTCAGTGTTACAGAAAGAGTTTTCTAACAATCCTTCAACTTACTAAATTTGGTAATATTTTTGTAATAACTCGGTACTTTAATCAAAAAAATAGCAAATTCTACTATCATTGTTTTGTAACATTAAAAAAGGAGCTCATAAATGGAAAAATTAGTATACAGAAAAGCAAGGCTAGACGAATACCAAAAAATTGGAAAAGTAATAGCCGATAGCTTCTTTGATTATCCATTTTTAACTCTAATCATAGATGATCTCAAGAAGCCTGAAAACTATCCTGCTTTTTTAGAACTCTTGGAAAGTCTCCTTACTCGCCTCTATATCAAAAAAGAAACCTGTTTAGTAGCTGAACAAGACGGAGAAATCCTAGCTGTCGCCTTATTACAACAAAATGATTTTTCTATCTTATCTTACTTGCTAAATGGTGTCATAAAACTGTTTCACTACATTAGCCCACGAAATTTTTTGAAGTATCTTGATTTAGTAGACCGTTCCGAAGAACATTTGAAAAAATCTAATAGCTTTGACTGGTATTTGATGCTCCTTGCAGTCAATTCATCCGTTAAAGGACAAGGAGTGGGCAGTGCTTTTCTTAGAGACGCAGTTGAGCCTTATGTCAAATCCAAGGGCTGCAAGCGCTTAGGACTCATTACCAGTACAGAAAAAAATGTTCCATTCTATAAAAAGAATGATTATGAATTGCTAGATTTTATGGAGTTAGAGTATGGGACTAAGTCCATTGGAAACTGGGCTTTTTTAAAAACTATCAATAAATAACTAAAAAGGAGTTGAAATCAACTCCTTTTTAGTTTATTTAACTGCTTCTTTCAAGGCATCAACCTTATCCAAGCGTTCCCATGGAAGATCGATATCTGTACGTCCCATGTGTCCATAAGCCGCTGTTTGACGGTAAATTGGACGTTTGAGATCCAGCATTTGGATGATTCCTGCTGGACGAAGGTCAAAGATTCGACGCGCTGCTTTTTCAAGCTTGCTTTCAGCTACTGTTCCAGTACCGAAGGTATCGATACGAACAGATACAGGTTGGGCTACACCAATTGCGTAAGCCAATTGCACTTCTGCTTTCTTAGCAAGTCCTGCTGCAACGATGTTTTTGGCGATGTAGCGAGCTGCATAAGAAGCTGAACGGTCAACCTTAGTCGCATCCTTACCAGAGAAGGCACCACCACCGTGGCGTGAGTAACCACCATAAGTATCCACGATGATCTTACGACCAGTCAAACCTGAGTCTCCTTGAGGTCCTCCGATAACGAAACGACCGGTTGGATTGATGAAGAATTTAGTTTCGTCGTCAAGATAAGAAGCTGGAATCACTTCCTTGATAACCTTGTTAATCACATCTTCATGAATTTGTTCATTGCTAACTTCTGGATCATGTTGAGTTGAAATAACAACTGTATCCACGCGCACTGGCTGGTCATTTTCATCGTATTCAACAGTAACTTGTGATTTAGCATCTGGACGAAGATAGCTAATTTCACCAGACTTACGAAGTTCTGCCAAACGACGAACCAACTTGTGGCTGAGTGAGATTGGCAATGGCATGAGTTCTTCAGTTTCATTAACCGCAAAACCAAACATGAGACCTTGGTCTCCAGCTCCAATCAAATCAAGTGGATCTTGATCTGTATTTCCACGAACTTCCAAGGCTTCATTAACACCTTGGGCGATATCAGGAGATTGCTCTACCAATGATGGATGAACTCCTACTGTCTCAGCAGAAAAACCATACTCTGTATTGGTATAGCCAATCTCTGCAATCGTATCACGTACCACACGGTTAATATCTACATAGGCATTGGTTGAAATTTCACCAAAAACATGAACTGAACCAGTATAAACAGCTGTCTCAGCAGCAACGTGGGCTTCTGGATCTTGCTCTAAAATAGCATCCAAGATAGCATCTGAAATTTGGTCTGCAATCTTATCTGGATGCCCCTCAGATACAGATTCAGACGTGAATAATTTACGTTCTGACATAAAAATGTCCCCCCTTAAAAAATATTCGTTATAGAGTTACAAAGTACTGGTAGAGAATCGATAAACGACGTTCACTACCACCTTATCGGGACCATATAACCTAACTATTATAACACGAATCTTTCAAAAATACTCGTATGATTACTATTTTTCTTAATCGGAAACTGTTTTCTAATCTTAACCAAATAAAAACTCTTAAAGTGGATAGGATTTCCAACTTCAAGAGATTTCTTAAAAACTAATTATTTTCTAGATAAAACTCAAAACGTTCTCCGACGTATTGGCTCTTTACATACTCAAAAGCTGTACCATCATCAAAGTAAGAAACCTGAGTAAGCCCTAAAATAGCATGCCCCTTTTCTACTTCCAGATAATGAGCAATTTTTTCCTTGGCTAAGCGAGCATAAATAGTCTGGTGAGATTTCCCAATCCGATAACCATGTTTCTGTAAGGTTTGAAAGAAGTGCTTGGTTACTTCTTCTTTCTTGAAATTTTTGATAAATTTCTCAGGAATAGAAGCCACCTCGTAGACTACCGGAACTTGATCTGCATAACGAACACGTTCCATCCGAATAATATTTTCAGTGGCCTTGATCCCTAATTTTTCAACTTCTTGCTCATTAGGAATAGTCCGACGATAGGAAATCAGATGACTCGATGGTGTTTTCCCCTGAGCCTTCACAATTTCCGTAAAACTGGTCGTTCCACGCATTTTTTCCTGAACACGAGTACTAGAAACAAAGGTCCCGCTACCCACACGACGCTCCAAAACTCCTTCCTCGACCAAAAGGGAGATGGCTTGACGAAGGGTCATACGGCTAACCTCAAATTCCTCAGCTAAGTCTCTCTCGCTTGGGAGTCTCTCTCCAATTTTCCAATTTCCCTCATCAATACCTTTTTTGATTTGGTCGTGAATTTTCATATAAGCTGGTAACATGCTTGCTCACTTCTTTTCTTTATTTTTTCCATTGTACCCTATATCATGGGGAAAAGTCAAACTGTACTTGTTTGGTTGGTAATTCTGGGGCATTTATGATAGAATATTCAAGAAGATATTTCTTTTAAGAAAGGGAAAAGATGACCAACATTTCAACTGATTTGCAAGATGTCGAAAAGATCATCGTACTGGACTATGGTAGCCAGTATAACCAACTTATCTCACGTCGTATCCGTGAGATTGGTGTCTTTTCAGAACTAAAAAGTCACAAGATTTCGGCTGACGAAGTCCGCGCTATCAATCCTATCGGGATTGTACTTTCAGGTGGTCCAAACTCTGTTTACGAAGAAGGATCATTTGATATTGATCCAGAGATTTTTGAACTTGGAATTCCAATTTTAGGAATCTGCTACGGTATGCAGCTATTAACTCACAAGCTTGGTGGTAAGGTTGTTCCTGCAGGCGATGCTGGTAACCGTGAATACGGTCAATCAACATTGACTCACACAGAATCAGCTCTTTTTGCGGGTACTCCAGATGAGCAACTTGTCTTGATGAGCCATGGGGATGCTGTTACAGAAATTCCTGCTGATTTTGTCCGTACTGGAACTTCTGCTGACTGTCCTTACGCATCTATTGAAAATCCAGACAAGAAAATCTATGGTATCCAATTCCACCCTGAAGTTCGCCACTCAGTACACGGCTATGATATCCTCCGTAACTTTGCCTTGAACATCTGTGGTGCCAAAGGTGACTGGACAATGGATAACTTCATCGAGATGCAAATCAAACAAATCCGTGAGAAAGTTGGAGACAAACGTGTTCTCCTCGGACTTTCTGGTGGTGTTGACTCTTCTGTTGTTGGGGTTCTTCTCCAAAAAGCCATCGGGGATCAATTGATCTGTATCTTTGTAGACCACGGTCTTCTCCGTAAAGGTGAAGCTGACCAAGTTATGGATATGCTTGGTGGTAAGTTTGGTTTGAACATTGTCAAAGCAGATGCTGCTAAACGTTTCCTTGATAAATTGGCTGGTGTATCTGATCCTGAACAAAAACGGAAGATTATCGGTAACGAATTTGTCTATGTCTTTGACGATGAGGCAAGCAAACTAACAGACGTGAAATTCCTTGCTCAAGGAACTCTTTATACTGACGTGATTGAGTCTGGTACTGATACTGCTCAAACTATCAAGTCTCACCACAACGTGGGTGGACTTCCTGAAGATATGCAGTTTGAACTCATCGAGCCTTTAAATACTCTTTACAAGGATGAAGTTCGTGCCCTCGGTACTGAACTTGGCATGCCAGACCACATCGTATGGCGCCAACCATTCCCAGGACCGGGTCTTGCTATCCGTGTCATGGGTGAAATCACTGAAGAAAAACTTGAAACTGTTCGTGAGTCAGATGCTATCCTGCGTGAAGAAATCGCTAAAGCTGGCCTTGACCGCGATATCTGGCAATACTTCACTGTTAATACTGGCGTTCGTTCAGTAGGTGTTATGGGTGACGGTCGTACTTATGACTACACAATCGCTATCCGCGCTATCACTTCTATCGATGGTATGACAGCTGACTTCGCCAAGATTCCTTGGGAAGTTCTCCAAAAAATCTCTGTACGTATCGTAAACGAAGTTGACCACGTTAACCGTATCGTCTACGATATCACAAGTAAACCACCTGCAACCGTTGAGTGGGAGTAAAGTTTCCTATAAAATAATAAATAATACTGCTGGAGCATGGACTACAGTGGTATTATTTTTTATAATTTCAATATTAGGAAAATTTCTCGACTCTCAACTCCTCTTTTTAAATCCTTGAAACCATGCTATAATATAGTAAGTATAGCTCCAATAACCTAATGATAAAGATTTCTTACATCATCCGTAAGTGTTATTCTACTCTGATTCATATTATAATGAAAGTAACAAAAGATGGAGGTGTTTCACATGGAAACAATTTTACGAGTAGAATCATTAAAAAAGCATTATGGAAAAGAGCCGAATATCACCAAAGCCTTGAACGGTATATCTTTTCAAGTTGTCAAAGGTGAGTTCTTAGGGATTATGGGGAGCAGTGGTTCTGGGAAAACAACCCTTCTTAACTGTCTCGCTACTATCATCAAACCAACTGACGGCTCCATTCAAATGCAAGAAAAAGATTTAGGTCAGTTAAAAGGTAGTCAGTTAGCTGATTATCGTGGCAAGGAAATTGGTTACCTCTTTCAAAATTTTGAGCTTTTGGACAATCTGACAGCCAAAGAAAATATTTTACTCCCCTTGTCTTTGCACAAGGTCGATGCCAACGAAAGCAAGGTTCGGTTAGAATTGCTTTCCCAATATCTAGATATTTCTGAACTTCTGGATAAGTTCCCATCTCAATTATCAGGTGGTCAACGGCAAAGGGTAGCTGCTGCGCGTGCCTTGATTTTAGACCCTAAGATTGTATTTGCAGATGAGCCCACAGGAGCTTTGGATTCAAAAAATGCGACCATTTTGATGCAAAAATTATCCGAAATGAATCAAGTGGAAGAAACCACCATTCTCATGGTGACCCACGATTCAGTCGCTGCCAGCTTTTGCAACCGCATCTTGTTTATCCAAGACGGAAAACTATTCCATGAAATTCGACGCGATTATCCAAGAGAAAGTCAAGAAGATTTTTACCACAGAATACTAAAGGTCATGTCTGCACTGGCTGGAGGTGATGGCAATGTTTTCTAAATTAGTCTCAAGAAATAGCAAGAGGGATCGAAAGAATAATGGCTTGTATTTCAGTTCCATGGTTCTTTCTATTATCTCCTTTTACATCATCCTTTCTTTGTCCCATCAAGATGTGATGATTTTTCTCAAACAAATAGAGAGTGACGCTATAAATAAACTCTTTAGCATGATTCCCATTCTTTATGTAGCAACTCTCTTTATTCTCTTTTTTCTAGTCTACTTCGCAAGCAGTATGCAGATGGAAAGGAGAAAACATGAATTTGGTGTCTATCTAACGCTAGGGATGCGAAGAAGCAAACTGTTCTTGCTGCTCCTACTCGAGGATTTGAGAAACAGTATCCTTGCTCTTGGAATAGGCCTTCCAATTTCAATCTTGATTTCAGAACTGATTAGCCTAATAACCGCTAAAATTGTTGGGCTAGGGATTATTGAACATCAATTTTCTCTATCTACTACAGCTCTATTCTATACAATCATCGGTTTCCTAGCTGTAAAATTTGCTGTCTTTATTCTTTTAAGTGCAAAAACAGCCAATAAGGAAATCGGAGATCTGCTATCCTATTCTCCTTCTGGCATGAAGAAACTACTCCCCAAGGGTGTGTACCTTCTTGCTTCTGTCCTCGGAATTTTGCTTCTAGGAACAGCCTATTACTTGGGGATGAGTGGACGAGCTTGGGAAAATGTCATAACAATGGGCATCACTGTTCTCTTGGGGACTCTAGGAACTATACTACTCTTCTTTGGTATGCGTTTGTTTATAGACTTTTTGGTCAAGCTTGGAAGCAATCGAAAACTCCACACCTATAATTTTAGACAGATTCAGGAATTAGTTATCCAGCGCTCAACTATACTGGCTATCTGCTCCCTCTTAATCTTCTCTGCCTTGTCCCTCTTTGGAGCAGGTGTTGCCATTGCAAGTGGCAATTCAGGCAATCAAACCCACGTTTTGGATTATACATTTAGTGATAGCAAGCAGGAAACAGATGAAAATCTTGATATGAATACAGTTAAAAAAGAGCTTGAAGCTGCTGGACTGGCATCACAGTTTTCAAAGATTCTACAAATCAAAGTGGGCAAACCGAAAGAACACGAGTCCGTGTCCTTTGAACAGTTCATCAAGGTATTGAAAGAGCAAAAAGAAAGTAAAAACAAGGAAGTCTTAGTCCATAATTTCCAGAAGTATATAAGTTGCCACCTTTTGCCACTCTCTGAATACAATGAGCTTAGAAAGGCTGCCAGTCTCCCTCCTCTAGAATTAACAAACAAGGAAGCCTACTTGTATATGGGAAGAGATTTTCTCCCGGATGAGAATCTAGTTAACTCTGTTCTGAAAACAAATCCTCAAATCAAAGTCATGGGAAATGATGTAAAATTGATTGGAGAGGTTCAGTCTTTACCGATTGTAACGGATCGTGAAATAAACATTTCTGTAGCCCTCATAGTCCCAGATGAGACCTTTATGAGCTATACAGATGGTCGGTATTCAAATTATGTTAGTGGTATCTTGGCTCCTGAGCTGGTCAAGGAAAAAGGCCTGGTGAAAGCTATCTCAGATACCAATAAAAAGCTGAATCAAAGCCCTCTTGGCTATGAAAGTTATATGCAAAATATGGGAAGACAATTATTTTACATTATCTCTGCCAGCTATATCACCATCTATCTGGCTATCATCTTCCTTGTTGTCGCAAATACAATTATCGGCGTTCAGTTTTTGATGGGACAAAGACAATCCTACAGGCGATACCAGACCTTAATCCATCTCGGAGCAAACTACGAAACTCTTTGTAAATCTTCAGAAAAGCAAATCAATTGGTATTTTGGTCTACCAATAGCTCTTGCACTTATCAGTAGTAGCTTCGGAGTGAGCTCCCTCCTCACAGGAATAGTACCATCCAGTGCAAGAATGGCCATGGGGCAGAAATTTATCATAGCCATGCTGATAATACTGCTGTTAGCTGGATTTGAAGTCATCTATATAAGAATTGTAAAGAAAAATAGCAACAAGTACTTGTTGTCATTAATGGAACCCAAAAGAGATGAATAAGGTAGAATAAGGTAGAATAAAATAGGAAAAGGAGGAGCCGATATGAAGCATATTCTGGTTATTGAAGATGAAGCCTTGATTCGAGATGAAATTGTCATTTTGTTAGAGAAAGCGGGTTATCAAGTTGATAAGTTGACTGACTTCAAAGATACAAGCCAGCAAGTATTGCAATACGATACGGATTTAATCGTACTGGATTTGAATTTGCCAGGAGAAACAGGTTTTCAAATTTGTAAAAATCTCAAGTCCAAACGCTCTGTGCCCATATTGGTTCTCACCTCCCGTGAACAACTAAAAGATGAGATTTACGCCCTAAAATTAGGGGCTGACGAGTACTTAACAAAACCATTCAAGAAAGAAAGATTCTTGGCTCGTATAGAAAACATCTTGAAACGCTATGAAGGTAGACAAAATTTGCTTGAAAAAGATAATTTCCTGCTGGATAGAAATACCTATACTCTTTATATCAACGGACATTCGATTTTACTCCCTCAAAATCAAGGGAAATTGTTAGAAACCTTATTAGTGGCAACTGATTCAGTCGTCACAAAAGAAGAACTAAGTATGAAACTGTGGAATACAACTGAGTTCATCGATGAAAATGCCCTACAAGTAAACATTGCAAGGCTGAAAAAGGTGATGAAACAGGCTGGCATTGCTCTTCAAGTCAAGTCCGTCAGAGGTATTGGTTACAAGCTAGAAGAGGTAAGTCCAGATGAAACATAATCTAAAATATCTAGCTAGTTATCTGCCTTGGTTACTTGTTCTCTTAGCATTTGATCTATTTACAGCTATCCTACTTTGGCTTTCAGATGTGAGAATGTTTCAAGCTCTCGTCCTTCTCTATATTTTAGCCACCGTCCTGCTTTTTTTCATCCTATCATTCTTACTTATAAGAAAAGAAAGAAAAAAATCCGCTGCTTATAAATCCTTCATAGCCAATCCTAAAATCGATACTGAGCTTGAATTATTGAATTTATCAAGTGCCTCAGAGAAAGAAAGCATTGAAAAAATAGCAGATACACTTTATCAAAAGCAGGTTCAAATAGGAAAACTCAACTTATTACTAGCCGAGTACGAGGACTATGTTGAAAAATGGGCGCATGAGATTAAACTTCCTTTATCTCTTCTTTCCCTCCTTTTAGACAATCAAAGTGACCAACTACCTGAGGATACTGCTTTTAAATTGGACTATGTGAAAAATCAAATCCAAGGAAATGTATCACAGATCCTATTCTACTACAGGGTGAAAAGTGAGAAAAATGATTTTCTATTTGAAGACCTTGACCTAGAAGAGTGTATCCAAGATCTTTTGGAGAACTTTGATCCCTTGCTCAAAGAAAAGAATTTTACGATTAAGTTAGAAAACATACAAGGAATCTGCTACACCGATCAACGCAGTTTTGGATTTATCCTGTCTCAAATATTAGCCAACGCCCTTAAATATTGCTCTGACAAACCAGAACTCAAGATTTCTATGTCAATTGACAAGGGGCGCAAAACCCTGATTATTAGGGATAATGGGTGTGGAGTTAAAGCTTGCGACCTCCCTCATATCTTTGAAAAAGGATTTACAGGTGATTCAGGAGAGACAAGGAAAAAATCAACAGGCATGGGTCTCTATCTTGTCAAACAATTAGCAGATGCTTTAAAAATCGACATCGTAGTAAAATCCGAATGGATGCATGGATTTGAAATCTCTCTTTCTATTTCGTAATTTTTCGATTAAGAAAATTGCCTAGTCATAGAAAGCACATATTTTATACCAAAAAGGAAAGCACTTCTGCTTTCCTTTTTGATATCATAAAAACACCCTGAAATACTTGTCTCAGGGTGTTTGTTTCAATTTTAAAACGTTTGACGTTTAGCTTTTCGTTCTGCGCGTCCACGAGCACGACCTTCTGCTCGCTTGGCTTTACGACGTTTTTCATCGACAGCCCACTGGATTTTTTTCTTATATCCTGGTTTGACTTTTTTCTTTTTCTTTTTAACCAAGCCAATCATTTCGATATCCAATTTTTCTTGTTTCTTCTCACGATTGGCACGGCGATCACGGTCATAGGTATCTTGGAATTCTCCGTCTTTAACCATCTTAGGCACAAACTTGATCCCTAGTTTCTCCAACTCACGAATATCTGAGTCGTCACTAGGCTGGTAAAGGGTAATGGCTGTACCAGGCAGACCATTACGTCCAGTTCGTCCAACACGGTGGACAAAGAAGGACAAGTCTTGAGGAATGGCATCGTTGATGACGTGACTGACCCCCTCGATGTCAATCCCACGCGCAGCCAAGTCAGTCGCAACGATGTACTCAAAATCAAGGTTCTTGACCTGATTCATGATCCGTTTGCGCTCACGAGGAGCAATATCTCCATGAATCTTAGCCACCTTTAAGCCTTGGGCTGTTAAGTATGTATGCAATTCATCTGCACGTGTCTTAGTATTGACAAAAATCATGGCTAGATATGGTTGCATGACTTGAGTCAATTCATAAATCTGGGCATTCTTGTCACGACCTTTAGTCGAAATCAACCAGTTATCAATGGTATCTGAGATAACTGTTTTGGTCTTGATTTTTTCCATAACTGGATTAGACAAGTATTTTTTCAAGAATGGTTGCAATTTTTGCGGAATAGTCGCTGAGAAGACCATAAACTGCAAGTCTTTTGGAAGACTTCCTGCAATCTTATCGACTGTTTCCAAGAATCCCATATCCAAGGTCATGTCGGCTTCATCAACTACAAAAGTTTTAGCCTTGTGGATAGCCAAATCGCCTGATTTTACCAAATCATAGATACGACCAGGTGTTCCGATAACAATATGGGGCTGGTTGCTTGCCAGTTTTTCAATCTGACGCGCCTTGTCTGTCCCACCCACATAGTTGGCAACACGAATTTCAACTTCTGAATGTGCTGCAATCTGGCGAGCAGCTTGGTAAATCTGAGTCGCCAATTCACGACTAGGAGCTGTGATAACTGCCTGTACACTGTCGCTCTCTTCATCTAACTGTTGGAAAATTGGAAGCAAGAAGGTGTGAGTTTTCCCTGAACCTGTTTTTGATTCACCAACCAAGTCACGACCTGCCAAGACAATAGGAATCAACTTATCCTGCACCTCGGTAGGAGTCGTAAACTTCAACTCCTCCAAAGCTTCTTCTATATATTTTTTAAATTTAAATTTCGTAAATGACATAATATCCTCGATTCTATCTATCTACTCATTATACCACATTTTGATGCATTTCAGTTAAACTTTCATTTTACATAAACCCACGAAAATTTCAAAATATAGACAAATAAAGACAAGAAAAATACTCTCTATCCATTATAAACAGAGAGTATTAGATTTTTACGTGAGCTCCCACTCTTTTCTCAGCCAATCACAAAACTGATGATAGCGTTGATCGAGAGCTTCATGATGCCCATAAGCATCAAAAGTGGAATAAGTTGAGGAAACTTTCTCTGATATCAGATCATGTAGTTCCCTTGCAAAAAGAGGAGCCTTAGACAGGCGGTTGGAATGATTGGAACCTTCTGTCTGACCATTTTGCAGATAAATAAGGCTTTGGCTCTGCATCGAGTCATGCTCCCTGCAAAAGTCTATAAAGTCTGGATACCAGAAAGAACCACAGATAGAAAAGATACAGGTCGCAGGAAGATGATTACTATAGAGACTATAGACAGCAGCAAGCCCCCCCAGTGAATAGCCTCCATAAGCAATCCTGCTTTCATCTATCAAGTAGTCTTTTTTTAGAGCTGTTAGAATTCCTTGAAAGAGCTTCTGATGATAGTCGTCTCCCTTCCCACCAAAATCTGGGGCCCCTTCTTTCAACGCACTAGCTTTCCAAGGTGTAAAGTCATCCAGACGATTTTCTGGAATCAAACCTACTAAGATCACAAATTGGGATAGGTCTGATAAATAATCCAGTTCCCCATCGTTTAAGAGCACAACTGGGTAGGCTTGTTTAGAGTCATAGGTTGAAGGAAGGCTGACCCTAACCTGAATCCCTTCCCAGTTAAACTCCTTATTTCTTGATAAAGTCATTGATTTTTTCAAGGGAATCAATCACTGCAGGACCGTAATCCATCAACTCATCGTAAGAGATAGTCATGATTTTTTGGTTCTTGATTGCTGGGACATTTTCCAAAACAGCATTTGCCTTCATCAAATCCACTGCTTTTTCATCCAACTTTTGATTGCGGTCGCTGGTTACATAGATAATCAACTCTGGTTCCATTGATACTAAGTTTTCCAAGGTCAAACCAGATGTTCCTGTTGCGACATTTGTGTAACCAAGTTGGTTGAGCAAACTTTCTTGAAGGGCTGACTTGTAGGCACCAAAGGTTTCGTCATTGTAGGCCACCATAATCAAAGCCTTTTTCTTTTCACCTTGTGTTTCTGGGTTAGCTTTTTTAACCGCATCGATTTTAGCTTGCAATTGCTCTGCGTATTGATTAGCCTTGTCTTGGACATTGAAAATGGTACCAAGATTCTTCACATCTTCTACGATATTTCCTAAATCCTGTTGGATATTTGAAAGTGAAGCTTTTTGCGTATAAACAGGGATTTTGTTTTCATTCCAAGCACTAATGGTTCCCATTGACTTTTCAGAAAACATCATGTTGCGGCCCATCAAGGCATCTGGTTCATAAGAAAGAACAGTTTCTTGTGAGACTGATTTTTTATCACCAATATGAGGGATGGCTTCAATCGCTTCCTTGTATTTACCAGTTACGGCATTATCAGGATTGAGCATGCCAGCAATTTTATCCTTCAAACCGAGTTCAAGTAGGATTTCAGTTATTGAAAGATTGTTGGTAATGACCTTTTCAGGTGCCTTTTCAAATACTTGTTCGACTTCATTTCCTTTAGCGTCATAAGTTTTGATGGTTACAGGATAGCTGGTTTCTGTACTAGCCTTTTGACTTGTCTCTGTGCTTGATTGTGTGGTAGCTTTTTCTGTTGCACTATTTCCACAAGCTGCTAAAGTTAAGGTAGCTACTGTTAGGAGCAATATACTAAGTGATTTTTTCATGTTTTGTTTTCCTTTTCATTTTTTATAAATAGTGAATCATAGCTTGCTGATCTTCTGTCCAAGTTACCTTACTTTGGACGTCATAGATAGCCTGCAATGACTCGGGTGTGATGGTCTCTTTTGGAGTCCCTTGGTAAACAATCTCTCCTTCTTTCATTAGGTAGAGATAGTCTGAATAGCGACAAGCTAGCTGAATATCATGTAATACTGCTAGTACATTGATATTGAGATGTTTGACAATGGTTAACAAGTCTAGCTGGTACTTGATATCTAAATGATTGGTCGGTTCGTCTAAGAGCAGGAGAGTCGGTTCTTGTGCCAAGGCACGTGCCAACAAAACCCGCTGCTTCTCTCCTCCTGACAGAGAAGAGTAGAGTCGATTTCTCTTTTCGAACATATCTACCTTGACCAGAGCATCCTCAACCAAGGCAAAGTCTTTTTCTTTTTCCTTTTGTAAGAAAGCGAGATGGGGTGTTCTGCCCAGCATGACAATTTCCTCAACCCTACAATCAAACTGGAGTTGATTAAACTGCGTGATAACTGCCATCTGCTTTGCCGTTTCCTTGACGCTCAATTGTTCCAGTGGCTTTCCATCTAGAGAAATCAAGCCCTGATCAGGCTTTTCCTGTCGATAGAGGAGTTTAAGCAAGCTAGTCTTCCCACTGCCATTTGGTCCTAAAATGGTATGAAACTGCTTGCCCTCAAGTTTAAGTGAGACTCCTTTGAGAATTTTTTTCTCTCCGATTCCAAAGTGAATATCCTGACACATTAAGTCCATATCAGACCCTCACCTCCCTTCGTCTACTTGCAACCATGTAGATAAAGAAAGGTGCACCTACTAAGGCTGTGAAGATACCAATCGGAAGTTCAGCATTCTGAATCAAGACACGAGCAAGAACATCTGCCCAAACGACAAAGAGGGCACCTAGTAAAGTAGCTATCGGAAATAACCTTCTGTAATTTGTCCCAACCAAACTTCGGGCTAGATGAGGTGTGATAAGGCCAACAAAACCAATAATCCCACAGGTCGATACCAAGATTGCTGTCATTATAGCCACAATCGTCACATAGAGATACCAGTAAAAACGCAAGGGAATTCCCAAGGTCAAAGCCGCCTCATCTCCCATCATCATGGCATTAAAAACACGATATTGGGTAGAGAAAAATAAGAAAGCTATTCCCACTACTACTGTTGGCAAAGTTAAGTGAGCCCAGGAGGTCCCCGCTAAGGAACCCATGGTCCAAAACTTGATAGTCATAACGCTATCAGCATTGGCACCAATAGAGATAATAAAGTTTGAAAAAGCCAAAAATAGTGCATTCACGACCGTTCCTGATAAAATCAGGCTGGAAGTTGTCATCCTGCCTTGCATGGAAGCAATCAGAAGGACTGCAACTGTTGCCACAAGCGCTCCAAGGAAAGAAGCTAGACCAATCAAAACTTTAAATCCAAGAATAATACTCAAAGTTGCTCCAAAGGTTGCCCCAGCTGAAATTCCTAACACATACGGCTCTGCGATTGGATTATTGACTGTGGACTGCATAACGCTACCACACATGGAAAGGCCTGCACCAACTATCAAACCAAGAAAAACCCGTGGTAATCTCATATTCCAAACAATAGCAAGTGTAGACTTCGAAAGGTCTCCTATATCCAGAGGGGCCCCCATCTTACTCAAAATAATCCGATAAGTATCACTCAAGCTAATTTGAACTGAACCCATAGAAACAGCCAAAAATAGAGAAACTCCCAAAGCTCCCAGCAACAGAGATAGGAGAAAAACATACCGCAGGTTTTGATGGCTTCCAGAAGATTTGGAAAGCATGAAACCCTCCCTTAATAAAATTAAAAATTTAGACAATTTTCATAAATAGTATACCACATTTCCAAATCTGGAACAAGGCTAGAAAGATACAGACTAAAAAGACTGTTGAAACTAGAGAGCTGATTGAGCTCAGGCTAAAATCCTAATGAAACTAAAAAATCTCCCCGAAGGGAGACCTTTCTGGTTTATTTTACCTTACAGTGCTAGGAATCCTAACCGAAGAACATACTTGAGTATATTGAGGTAAGGTAACGAAAATAAAAAAAGACTCCCCAATCGAGTAGCCTTATTTCAAGATATGCTCAATTGAACACGGCCTTAGCACTTGGCAAAAGCAAAAAAGCCCTCTGAAGTCAGAGAACTCATTTGAGCTCGGGCTAAAATCCTAGTGAAAAAGATGAAACTCCTTGTGTTCATCGAACACTGTGTCCTTTCCCTATTTTCATACGGATTTTTAACGCCCTTAGCATCATGATTCTTGTTGGATAAAACGTTTATAGACTAGGCGGCAAGCCGAAGATTGTACAAAAATTTTAGTGAAACTTAAAAATCTCCCCGAAGGAAGATCTTTCTAGTTTATTTTTTCTTACAGTACTAGGAACCGTAACCGATGATAATACTTGAGTATATCGAGGTAAGATGACAAAAATAAAAAAGCTACTCAACAAGAGTAGACTTACTTTCAAGATATGCTCAATTGAACACGGCATTAGCACTTGGCAAAAACAAAAAAGCTCTCTGAAATTAGAGAGCTTGATTCTTGCTGGATAAAACGTTTATAGACTAGGCGGCAAGCCGAAGATTGTACAAAAATTTTAGTGAAACAAAAAAATCTCCCCGAAGGGAGAAGATCTGGTTTATTTTACCTTACAGTGCTAGGAACCGTAACCGAAGATTATACTTAAGTATATCGAGGTAAGGTGACAACGCAATGTAAGTGGAAAATAAAGCAGATTAGCGACGAAGTCCAAGAGAGTTAATTAACTCACGGTAACGGTTAACGTCATTTTTACGCAAGTATGCAAGCAAGTTACGACGGCGACCGATTTTCTTCATCAATCCACGGTAAGTAGCGTGGTCTTTTTTGTGTTGTTTGATGTGTTCGTTAAGGTGGTTGATTTCCCAAGTAAGGACAGCAACTTGAACCTCTACTGAACCTGTATCACCTTCGTGACGTGCATATTGTGCGATGATTTCATTTTTTTTCTCTTTTGAGATTGCCATGATGTTTCTCCTTTTTATTTGGCTTCATCCGAGTGACAGGTTGGCATGCCTGTAACCAAGAAGAAGTTATTTGTCTTTACGACATTTCCTATTCTACCAATAACTAAGTTCTTTGTCAACTGATTTACTATTCTTACCACAAAAGTGCTATAATAGTCATAGGAAGGATATCTAAGTTGACATCTTGAAAAGAGAGGTGATTACCATGCGTAAATTCTCGCAATATCTCCCCTACTATCTGGTCATATTTTTCTTTTATTGGCCACTTTATGAGCTGTTATTATGGACTATTACTAAAAACTATATCTTGAAGGAGCTCACCATCGGCAACGTTATTATCTTCTCTCCACTGGTGACTTTCATAGTATCACTATTCTACTCTTATCGTTTCAAGTTCTCAGTTTGGTGGTTAATCGGAGTTGGCTTGCTCTTTTGCTTTACCATCATTACTTTCGGGGAATTTATCCTTCTCTACTTCCTAGCCTATGAAATCTTTTCCCTCGCGGGTATGGCTGTCGGTGTAGCTATTAAGAATCTAGTGCAAAAACTGAAAAGGAAAAAACTTTCACAAAATCCTTGAAAAATCTCACAATCATGCTATAATAATGCATAGAGACAAGTCACTTAGAATCTTTCTTTTAGAGAGTGCGTGGTTGCTGAGAACGCATAGGAAGTCTAAACTGATACTACTCTACTAACTTTTATGCAAACATAAAACGGTGGCCACGTTAAAGCCAATCAGAGGTGTCAACAGTTTTTGTTGTACATAAATGAAGGTGGAACCACGTTGCGACGTCCTTTCGAGGAGGTCGCTTTTTGTTTTTCTTGATTTAAAACTGCTGAAATAGGGAAACACTTCTGCTATAAAAATAATTGATAACTAATAATATAAGGAGAAAACCATGATTAACATTACTTTCCCAGATGGCGCTGTTCGTGAATTCGAATCTGGCGTTACAACTTTTGAAATTGCCCAATCTATCAGTAATTCCCTAGCTAAAAAAGCTCTTGCTGGTAAATTTAACGGCAAACTGATTGACACAACTCGTGCTATCACCGAAGATGGAAGCATTGAAATCGTGACACCTGATCACGAAGATGCCCTTCCAATCTTGCGTCACTCAGCAGCTCACTTGTTCGCTCAAGCAGCTCGTCGCCTCTTCCCAGACATTCACTTGGGTGTCGGTCCAGCTATCGAAGATGGTTTCTACTACGATACAGACAACCAAGCGGGTCAAATCTCTAACGAAGACCTTCCTCGTATCGAAGAAGAAATGAAGAAAATCGTTAAAGAAAACTTCCCATCAATCCGTGAAGAAGTGACTAAAGACGAGGCGCGTGAAATTTTCAAAAATGATCCATACAAGTTGGAATTGATTGAAGAACACTCAGAAGATGAGGGCGGTTTGACTATCTACCGTCAAGGTGAATATGTAGACCTTTGCCGTGGCCCACACGTCCCATCAACAGGTCGCATCCAAATCTTCCACCTTCTCAACGTAGCTGGTGCTTACTGGCGTGGAAATAGCGACAATGCCATGATGCAACGGATCTACGGTACAGCTTGGTTTGACAAGAAAGACTTGAAGAACTACCTTCAAATGCGTGAAGAAGCTAAGGAACGTGACCACCGTAAACTTGGTAAAGAATTGGATCTCTTTATGATTTCTCAAGAAGTTGGTCAAGGACTTCCATTCTGGTTGCCAAATGGTGCCACTATCCGTCGTGAATTGGAACGCTACATCGTCGACAAGGAAATCGCCGCTGGTTACCAACACGTCTACACTCCACCAATTGCCTCAGTAGAACTTTACAAGACTTCTGGTCACTGGGATCACTACCGTGAAGATATGTTCCCAACCATGGATATGGGTGATGGTGAAGAATTCGTTCTTCGTCCAATGAACTGTCCTCACCATATCGAGGTCTTTAAACACCACGTTCACTCATACCGTGAATTGCCAATCCGTATTGCTGAAATCGGTATGATGCACCGTTATGAAAAATCTGGTGCTCTTACAGGGCTTCAACGTGTACGTGAAATGTCACTTAATGACGGTCACACTTTCGTAACACCTGAACAAATCAAAGATGAGTTCCAACGTACGCTTCAATTGATTATCGACGTTTACGAAGATTTCAACTTGACTGACTATCGTTTCCGTTTATCATATCGTGACCCTCAAGATACTCACAAGTACTTTGATAACGATGAGATGTGGGAAAATGCTCAACGTATGTTGAAATCAGCTATGGATGACATGGGACTTGACTACTTTGAAGCTGAAGGTGAAGCAGCCTTCTACGGACCAAAATTGGATATCCAAGTTAAGACAGCTCTTGGAAAAGAAGAAACCCTCTCTACTATCCAGCTTGACTTCTTGCTTCCAGAACGCTTCGACCTTAAATACATCGGAGCTGATGGTGAAGAACACCGTCCAGTTATGATTCACCGTGGGGTTATCTCAACCATGGAACGCTTCACAGCTATCTTGATTGAAAACTACAAGGGTGCCTTCCCAACATGGCTTGCCCCACACCAAGTAACTCTTATCCCAGTTTCTAACGAAAAACACGTGGACTATGCTTGGGAAGTAGCTAAGAAACTCCGTGACCGTGGTGTTCGTGCCGATGTGGATGAACGCAATGAAAAAATGCAATTCAAGATCCGTGCTTCTCAAACACAAAAGATTCCTTACCAATTGATCGTTGGTGACAAGGAAATGGAAGAGAAGGCTGTAAACGTTCGCCGTTATGGTCAAAAAGAAACAGAAACCATGCCGGTAGACACATTTGTAGAATTGATTCTTGCAGACATCGCCAACAAATCACGAGTTGAAAAATAAACGATAAAACCTGGGATAAAAATTCCAGCTAAATAAAGAAGCAACAACTGAAAACGTTGTTGCTTCTTTATTTAACCTAAGCTAGTAGTGATTGATCAAACCACCACAAATAGTAGACTCATCAACGATCCTTTCTATCCACTAACTTTTGGATATAGGATATCCTCCCAAGATTTGCTTCCTCGAGTTAGATAAGTTGACTATCCTCAGTCCTTGTCTGCCTCATTTTCTTTTACGAGATCTTTTTGTGAATCTTTTTCAGAGAGTTTTTGATCAATATACTTGTCAATGTTTTCATAAAATTCCTTGGTCGCTTCACTATCTAATGTTGGCGAGTTCTGAACTTGATTCACTTTCAATTGAACAGATTGAATACCGTAAGAGGCTTGTTTTTGGTGGAGTGTTTCTAATTCTTCTTCTGAAATCGGATCTCCAACAACCGTCAAGACCAATTCATTGTTACTTGACTTGTAGACTTGATTAATAACCGTATAATTGGCGAACTCTTTTCCTACAAACTGTTTGATCCCTTCTTTGCGCGCTTGTTCTATTGTCAGAGTAACTGCCGAATAGCTAGCTGGAAGAATCAACAATACAATCAAAGAAATCAAGCCAATTCTCATTTTAATGCTCAGCTCTTTAAATGAAGTTAAAGGAGATTTTCTCATCAAAATTCTTGTTCCAACAATGTTGGCTAGCATGATAAAGACACAGTTGATCAAGAAAAGATAGAGAGCCCCCAATAAAAATCGTACATTCCCATTAGCTAAACCATAACCTGCAGTACAGATAGGTGGCATCAGAGCTGTTGCAATGGCTACTCCAGGCACGATATTATTTGCTTCTTTTTTCCTTGAACCAATTACACCTGCAATCCCACCAGCAATAGCAATCAGAACATCCCAAATGGTTGGAGAGGTTCGTGCAATCAACTCGCTACTTGCATAAGATAAGGGAGAAATCCAGAAATACAGAGTCGATACAAGCAAACTGACCAATACTTGAGTAAATAAAACCTCTAGAGATTGCTTGATTAAACGCGTATCAAAAATAGCTAAACCGAATCCCAGTCCAACAATCGGTGTCAT
>NZ_JVHE01000124.1:0-1347 GCF_001072925.1 Streptococcus pseudopneumoniae | reverse complement strand
GACGCAACCGTTACATACGACACCATGAAAGCGAATGTAACAGTCACAGTGAAACACGATGGTACAGCTAAAGTTCTTGTAGCAACTGTTGGCGAAATCGCTGATAAAGAGTTCAACAACCGCGTAACTCCTCCAGAAGAACCTAAGTTCCAACCAGAGAAATATGTCTTGAATGAAGAGAAATTCTCAATCACTGACAACAAGCTTCTTGATGATGATAAAGAGTTGAAAGATAAGGTGGCTGATACCAACGCCAACCCATATGCGGACGATGCATCAAACAACGAAGCTCAAAACTTGAATACCAAGACTGTGAAACGTGGCGACAAGTTGGTTTACCAAGTATGGTTGGATACAACTAAATTTGACGCAACTAACAAGGACAACATCCAATCAGTAGGAATCTCAGATGACTACGATGAAACTAAGTTGAATCTTGACGCTACTAAGATCAAAGCTTACGATTCAGTAACAGGTGATGATGTTACAGCTAAATTCGATATCACTGTTAACAACGGTGTGATCACTGCAACCCTTAAAGCTGGCTTCACGAAGTCACTTGGCGATGCAGAAAACACTCAAGTTATCGATACAACTAAGTTCGCCTTCGGACGTTACTACAAGTTTGACATCCCAACAACAGTGAAAGCTGATGTTCCTGGCGGAGTAGACATCGAAAATACTGCGGCCCAAGTAGTAAACTACTACAACCCAACAACTAAGAAAGTTGAAAAACCTGAAAAACCAACTGAAAAACGTGTAAACAACGTTCCAGTTGAAGTGGAATTCAACTTCACTAAACGCTTGGAAGGCCGTGAGCTTAAAGAAAACGAATTCAGCTTCGTTCTTAAAGATTCAGAAGGTAAGACTCTTGAAACTGTAAGCAACGATGCGGCTGGTAACGTTAAGTTCAAAGCTCTTGAATTCAAGAAAGGTCAAGAAGGCGTACATAACTACACAGTAGAAGAAGTTAAAGGAACAGACGCAACCGTTACATACGACACCATGAAAGCGAATGTAACAGTTACAGTGAAACACGATGGAACAGCTAAAGTTCTTATCGCGACTGTAGGCGACATTGCGGATAAAGAATTTAACAACGTCGTAACTCCTCCAGAAGAACCTAAGTTCCAACCAGAGAAATACGTTGTTTCTGAAGAGAAATTCGATATCACAGACGACAAGCTCGTTGATGATGATAAAGAGTTGGCAGACAAGTACGCAGATACCAATGCGAACCCATATGCGGACGATGCATCAAACAACGAAGCTCAAAACTTGAACACCAAGACTGTGAAACGTGGCGACAAGTTGGTTTACCAAGTATGGTTGGATACAACTAAATTT
>NZ_JVHE01000123.1:0-596 GCF_001072925.1 Streptococcus pseudopneumoniae | reverse complement strand
CCTGGATTTTCAGGAGTGATTGGTGTTCCTGGTTCTACTGGTTGGCCTGGTTTGCTTGGATCTTTTGGATCTGGCAAGTATGGTTTGTAGCCCGGTACGTCAGGAACTACTGGTTTTCCTGGTTTCGTTGGATCTGTTGGATCATTTGGATATTTCACATCTGGTGTTGATGGGAATTTAGGATCATCAGATTTTGGAACCAAGCTTCCAAGCGGTTTATATACAACGTGATCTGTTACTTCTGGTTGATCTGGAGTCACTGTCTTAGATCCAGCTTCTGTCTTATCTGAGTAGTATCCATCTACGACTGGGACAATCAATTTTCCATAAGTATGACTAGATTCATTCCATGTTGTTGTATTTGTAGTTGGATTATGCTTACCTGTGAACGTAAAGCTATCTTGAACATTAGTAGTTGGAGTATCTTCTCCCGCTCCTTCAAATGTAACAGTTTGTTTAGTTGGTTTTGTCACATCATTTACGATTGGCACGTAGATGATTGGTGTGTCTCGTGAAATACGATCTGGATCACTTTCATCATTTGGTTCAATCGTTTTATCAACTATATTGTAACCCCAAGCTTGAGGTTGTTCTTC
>NZ_JVHE01000122.1:0-1460 GCF_001072925.1 Streptococcus pseudopneumoniae | reverse complement strand
TTTTGTGAATCTTTTTCAGAGAGTTTTTGATCAATATACTTGTCAATGTTTTCATAAAATTCCTTGGTCGCTTCACTATCTAATGTTGGCGAGTTCTGAACTTGATTCACTTTCAATTGAACAGATTGAATACCGTAAGAGGCTTGTTTTTGGTGGAGTGTTTCTAATTCTTCTTCTGAAATCGGATCTCCAACAACCGTCAAGACCAATTCATTGTTACTTGACTTGTAGACTTGATTAATAACCGTATAATTGGCGAACTCTTTTCCTACAAACTGTTTGATCCCTTCTTTGCGCGCTTGTTCTATTGTCAGAGTAACTGCCGAATAGCTAGCTGGAAGAATCAACAATACAATCAAAGAAATCAAGCCAATTCTCATTTTAATGCTCAGCTCTTTAAATGAAGTTAAAGGAGATTTTCTCATCAAAATTCTTGTTCCAACAATGTTGGCTAGCATGATAAAGACACAGTTGATCAAGAAAAGATAGAGAGCCCCCAATAAAAATCGTACATTCCCATTAGCTAAACCATAACCTGCAGTACAGATAGGTGGCATCAGAGCTGTTGCAATGGCTACTCCAGGCACGATATTATTTGCTTCTTTTTTCCTTGAACCAATTACACCTGCAATCCCACCAGCAATAGCAATCAGAACATCCCAAATGGTTGGAGAGGTTCGTGCAATCAACTCGCTACTTGCATAAGATAAGGGAGAAATCCAGAAATACAGAGTCGATACAAGCAAACTGACCAATACTTGAGTAAATAAAACCTCTAGAGATTGCTTGATTAAACGCGTATCAAAAATAGCTAAACCGAATCCCAGTCCAACAATCGGTGTCATAAGAGGGGAAATCAGCATGGCTCCAATAATGACAGCTGTTGAATTCATATTTAGACCTATAGAGGCAATAAAAATCGCACACATCAAAATCACTGTATCTCTTAATCGAACATGAAGGTCATCATATAATTTCTCACGGTATTCACGTGTTGAATAGTTTCCGGTCATTGGTTACTCCTTTTATTTCATATAATCTTGTTTCTGTATGGATGATGGTAGAGAGACATCTGTCCAATCTTACATATTTTTAATTCTCACCTATCATTCTTTTGAAAATTATCTTTTAACTATCCATCAGTCCATCCTTGATATTATATCAAAAATTTTACAACCTTTCTCTGAAGAACTCAATCAATTTGAAAGATAGTGAAAGGTAGAAATTTTTGTTTCCTTATCCGAAAAAGAAAAAACGTTATCTCCTCTGAAAGTAGATACCGTTTTAATGTTTAAACATGATGAGTTTGTAGCAGCAATCTTAGTTGATATCGCCAATTAATTACCTGTTGAGAAATAAAAGTTAAAACCTGGTACAAAATCCCAGCTACTAAAAAAGAGGCTGGGACAAAAGTCCTAGCCTCTCAATTGTCTTTGGATTGTCGAGCAAGACGCAGTGGT
>NZ_JVHE01000121.1:0-563 GCF_001072925.1 Streptococcus pseudopneumoniae | reverse complement strand
GCTTTAGATTGTCCTCAATGAGTCCGAAAAATTTCTCGGGCTCTTTATTCTGAAAGTGAAAAAACAAGAGCTGATAGAGATCATAGTGGTGTTTCAATTCTTCTGAATAGCTCAAAAGCTTGTCTAAAATTTCTTTATTAGTCAAGTGCATGCGAAAAGTAGGACGATAAAATCGCTTATGGTTGAGTTTACGACTATCTTGTTGAATGAGCTTCCAGTAGCGCTTGATGGCCTTGTATTGATGGGATTTTCTATCGAATTGGTTCATAATTTGAACACGCACACGGCTCATAGCACGACTCAGATGTTGTACAATGTGAAAGCGATCTAGAACGATTTTAGCACATGGAAAAAGCTGTTTAGCCAAGTCATAGTAAGGACTAAACATATCCATAGTAATGATTTTCACTCGACATCGGACCGCTCTATCATATTTAAGAAAGTGATTTCGGATGACGGCTTGTGTTCTTCCCTCAAGAACAGTGATGATATTGAGCATGTCAAAATCTTGTGCGATAAAACTCATCTTTCCCTTGGTAAAGGCATACTCGTCCCAAGACATA
>NZ_JVHE01000120.1:0-25701 GCF_001072925.1 Streptococcus pseudopneumoniae | reverse complement strand
TTTTGAATCTTTCAATTGGAAAGTGAACTCACCAGCTTTCAATTCACGACCTGCGAGAGCCTTGCTGAAGTCAAACTTAGTCTTAACAGGAGCTACAACATAGTTGTTGAAGACCTGGTCATTTTCACCTTCAGCATGACCACCTGTTGACTTATAAACTGCTTGAACTTCAAGTTTATCTTGAGCATTTTGTGTAACGGTAACTGTGAGAGTAACCTCCATACCATCATAGTCAACATTCGTATCTGAACCAGCAACTTCTGTAATCTTATAAGTATAAGTACCTGGTTTTTCGAAGGTTAGTTGGCTAAAGGTTGCCTTACCATTTTTATTCGTAACAGTTTCTTGGTGTGTTCCACCTTCTTGTTTAAGGGTAAAGCTAAAGTCACCATCGTTCAAAGTACGTCCTTCAAGAACTTTACTTACTTCAGGTGTATAAGTTACTGGATCTACTTTTTCATAGTAGTAAACGGTTGGTTTATAAGGCGTTAGACTATTCAACAAGTCAACGTTGGTACCAATACCGTAATTTTCTCTTTCTAACTGTGAATTTGGAGAAAGATATCCTATATTATCTCCTAAGAATGGAACAAAGACTGTTTTCTTAGGTGTGTATCCTGCAGCTGTTTGGAAGCCAAATGCAGTTTCCTTACCGTTTGGATAGTTTACTCCGTTTATAGTTGTGAAAGGAATTGTGTACAGAGGTGTCTTCTGGACAACCAAATCTTCTGTGTTTGCCTTTCCAGGTTTTATAGGCTTGGTTTCTGCTAGTAGCATATAACCATCTGTACTTAAGGTACCGTCAGAACGCTTGCTCTGTTGCTTTGGATCAAGAAGATAGACACGAACGACAACTGAACCATCTTCTCCAACGATTTCTTTGATACGCTTGATGCCCGCACGCTCTGCGTCAAGGAATTTAGTTCCTACAGTATAAGGGCGTGAAGCATAACCAGTCATGCTATCTGCATCTGCTGTTTGATAGAGCTTGTAACCAGCAAATTTACGTTCACCAGATGCAGTGAATTTTTGACCTTCTGTAGCAGTCAAAGTGTACTTAGCTAGTTCAACTTCATTTCCGTTTGCTACATAGTCTTGAACTGTTGTATCTGTTTTGTTAGCCTTGTAGGTAGAGTTTGACTTATCTACAACCTTATAGTAAGTCGTTTTAGTCACTACCTTTGGAAGTTTGAAGTTACTGTCAGTAATCGTACGTCCATTGTAAGTAGGTTCTATGACGTTCATCACGTCAGTCGAAGTACGAGCATTATAAACTGCAGTATATCGCGATTGTTCATCAGGAGTAAGTGTGTGTCCCGGTGCTACTAAAGATGTAATACTATCTCCAACCTTATACCCTACTTGCAAATAAGGTTCGTCCGTTTTATCCCCAGCTTTTCCCTTACCTGCTTGATAGTCAATTTGGAAGGTCAACTCAGAATTTGACTTGCTTGTAGTTGTTGTAAATTGTTGAACACCGCTAGTAGCAGTGATAGTCTTTGTTTCAACTACAGCACCAGTTGTCTTATCGATCAATTCCGCAACAGAATCAGTTGAGTCACTAAAGTTCTTATAGATACGAACGTAGTAGTTAGTATTGTAGCGTTCATTGAATTTTGTAAGGTCTAAGATACTAAATGTATAGTAATCTCCAGCTTTTCTTTCATAACCAGCAGGCACATTCTGTGATTTAACAGTTGCACCAACAGGATCTGTCATATCTGGATCTGCTGTTTCACCGTCCTTAAGTGTAGTTGTAGTTGCTATTGCTTCTGTATTATGGTCAGTTGCAGCACGACGGTTACGGCGACGACCACCATTTGTAGCCAAAGCACCTGCATTTACAGTATTCTCAGCTGCCAAAGCTAGTGTTTCTGTATCTACTAGTGGTTTTGCTTCAACATTTGCTACACTAGCAGTTGTATCCAGGCTAGTTGCCTCAGCTACAGCTGAAAGTTCTGCTTTAGGCTCAGATTTTTCCTCTGGTTTAGATTCAGTCTTTTCTTCTGCCTTAGGCTTAGCTACTACAACTTCTTCTGCTTTTGAAGCAGTTGTTGCTACTGGCTTAGAAGACTCTGGTTTTGCCTCAGGACTAACAGATGTTTTTGCCTCAGTTTTTTCAGCTTTTGTTTCTTCAGATTTTACTTCAGTTGGTTCTGATTTTACTTCTTCAGACTTAGCTTCAGGTGTTGATGTTTCTGACTTAACTTCTGAAGTTCCAGAATTAGCTGAAGTTACCACATCCGTTGATGGCTCTTTCAACTTTTCCTTGTCGTCCTTGTTGTCGACTAGTTCAGTATTCTCAGTAGTTTGCTTTGCTACAATCTCAGCAGCATTTACAGCACTACCGTTAGCCATCATGAAGCTAAGGGTTGTTCCTAAGAAAACTGATGCGACCCCAACTTTATATTTTCTTAAAGAAAATCGTTGTTGCTCTCTTCTTATCATGTGATAAGTTCTCCTTTTTAAACATTTTAACTAATAATATGTAAGAATATTTGGAATTTTCAGAAAAGAAAAAGCTATCCTCCACACTACAGTAACGCCATTAGTATACCATATTCTAGCCTTTCTATCAAGGATAGTCTGGCTCTTAAAACTATTCCAAAAATGCATAATATTCATTTACTAGTAATATTTAACACTTCGTAATTTCAAGTCTTTCCATTTAAATATAAGTTTTCAATCCTCTTTATACTGAATATGGCAAAAATGCTTTTGTATTCAAGGGAAGTTATCATAAAATGAAAAAATTCAACTTATAGATCATAGTGCATGTTTATCACTTTTTTATATCTACAAGAAGAATTTTTATAATATTTATGACTCTTAAATTTATTTCATGTCAGTAAAATATATTTAAAAAATATATTTTATTAAAGTATTTGATAAAGCTTGATAACCAGCGACACTGAGATGAAGACCATCTGTTGTGTAGTCTGCCTTGAGTTGCCCTTCCTGATCTAGTAAGTTCTCGAAAACAGGCACAAATTCAACCTGCATATAGGCAGAGGCAAGGTCTTGATAGGCTTGGTTCCAGGCCTTGATTTTCTCATTGGTACGAATATAAACAGTCTGCTTGAAGTCCGTACTCTCATTGACCGGTAAAATGGAAACTAGCTTTATCTGTGACAGTGGATAGTCGCGAGAAATACTTTGAATCACGCTCTCAAGATTGTTTAGCGTTTCATTCATTGGAACATCTTTTCCAATGTCATTTGTCCCAATCAATAGTACAATTTGGTCCACTGCATCGCCATAGAGGTGAGCATCAAGATTTTCTCGTAAAAGTCCCGTCTGGTAGCCTCGAATTCCTCGGTTCACAATAGTTTTTGACGTTCCCAATAATTCTTGCAAGGGATAATATTCAATAATGGAATCCCCGATAAAAATGATATCTGGTTCAATTACCGAGATTTGATTAAGTTCACGATACTTGGTTTGAATTTTCTCTTGCTCTTTTAAGAGCCAGTTCTCTAATAGTTGTACTGCCAAGTTACTCTCCTTTTTCTAGCCAGTTTTCTAAAACTTGGTAAACACCTGCCTGACTGTTAGCTGGCGCTATTTTGGTGGCTACTTCTTTGACAGTCTCCTCTGCATTTTCCATCGCATAAGAAACACCTGCTAACTCTAGCATTTCGATATCATTTTCACTATCACCAAAGGCCATAATTTGTTCAGGTTTCAAGTCCCAACGTTTGAGCAACTCCTCTAAGCCCCATGCCTTATGAATCCCATCTTGTAAGATATCGATACAGCCATAGCCACTCGAAACAGCTCGAACATGACCATCAAATAATTCATTGATTTCTTGCAAAACGGATTCTGATCGTTCTTCACCAACAACCATACTCATCTTGAGAACACCACCAAAGAGACTAGAATCAAATTCATCAACAAAGTGCATTCGTTGATAGAATTTCTCTATCATCTCCTGAGTCATAAATTTATCAAGTTCTGTAAAGACAGTTCCTTCCTTGACAAAACCGCCATTCATAGCGGTTACAACAAACTGATCCTGGCACTCTCTGCCTTTAAAATGAGCTAAAGCTCTATCAACCATAGCATTATCCCAAGTTTGTGCTTGAATCAATTGATCATTTTCGAATATACGAGCACCATTAGCAACCACAAGAACTACTCTTTCTGCTAGATGTCCCAGTAATTGTCTCATTCGATGAACTTCATTTCCAGTTGCAATGACAAAACGAACATCTCGTTGATCTAGCTGATCTAAAATTTTCTCTAGTCGAGGTAGGTCCAGTTGTCCTTGAGGATTCAACAAAGTACCGTCCATATCCGTTGCTATTATCTTAATATCCATCTTGCTCCTCTTTTAATGTCACTACCACTTCAAACCTACATGCTCGTTCATTTCTTTATAAGCTGTATCAATCCGTTGCTTGGTGGCCTCGTCTAACTGACTACGGTATTTCCCACCCTCTATAAAATCTTCCAAGATATAGGTTTGGTAAAGATAGAGTGGGTAGCCTTCTGGAGAATAACCCCCTTTGGGAGTACGACTCACCCAGCTTGGATGGGCCTGGGCCGTCTCGATAGTCGTTTTACCAGATTTCTTCTTAATCGTTACATCCATGAGAACTCCACGTTCCGTCCACTTGGCATTTTCAACATCCTGCATGGTTTCAATCCGTTGATTTGAGATAAAATTCCCCATAGAGTAGATGATAAGCTTTTTATCACCGTCTTTTTCAACCGTTTCAGCTGGTTCAACAACGTGTGGGTGACCACCAAAGATAATATCAGCTCCCCAATCAATCATTTTATGGTAAAGTTTCTTTTGCTCCTCTGTTGGCTCAATTTGATACTCAACTCCCATCTGAGGCATGATAATTGTAATATCCGCCTCCTTCTCTGCTCGTTCAATTTCAGCCTTCATTTTATCTTCGTCTAAGTCTGAAAGATAACGATTATAATCCTCTTGAGAAATGCTTTGTTCAATGCCGTTAAAACCATAGGAATAAGCTAAAATAGCAACTTTAATACCATTAACTTCCTTGATCAGTAAAGGCGCCTTATCTCGTGATTCATGGGTATAGACCCCGACCGGTGTCATTCCTGCCTTTTCAATAGCATCTGCAGTTGAAACCACGCCCTCAATCTGAGAATCCAAGATATGATTGTGAGCCAAATCTAGCACTTGATAGCCCGCATCTTTTATAGCGTCCATGACTTCACCAGGTGCATTAAACAAAGGATAACCTGCAAGATAGTGGTCTTTATTTACGGTTCCTTCGAAATCACCAAGAACTAAGTCAGCTTGCTTCAGCCAAGGTTTCACATATTCAAAATTTTCATGAAAATCATAGGTACCGTCTGATTTTTTGGCTGAAATGTAAATAATGTCATGATAGAGCAGATCACCATTGGCCATGATCCGAGCACTTGTTTCTTGTTCTGTCTCTGCATTCTTTGCCTGAGAACTTGACTGTTGGTGTGTGGAACTTGGATCACTACTGCTTAAAGAAATCCCTCGAGCTCCCTCCACTAATAAAGTAAGCATCATCGAGATAACTACCGAAGTTAACAAGACCACAATAAAAGTGCGATTATTCCACTGCTTATAGTTCCTGAAAAACCGAACAGTATTTCTAATAGCTTGTAAAACGGGACCATTTTTTCTTCTACTACTACGTTGTTCCATAACTTTTCTCCCATAATTTTAAAGTCATATTTCTTATTCTATTATACCACAGACAAATAGGTATTTCCTTTTATTATATTATTTTTTAGCAACTTCTGTGACTTTCTTTCTCATCTGTTTTGTGTTATCATGTAATTGTAATGGAAGGAAAGGAAAGAATATGTCTGCTATAGAACGAATTACCAAAGCTGCTCATTTAATCGATATGAAAGATATTATCCGCGAAGGGAACCCTACTCTTCGTGCCGTTGCCGAAGAGGTCTCTTTCCCCTTGAGCGACCAAGATATCATTCTTGGAGAAAAAATGATGCAATTTTTGAAACACTCGCAAGATCCTGTTATGGCTGAAAAATTAGGGCTACGTGGAGGTGTTGGGCTTGCTGCACCGCAATTAGATATCTCAAAACGAATCATTGCCGTGCTAGTACCAAATATCACTGAGGAAGGTGAAACTCCTCAAGAAGCCTATGACTTACAAGCTGTTATGTACAATCCTAAAATCGTCTCACATTCAGTCCAAGATGCTGCTCTAGGTGAAGGAGAAGGTTGCTTGTCTGTTGACCGTGCTGTTCCAGGTTATGTTATCCGCCATGCTCGAGTAACTGTCGATTATTTTGATAAGGATGGAGAAAAGCACCGCATTAAACTTAAGGGCTATAACTCTATTGTAGTTCAACACGAAATTGACCACTTAAATGGCATTATGTTCTACGATCGCATCAATGAAAAAGACCCATTTGAAGTTAAAGATGGCTTACTCATTCTTGAATAAAGAAAATCCCGTTGCAAGGCGGGATTTTGTGTTATAATGAAGATATGAAAACAAACGATATTGTCTATGGCGTTCATGCCGTCACAGAAGCTCTTTTAGCAAATACTGGAAACAAACTCTACCTTCAGGAAGATTTACGAGGAAAGAATGTGGAAAAAGTTAAGGAATTGGCTACTGAAAAGAAAGTATCCATTTCTTGGACTTCTAAAAAATCACTTTCTGAGATGACTGAAGGAGCTGTTCACCAAGGTTTTGTCTTGCGCGTTTCTGAATTTGCCTACACTGAACTTGAGCAGATTATTGCTAAAACACGCCAGGAAGAAAACCCACTACTACTAATCCTTGATGGTTTAACGGACCCACATAATCTCGGTTCTATCTTGAGAACAGCGGATGCAACTAATGTTTCAGGTGTCATCATTCCCAAGCACCGAGCTGTCGGTGTTACTCCTGTCGTAGCAAAAACAGCAACAGGTGCGATTGAACACGTTCCCATTGCCCGCGTGACCAATCTCAGCCAAACCTTGGACAAACTCAAGGATGAAGGCTTCTGGACATTTGGTACTGATATGAACGGAACTCCTTGCAACAAATGGAATACCAAAGGAAAGATTGCTCTCATTATCGGAAATGAAGGCAAAGGTATCTCTAGCAACATCAAGAAACAAGTAGACGAGATGATCACCATTCCTATGAATGGTCACGTACAGAGCCTCAATGCCAGTGTTGCTGCTGCCATTCTCATGTACGAAGTCTTTAGAAATCGACTCTAATAAAAAGTGAGGTTGGGACAAAAGATCCCAACCTCACTTTTTATTAGCAATCAAACTTTGACGCGGTAGCTGATTGAACTTTTTGTTCGTCTTTTGGACTCCAAAAAGCTCTAATCATACTCGCGGGCTGGGACTACGAAATCGAGACTTTGTCTATCGATTTCTGTCCCACCGCCTTTTTAACTATGTTCAGTAATATATTTATAGGCCTCTTGACCTGCAATAGCACCATCTCCAACAGCTGTTGTAACTTGTCGAAGGTCTTTTTGACGAACATCACCAACAGCAAAAATACCTGCAACGCTTGTTTTCATGTGGTCGTCTGTCACAATCCAACCCGCTTGGTCTCGAATCTGCAACTCTTGGACGAAGTCACTAACTGGGTCCAATCCAACATAGATGAAGACACCACCAAAGGCTTGTTCTGTCACTTGTCCTGTTTTAACATTTTCAATGGCAACCGACTCAACACGGTTTTCACCCTTGATTTCTTTGACAACCGAATCCCAAATGAAGTTGATTTTTTCATTGGCAAAAGCTCTATCTTGCAAGACTTTTTGAGCACGAAGCTCATCTCGACGGTGAATGATAGTTACAGACTTAGCAAATCGTGTTAAGAAGATTGCTTCTTCAACTGCTGAGTCACCTCCACCTACGACCAACAAATCTTGGTCGCGGAAAAAGGCTCCATCACAAACCGCACAGTAAGAAACACCACGGCTATTGAGTTCTTCTTCACCTGGAACTCCCAAGAGACGGTGTTTAGAACCAGTCGCCACAATAACTGTACGTGTTTCAAATTCTTCATCAGCTGTGATAACTTTTTTTACATCACCATGGTCTTCAACATTTTCAACAAAACCGTAGAGATGCTCAACACCCAGATTTTCAAGAGGTTCAAACATCTTTTCTGCTAATTCTGGGCCACTGATATTGGCATAGCCTGGATAGTTTTCAATGTCAGAGGTGTTATTCATTTGACCACCAGGAAGTCCACCTTCAATCAAAGCAACTTTCAGATTACTGCGTGCTGCATACAAGGCTGCAGTCATCCCAGCAGGACCTGCACCGATAATAATCGTATCGTACATTCTCTTTCCTTCTTTCTTGTTGTAACTATTTTTATTCTAACGAATTAAATCCCATTTTACAACTATTAAGCCTTGAGAACCAACAAGATGCTCATGGTTGCAAATGACAATACTGGAATGGTCAAAACTCCAATCATAATCATATCGTAGAGATGGGCTTGACGTGCTTTAGCAGTTTTGTCAACCCCCGACAGAGCTCTAAGTCCAATCCAGAGTCCCAAAATAATCAAGACCAGTAGAATTGTCAACACTAAACTCTCTAAATACAAAGCAAATAGCTGAACTAGCATGCTCTCTCTCGTTTCTATTAATTTTAAAGAGCAAACCCAGTTAGCCTAGCTAACTGAGTCTTTCTTATTTTCTATTATATCAAATATAGGTTCGTTTGTAACTAGCAAAGAATTCTTTTGTTCGTTCTTCTTTAGGATGATTGATAATCTCATCTGGTGTTCCAGACTCAATAATCTTTCCTTTATCCAAGAATAAAACCTTATCAGCTACCTGAGAAACAAAGGACATATCATGACTGACCAAAATCATAGTTTGACCAGATTTGGCAGCATTAGCAATAGATCGTTCTACCTCACCAACTAATTCTGGATCAAGGGCTGAAGTAGGTTCATCCAAGAGCAAGATTGCTGGCTTCATGGCTAAAGCACGCGCCAAAGCTACCCGTTGTTTTTGTCCACCTGATAAGTGGCGAGGATAGTGCTGTTGACGATCTGAAAGACCAACCTTAGCCAGCTCTTCTTTGGCAATCTTAGTTGCTTCTTCGTCGGAAAGTTTTTTAACAACTACCAAACCTTCCTTGACATTGTCTAGGGCTGTTCTACGTTCAAATAAGTTGAACTGTTGGAATACCATAGACAACTTGCGACGAAGAGTCAAGATTTCATCTTGAGTAATTTGAGAAAAGTCGACTTTAAAGTCATCAATCTGAATGCTTCCACTATCAGGTGTTTCCAGATAATTTAGGCTACGAAGAAAGGTTGACTTCCCCGCTCCTGATGAACCAATCAAAGCCACTACTTCCCCTTTTTGAATATCTAAATTCAGATGATCCAAGACGGTTTGACCTGAAAAGGATTTGCTTAAATTTGAAATCTTAATCATTAGCGAAGGTCTCCTTTCACATCTGTTTTCACATTATCTGGTGCTTCGATTGCCATTTTTCTCTCAATAAAGCGACCAAGATTTTCAATAGCGATATTTACCACCCAGTATACAAGGGCAACTGAGATGAAACGTTCGAAGTAACGGTAGTCTGCACCACCCAAAATCTGAGCTTGGGCAAAGACTTCTACAACACCAGCACTAAAGGCTAGGGAAGTTCCCTTGGTCAAGCCGATTAGGGAGTTAATCAAGGTTGGAGTCGCTACTACCGCTGCATTTGGAATAATCACACGACGATAGACTTGAGCACGTGTCATCCCAAGACTACGAGCGGCTTCAATCTCTCCAGGATTGACAGAAAGAATAGCAGCACGGATAGTTTCACTAGCGTAAGCTGCTTCGTTAAAAGCAAAAGCTACAATGGCAAAAGCTGCAGCCGGAATCGCATTGATATTAAAAGCAGTCCCCCATTGTTGATTCAACGCTTTTAATGCCAGAGGAATTCCATAGTAAGTCAACATCAGCTGCACTAGGATTGGTGTCCCTTTTAAGAAACTAACAAAGAATGCTTGTAATGGATAAAGAATTCTAACGCGATTAATTTTTACAATAGCAAAAACCAAAGCCAAGATGATACCAAAAAAAGCACCAAATACTGTCAACATCAATGTTGTTGGCAATTGTTGTACAATTCTTGGAATCCCATCAAAGACAGAACGAAAACTAAACAGTTTACCGTCTGGAATATACTGCATCAAGTTTTGGTACCAATCTGATGCTAAAAGTGTTGTAACATTCATAGAAACATCCTCTCCTGATAATGAATCATTCTATCATACTTCTGCCTAGATTTAAAATATTTGCTACGAGCAGAAGAGACTTTGTCTACCTACTAGTTTATCATACTTTAAAAGTGTGAGGTTATATATTTTACCTATCAAGGAGATAGAAAAAAACTATTTCAAATCCAAGTTATCGTAGGTTTTACGATAGCCAATTTGTTTAACAACACCATTCTCCACTAATATTGGACGTTTTAATAACATACCATCACTGGCCAAGAGTTTGGCTGCTTCTTTATTGGATAAAGTCCCAATCTTATCTTTTAAGCCCAGTTCACGGTATTTAATTCCACTTGTATTGAAAAATTGCTTCAACTCAAATCCTGAAGTTTCGATCCAGTTTAAAATGACCTTTTCACTTGGAGTTTCTTCTACAATATGAACATCTTTATATTCTAGTCCAAGTTGATCTAACTCTTTTTTGGCTTTTTTACAAGTTGTACATTTTGGATATTCGATAAATTCTAACATTTTCTTTCCTTTCTATTTCTTATTTTCTTGAAATGCTGCACCTTCATGCTTTAAGAGCCAAGCCTTCTTGTCAATTCCTGAAGCATAGCCTGTCAGACGTCCTCCAGCACCTAGCACACGGTGACAGGGGACAAGAATAGACCAGGGATTGCGCCCTACTGCTCCTCCGATTGCCTGAGCCGAAGCTATCTGCAAGTCCTTAGCTATCTTTCCATAAGTAACTGTCTGACCAAAAGGAATTTCCCGCAAGTAGTTCCAGACTCTTTTTTCAAAGTCACTACCAACAGGTGCCAAAGGTAACTGAGACAAATCTTGATTTTGTCCTTTAAAATAAGCATCTAAATAGCTAGCAATCTGATTTAAGATGGGATGACTTTTCACCTCAACTAGATTACACACCGACAAACCTCGCTCAAAATGGCTCTGTGCTTCAACCCATATTCCAAACAGATAGCGTTCATCTGCTACCAAAGATAAGATCCCAATCGGAGACTTGTACAGCATCTTTGCATAATTCTTAGGCATTTGATTTTAATTTTTGATAGGCCAAACGTTCCCCATCTACTGGAACTTTACCGACCTGTTTAAAACCAAGCTTTTCAAAGATATGTTGCATAGCCTTATTTTCAGCGTGCGTATCTGAACGAAAATCCAGGTAATCAAAGCCTTCAATCAAGCCTTCCAAGAAGGTCTGGGCAACACCTTGTCCTTGCACATCACTAGCGACAGCAATACGGTGAAAAACTAGATACTCTGACTCTCTTCCTTCCCAGCTTCCATCATAAATGGCTTCATAGGCTTTTTCTGGACTCTTGGTTACTGCTGCATAAGCTAAGAGCTCTCCTTCTTCCAGGGCTACATAAGCCTGACCTGAGATAATATCTTCGATAATCGTATCAGTATTTGGATAACCATTTTGCCACTGAGTGCTACCAGCTTCCGCCAAGCATTTTTTAGCTTCCTCAATCACTTGCATAATTGCATCTACTTCGTTTGGAAAGGCTAAACGAATTTCCATCTTATCTCCTCTTTTCTGACTAGTTTCTCTCATCATAGCATAATTTAAGGCTTTCTACAAGCAGTTAAAACTTGACTTTTGATTTCTATTGTTTTATAATCTAGTTATCAAAACTAGATAAACAGGAGTTGGAAATGAAATCTACTTTTTCCTACCCAGAATGGGACGAAATTCCAAACATTGATCTCTATTTGGATCAGGTCTTACTTTATGTAAATAAAGTTTGTTCCCCAATTTCTCTTGCTAAAGAGAAAGGTTTAACTGCATCAATGGTGAACAACTATGTAAAACACGGATATATCACCAAACCTGAAAAGAAAAAATACCAACGCAAACAAATCGCCCGATTGATTGCTATCACAACGCTCAAGTCTGTTTTTTCAATCCAGGAAATTGCTCAAACCCTTAATACCCTACACACAGAGACTAACTCACAAGAACTTTACAACGCTTTTGTGGACTACATGAACGAAGACATTGACCCAGCTAATCCTATTATCCAAGCAAGTTGCCAAACGGTTAAACTCTATCATCAGACACTTGCTCTTGTCTATACAGAAAATGAAGAGGAGGAAACAAATGAATACTAGTTTTAAACTTAGCAAGCGCCTTAGTTTTGGAGAAGAGATAGCAAACAGTGTCACCCATGCTGTAGGGGCACTTATCATGCTGATTTTGCTCCCTATCTCATCGACTTACAGTTATGAAGCTCATGGATTTTTATCATCGATTGGGGTGTCGATTTTCGTTATTAGCCTCTTTCTCATGTTCCTTTCATCAACCATCTATCATTCTATGGCTTATGGTTCCACTCATAAGTATGTCTTGCGCATTATCGACCATTCCATGATTTATGTTGCGATTGCTGGCTCTTATACTCCTGTCGTTTTGACCTTGATGAATAACTGGTTTGGTTACCTGATTATTGCTATCCAATGGGGAACAACTATTTTCGGTATTCTTTATAAAATCTTTGCCAAAAAAGTCAATGAAAAATTTAGTCTAATTCTCTACTTAATTATGGGGTGGTTAGTTGTGGCTATCCTACCAGCAATCATCAGTCAAACAAATCCAATCTTTTGGACTCTTATGGTATCAGGTGGGCTTTGCTATACAGTTGGTGCTGGATTTTATGCTAAGAAGAAACCCTACTTCCATATGATTTGGCATCTCTTCATTCTAGCAGCTTCAGCTCTCCAATACATTGCCATTGTTTATTACATGTAAAAATAGGCCGGGAAAATCCCGACCTATTTTTATTTGCACATATTGATAAAGTATTGATGCAAGCGAAGATCATTTGTCAATTCCGGATGAAAGGAGGTCACTAGCATATTCTTTTCTTGAGCAGCAACGATTTGATTGTTCACTACTGCCAGAACATCAACACCCTTACCAACTTCACTAATAATAGGTCCACGGATAAAGGTCATGGGAATCTTGCCAACACCCTTGCAATCTGCTTCAGTATAAAAGCTTCCTAGCTGACGTCCATAGGCATTGCGCTCTACTACTATATCCATAGTCGCTAGATGACTTTCCTCTTGAGAAGTGATTTGACTCGCTAGCAAAATCAAACCAGCACAAGTCCCAAAGACTGGTAAACCATTGAGAATAGCCTCTCTTAGAGGAAGTAGCATCTGCTGGTCACGTAGGAGTTTTCCCATAGCTGTCGACTCACCTCCAGGTAAAATCAATCCTGACAGAGTACTCTGATGCTGCTGAAAATCTTCTAGGTTTCGCAGTTCAATACTTTCTACTCCTAGTTTTGCAAGGACTTTCTCATGCTCTACAAAGGCACCTTGCAAGGCCAATATTCCAATTTTCATCTATTTTCCTCGCTCAGCCATGAGAATTTGGATTTCATTCTCATTGATACCAACCATGGCTTCTCCCAAATCTTCTGAGATTTGAGCTAGAATTTGAGGATTTTGATAGTTTGTAACTGCCTTGACAATTGCTGCTGCACGTTTAACAGGATCACCTGATTTGAAAATCCCTGAACCAACAAAGACACCTTCTGCACCTAGCTGCATCATAAGAGCAGCATCTGCAGGTGTTGCTACACCACCTGCTGCGAAGTTCACGACTGGTAGTTTTCCATGTTCGTGAACGTATTGAACTAATTCTACAGGTACTTGGAGTTCTTTTGCTGCTACATAGAGTTCATCTTCACGGAGATTTTGAATGCGACGGATTTCTTGATTCATCATACGCATATGGCGGACTGCCTGAACGATGTCTCCTGTTCCTGGCTCTCCTTTTGTACGGATCATCGATGCTCCTTCAGCGATACGACGCAAGGCTTCTCCCAAGTCCTTAGCCCCACAGACAAAAGGAACTTGGAATTCCTTCTTGTCCACATGGAAACGGTCATCAGCTGGAGATAACACTTCACTTTCATCGATATAGTCAATCTCGATGACTTCTAAAATCTGTGCTTCAACAAAATGCCCAATTCGAACCTTAGCCATAACTGGAATGCTGACTGCTTCTTGAATTTCCTTGATCATCTTAGGATCACTCATACGAGATACACCACCAGCCGCACGAATATCAGCTGGGATTCGCTCCAAGGCCATAACTGCTGCTGCTCCTGCAGCCTCTGCAATTCTTGCTTGTTCAGGATTTTGAACATCCATAATGACGCCACCTTTAAGCATCTGTGCCAAATTTTTATTTAATTCATAACGATTTTCAGTCATTTTCTCTTCCTCAATAGTTGTATTGGTAGCTACAGTTTTATTGTAAGGTAGAAATGACTCAAGAACAAGATAAAAAAAAATGATTTGTCCGGGTACAATTATATCAATCATCAAAAAAAGTACCCACAGAGGGTACTTTTATTTCTTAGATTTTTTAATGTTTTTAACAAGATAAAACAGATATCCTGAAACCATGTAGGCAACAAAGATAATGGCTGCCCATCTAAAGACAAATCCCCAACCATATTTATTGGCATTCAAGAAGAAATAAGGGAAGGGACTATCCTTAGCGTTAGGAACGTCCATCTTTAGAACAAAACCGTTTAAGATTGCAAATCCCATATAGAGCAGTGGTAAAACTGTCCATACAATAGGATCAAACCACTTATATTGACGACTCTTATCAAAAATGATGGTATCAACCAGAAACCAGAGGGGCACGATATAATGGCAAAGGAAATTTTCCAAACGGTAAAAATCTGTTGTCAAGGGAGCCAACATGAAATGGTAGATGACACAGGTAATCATGATACTCATGGTGACACCACCCTTGAGTCGCAAAAGACTTGAACTTTGCCAATGGTCACCCTCACGTCGCATCTTTAACAAAAGATAACCTGTAAAAATGACAACCAAAAGGTTGGAAAGGACTGTATAGTAAAGCAACATCCTTAAACCACCACGTTTGGTAATTTCCAGATAGACGCCTGTAAATGCGGCTAAAAACATGAAAGCCCGACTGAAAAAAATTATTTTATTCCAAACAGTCATGATTAGATCTTTTTAACAAATTCTGATTTTAATTTCATAGCACCAAAACCATCAATCTTACAATCGATGTTGTGGTCACCTTCAACAATACGGATGTTTTTAACACGTGTCCCTTGCTTCAGGTCTTTTGGAGCACCTTTTACCTTAAGGTCTTTGATCAAGGTTACTGTATCACCGTCAGCCAATTTATTTCCATTAGCGTCGATAGCAACAAAGCCTTCTTCAACCTCAGCTTGCTCAGCAGGATTCCATTCATAAGCACACTCTGGGCAGACTAGTAAGGCTCCATCTTCATAGACATATTCTGAATTACATTTTGGGCAATTTGGTAGATTGTTCATTTTATCTCCTTCTATTTTCATGATGGTTTGATTGTCAAATTTTCGTTAACAAAGACTATTATACCTTAAAATTAAAAATTTGACAAATTGCTAAAAAACCGACTCACCACTATCGTGGTAAATCGGTTAAAATTTCAATTAAAAATGTTTGACTGCTTCTGATTTAATTTTTTCGACAACTTCTAAAATACTTAGTCCTGTCGTGTCCAGATAGATTGCATCATCTGCCTGCTTAAGAGGAGAAGTTTCACGATGACTATCTTTATAATCACGCGCAGCAATCTCTTCTTTCAAAGTTTCCAAATCTGTTTCGATTCCCTTTGAAAGATTTTCCTTATAACGTCGTTCTGCACGTTCATCCACTGAAGCAACAAGAAAAATCTTCAATTCAGCCTTAGGCAAGACCACTGTACCAATATCTCGACCATCCATGACGATTCCGCCTTGTTGGGCAATTTCTTGCTGAAGGGCTACCAATTTTTCACGAATAGCTGGAATGGCTGCAAAAGCAGATACAGCATTGGTTACTTCATTTTCACGGATTGGATTGGTAACATCAACGTCTCCAACAAAAACAAGCTGTTCTCCTGTTTCAGCACGACCAAAGCTAATCGGATATTGTTCCAATAATTCAAGAAGTCGAGAAGACTCTTCTGGACTTACTTGGTTGTTCAAAGCGATGTAAGTCGCAGCACGATACATGGCACCTGTATCCAAGTAGGTATATCCAAAGTCCTTAGCGATAATCTTAGCTACTGTACTCTTCCCACTGGATGCTGGTCCATCAATGGCAATCTGAATTGTTTTCATTCTAACTCCTATCTTGTCTTAAGGACATCACCAGGATTTGCAAACCAAGTACCTGAAGACATATGACCAGGGTTCAAGGCTTCAAGTTGAGCAATAGAAATGCCTGCTCTAGCTGCAATAGCTGCCTCACCTTCACCTGCAAGGACAGTAATGGTTCCTTCAGCATTTGTATGTTCCTCTGAACTACTTGAAGAAGTAGCTTCTGCTTCAGAACTTGATGCTTCAACTGAACTACTTGAAGATGTTGAAGATACTTCCTCTACCTTAGGCGCAGAAGAATCATGAAAATCTTTCAAGGCTGCCGTACGATCACTTCCACCAGATGACAGGTAGATTAGAATAGCAATCATTCCGACAACGATAACAAAGAAAATACAAGCCAAAATCGTTAAAATACGATTAGCTCCTACTCCTGATTCCTTATTTCCTCTGCTTCTGCGTTCCGAACGACTTTCCTCGATATCGTAAATATCTTCTTGCCATGGTTCCTTTTCCATACCTTACTCCTTGTTTTTTTTCTAATTTCTTATTACAATATAAATATGAAAATCACACTTATACCTGAACGATGCATTGCCTGTGGGCTATGCCAAACCTATTCTGATTTATTTGATTACCATGATAATGGTATTGTGCGTTTCTATGATGATCCTAATCTACTAGAGAGAGACATCCCAGCTAGTGAAGAGCTACTGGAAGCTGTAAAACAGTGTCCCACTCGCGCGCTCATCAAAGATTAATTTGTCATCAGTGGTAATTCAATTTCCAAATCCCACTTCCTCTAGTTTAGCATATTTTTCCAGAAAATTATAGTCTTTTGAAGGACTTATTTTTAGCAAATCTTATCATGACTCACTCTGTTCTTTTATCAGATAGAGGGGTCTTTTTTTCGTTTCCATATAAATTTTACTGATATATTTTCCGAGAATCCCAATCGTCAATAATTGGACACCACCAAGAAATAGAATGACAGCCATCAGAGAAGTCCAACCAGAAGTTGGATTGCCCAGTACGAGAGTACGGACAACTACAAACAATGTCATCACTAAAGCCAGAAAACACGACGAAAGACCAGCAACAAAAGCTAATATCAAAGGAAAATCTGAAAAATTCACAATCCCTTCAATAGAGTAGAAAAAGAGTTGTCTAAAACTCCAGCTTGTCTTACCTGCCTGCCTTTCAACATTAGGGTATTCTAAATAGTGAGTACGGAAACCAACCCAGGCAAAGAGTCCTTTGGAAAAGCGATTGTATTCTGTCAATTCTAACACCGCATCCACAACTGATCTTCTCATCATCCGAAAATCACGAACACCCGATGGAAGAGCTACTGGGCTAATTTTTTGCATAAAACGATAAAAAAGATCGGCGCAGAAACTACGTAAAAAGGGTTCTCCTTCTCGACTGGTTCTGCGTGTTCCAACGCAGTCCAAATCCGGATTCTGATCTAGTAGTTCTTTCATCTCAAGCAAGAAGCTTGGGGGATCCTGAAGGTCTGCATCCATAACCACCACCAAATCTCCTGTTGCTTGTTGTAAACCTGCATATATGGCCGCTTCCTTCCCAAAATTTCGCGAGAAAGAGATATAATGTACTGAAGGATTTTGCTCTCGATAAACCTTTAGAACGTCCAAAGTCTTATCAGTCGAACCATCATCTACAAAAATGTATTCGATTTCTGTTTCCAAATCTGGGATCAGTGCTTCAAGAGTTTGATAAAAAAGAGGAAGTACTTCCTCTTCGTTTAAGCATGGGACTATGATTGAAATCATCATCTTAGTCTTCAAATCCATTTGGATGTTGACTTTGCCAACGCCATGCGTCTTCACACATCTCTGTAATACCAAGTTCTGCTTCCCATCCTAGCTCTTCCTTAGCTTTTGCTGGATCTGAGTAGCAAGCTGCAATATCACCTGGGCGACGTTCAACAATACGGTAAGGAATTGGACGACCAACTGCTTTTTCCATATTTTGGATAATTTCAAGAACAGAGTAACCTTTTCCTGTACCAAGGTTGTAAATATTTAGACCTGAACCTTTTTGAAGTTTCTTAAGGGCCGCAACGTGCCCTTTTGCTAGGTCAACGACGTGAATATAGTCACGTACACCTGTTCCATCTTCTGTATCGTAGTCGTCTCCAAAGACCTGAACTTGTTCCAACTTACCAACTGCAACTTGTGTCACATATGGAAGAAGGTTATTTGGAATACCGTTTGGATTTTCACCCAAATCACCGCTCTTATGCGCACCGATTGGGTTGAAGTAACGAAGTAAAACAACGTTCCACTCTGAATCTGCTTTATAGATATCTGTCAAGATTTCTTCCAGCATTAGCTTGGTACGACCATATGGATTTGTAGCTGAAAGTGGGAAATCTTCTAGGATTGGGACTGTATGAGGATCTCCATAAACAGTTGCTGATGAACTGAAGATGATATTCTTACAGTTTGTCTCTTCCATAACTTTCAAGAGACTGATAGTTCCAGCGATATTGTTATCATAGTAGGCAAGTGGGATACGTGTAGACTCACCTACAGCTTTCAAACCAGCAAAATGAATCACACCTGTTGGTTCTTCATGTTTGAAAATATCACGAAGTGTATCTGTGTCACGAATATCTGCTTCGTAGAAAGGAATTTCTACCCCAGTGATTCTTTCGACTACTTCAAGACTTTTACGACTACTGTTTACCAAATTATCTACTACAACTACTTGGTGTCCAGCTTGGATTAATTCAATGACAGTGTGAGTTCCGATAAAACCTGCTCCACCTGTTACCAGAATTTTTTCTTGCATTTTATTTCCTCAATTCTTGGATTATTTTTTTCATTTTACCATTTTTGATAGGGAAAGTCATTTACTTTCCTAAGACTATCGTAAAAACTAGGTAAAAGGTTTACTATTATTTCTTTTTAATGTATCTTTCAGTCGGATAATCTGCTGGATCCAATACTCCACTTCTCCCTTGAACCATTTGAGCTAGATGATAACCGATAATAGGACCAGTCGTTAATCCTGAAGATCCTAGACCACTTGCTGTATAGACTCCTAATAAGTTTGGAATCTGTCCGAAAAATGGAGAAAAGTCACTCGTATAAGCCCGAATTCCTACACGTTCACCAGATGAAACTGCACCCTTTAAACTTGGATAAAATGGATTCGCTGCCTCAGCCATTTGTTGGAGCAAATTTTTATCGACTGTAAGATCAAATCCCATGTCATTCTCATGGGTAGCTCCTAGAGATAACTTACCTCCAGGAAATGGTATCAAATCCCACTCACCTTCCGGCATGACAACAGGATAGCTTGCCATGTCTAAATCAACCTGATAATCTCTAAGTTGACCTTTTTGAGGACGAACATCCACCTCATAGCCTAAAGGCTCCAAAATGTGTCCAAGCCAAGCTCCCGTAGATAAAATTACTTGATCAAACATTTGATTGTCTATCTGATAGCCTGATAATAAAGGAGTTAGACTAACCTCTTTCTTTACGACCTTAACCTGACTGGCATCCAGTAAACGACTCACTAGGAGTTGCCCATCTACTCGAGCTCCTCCAGAAGCATAGAGCAATCTCTCAAATCCCTTTAGACCAGGGAATAGGCTGCTTGCAGCAGCTTGGTCCAAAATGGCTAATTCGCCAATTAAGGGAGATTCATCTCTACGTTGCAAGGCTAAGTCATAGAGTTCCTCGAGCTTGGAATCATCTTTTTTGAGAAGGAAGACTCCTGAGCGCTGGTAGAAATCAACCTTTTGACCAGTTTTTTCTAAATCAGCTAATAAATCTACATAAAAGTCTGCTCCTAGGCGAGCCATCTTGTACCAAGCTTTATTACGTCGTTTAGAGAACCAAGGACTGATGATTCCTGCCGCTGCCTTGGTAGCTTGTCCGTACCCATGATCAAAGACAGTTACTTCGACATCTGCTTCCTTAGAGAGATAGTAGGCAGCTGTTGCCCCTACAATTCCTGCTCCTACAATGGCAACTTTTTTCATTGTCTTTACCTTCTAACTAGATATGATGGAATGGATTGGTAGAAGCCTGACTTGCGACTACTTCTAGCGACCAAGCATTCTCTTCCTTCCATTCGTTCAAGAGCGCTGCAATTCTTTCCACAAAAAGCACTTCGATATAGTGTCCTGGATCCAAAGCTAATAAACCATCTGACAGCATATCTTGGGCAGTATGATAATAAATATCACCAGTGATATAAAGATCTGCTCCTTTTGCTAAAGCATCAGAATAGAAAGATTGCCCACTGCCACCACAGATAGCCACTCTTGAGATTGTCTTTTGCAAATCCTTCTCTTGATAATACACCATACGAAGGCTATCTAGACCAAAGACTTCCTTAACATGGTCAGCAAATTCCTTAAAGGTTTGAGGTCTAATAGTTCCAATACGGCCAATCCCACGTTCAGGACCTGTTTCCTGCAGATAAGTTGTATCCTCAATACCCAAAAGTTGGCAGAACCAATCATTGAGACCATTTTCAACAATATCAATATTAGTATGACTGACATAGACTGCGATATCATGCTTGATGAGATTGATATAAATCTGATTTTGAGGACGACTAGCTACCAAGTCCTTAATCGGACGAAAGATAGGTGCGTGCTTAACGATAATCAGATCAACACCCTTGTCAATAGCTTCAGCGACTGTCTCTTCACGGATATCAAGAGCAACCATAACCTTTTGAATTTCCTTGTCTAGGGTGCCAATTTGTAGACCACGACTATCACCTTCCATAGAAAATTCTTGTGGGCAATAGGCTTCATAACGCTTTATCACTTCACTTGCTTTCATGGAGCACCTCCTTAATGGCTTGAATTTTATCTGCCAGAACCTGACGTTCTTCTTGATTTTTTTCTGGAATTTGACTAAGGGCAAACTCAAGCTTAGCAGCTTCTTTTTGCCATTTTTGGATGAAGACTGGACTGACTTCTTTGGACAAGAAGGGGCCAAAGCGGACATCAGTTGCTGATAGATTCACTTTACCAGCTTCTGCAACTATAATCTCGTAAAATTTCCCAGCTTCTTTTAGAATACTTTCTGCTATGATTTGAAAACCATGCTCTTGTAACCAAGAACGCAACTCATCTTCTCGATTATTGGGTTGAAGAATCAAACGCTCAACATTGGCAAGTTTGTCTAATCCTTCTTCTAATATTGTAGCAATCAAATGACCACCCATTCCAGCAATAGTGATAACAGAGACCTGGTCAGCCTCTTCAAAAGCAGCCAAACCATTTGCTAGGCGAACCTGAATTTTCTCAGTTAAACCATGACTTTCAACATTTTTGACTGCAGATTGATAGGGACCTACCACTACCTCTCCTGCAATGGCACACTCAATATGCCCTTTTTCAACCAATTCAATGGGTAAATAAGCATGGTCGCTTCCTACATCTAGCAAAACGGCTCCTTGGGGAACAAAAGAAGCCACCGTTTCTAATCTCTTCGAAATCATTTTTTCTCACTTTCAAAAACTCTATTTCCCTTTATTATACCATATTTTATCTGGCAATCCTGCTCCTAAAAAGACCGCAATCATGGATTGCAGCCTTTCTTTATTTTCTAGTTTGATAACGACTTGTCAGGATGAAAATGATAGCAAAGATGACCATCATGATGCCATAGACAGGTAATGTTTGTTCTGTCAGTGTTGAAATTTCAAGTAATTTTTGAATTCTTGGAAATAGAGCTGTTCCAAGGAAGCCACCAACTGACCAAATAATCAAGAGAACACGCCACAGACTAAATGGCAAACAAGCTCTAACTACAGACATGAAACCAATCGATGCCAATAGATAATACAAAAGTGTCGAAATTTCAATTGCTGACCAACCTTGACCTGTTCCAAAAATTTTAACAAAGAGAACACTAAAGACTACCATCAAGGCACTTGGTAGTGCACGGAGCATGGATTTTCTGAGGAAGTTTTGTTCTACTGGTTTAATATTTCGCTCAAAGGTCAATACGAACGGTGGGAAGCCTTCCACGAACTGGTCAATCATGGTAATCTGAATCGGAATGAATGGGAAAATTAAAATCCATTCAGTACGTCCCAACAAAGCACTCGCAATACAGATGATTGCCAATAAGAATGAATAGATGGTCTTAATCAAGAAAATTGGAGCAATGTGAGCAATATTATTAACTACACGACGACCCTCAAAGAGTATCTCAGGAACATCATTAAAGTCTGAGTTCAAGAGAACCAGATTTGCAATCTGACGAGTCGCTGGATCTCCTTCAGCCATCACGATGGAACAATCTGCCTCGCGGAGAGCAAGGATATCATTGACACCATCTCCTGTCATGGCAGTAGTATGACCTGCTTTTTTCAAAGTTTGGATGATCAGTTTCTTTTGATGAGGAGAGACACGTCCGAAAATCGCTGTCTCCTCAGCCATGGCAACCAATTCCTCGTCCGTGATCTTCGAACAATCTACATAGCTGTGGTAATCTGCAAAACCAGCTTTTTGAGCAATACTTGAAACGGTAACTGGATTATCACCAGAAATAATTTTCAAGCCCACTTCCTGAGAACGAAGATAGTCTAGAGTTTCAGCTGCCCCTTCTCGGATTGGATCTAGAATTTCAAGCAAAGCCAAGGCTTGAATATCAGATGGCTTTTGTGGCTTGTGGTGATCAAGTTTTTCTTGACTGAGGGCCAGAACTAAGACACGAGATCCTCGTTCAAGAGCTTCTCTAGCCTCAGGAACTTCAGCATCCAACAACATCTCCGGTGCGCCTAGGAAAACAGTTCCTAGACCTTCCAACTCCATTGCTCCCCATTTACGATCGCTTGAAAATGGAAGATTAGAAATCATCGGATAAGTTACTTGACCTTGGAAGCGTTGGCGAATAGCTTGGGCAGTTGGATTTTTATCCTCACTGTGTGCTATATAGCTAGTTAATATTTTGGCAATGGCATCTTTATCATAATCCTGGGTCAGAGGAAGAACTGTCTCAACCTGCATCTTTCCTTGAGTAATGGTTCCTGTCTTATCCAAACAGAGCATATCCACACGTGCCAAGGTCTCAACGGAGTACATCTCCTGCACCAAGACCTTTTTCAAACCAAGCTTGATAACAGCGGTTAAAAGAGAGGTAATGGTCAAGAGGGCAATCCCCTTAGGCAACATTCCCAAAAGAGCTGTAGAGGAATTCACTACAGAAGACTTCAGTGGTAAACCTTTTAAGACCAAAGCTTCAAGCAATAGAGCAATTCCAAATGGAATGATGATTTTCCCAGTAAAGCCTGCAAGCTGGTCTAGCGATTTCATGATGCGTGAGTTGATCGGTTTAACTGTCTTAGCTTCAAGCATGAGTTTGGCTGCATAGTTATCTGCCCCTACATGATGAACTTGAGCAAAGACAGAACCACTGGCAAGAAAACTACCTGACAACATTAAGTCTTCTACTTCTTTTTGCACCAAGTCGCTCTCGCCCGTTAACATGGCTTCATTGACTTCTGCAAAACCTTCTAATACAATCGCATCACTTGGAATCTGATCCCCCGCAGACAAGCGAATCACATCATCCAAAACAAGTTCTTCTGGATCTAAAGCAATCTCTTGTCCATCACGGATAGTGGTAATCTTTTCTTTATTCAAGAGATTGAGTTTATCTACCATATGTTTGGCACGTAGCTCGGTTACAATTCCTGAAAAAGCATTAAAACAGATAACCGCAAAGAAGACCAAGTTGCTCCAGGCTTGAACAAAAGCGAGCGCTAATGCAATAGCAAAGTTTAAAGCATTGAAGAGAGTAAAGACATTTCGTTTTACAATCTGCCAAGTACTGGTACTAGCTGATGCTTTGAAATCATTGACCTGTCCCTGTTTCTGACGTTCATTAACTTCTGATTGGCTTAAGCCTATAATTTTATTTTTATCCATAATTTCTATCATATCATTTTTTTTAAAATAATTCTAATTTCATATGAAGAGCAATTCCGCCTAAACAAAAAAACATTTGCTTGTCCTACAACGATAAGGTATAATAAAAGAAAGAAAATTGAAGGAGACACCATGTTTTATACTTATCTTCGTGGGCTGGTTATGTTGATTCTCTGGTCTATCAACGGTAATGCTCATTATCATAATACGGATAAAATTCCGAGTCAAGATGAAAACTATATCCTAGTTGCTCCCCATCGTACTTGGTGGGATCCTGTCTACATGGCATTTGCGACCAAACCGAAACAGTTTGTTTTTATGGCTAAAAAGGAACTGTTCTCTAATCGAATCTTTGGTTGGTGGATCCGTATGTGTGGTGCCTTTCCTATTGATCGGGAGAATCCTAGCGCTTCGGCTATCAAATATCCTATCAATGTCCTTAAAAAGAGCGACCGATCTCTCATCATGTTTCCAAGTGGTAGTCGTCATTCTAACGATGTCAAAGGGGGCGTAGCTCTGATTGCTAAAATGGCCAAGGTTCGCATCATGCCAGTTACTTACACTGGTCCAATGACCTTAAAAGGACTCATCAGTCGCGAACGTGTCGATATGAACTTCGGAAATCCTATCGATATCTCAGACATTAAGAAAATGAATGATGAAGGAATTGAGATGGTTGCTGAACGTATCCAATCAGAATTCCAACGTCTAGATGAGGAAACGAAACAATGGCACAATAACAAAAAACCAAATCCTTTGTGGTGGTTTATTCGCATACCAGCACTGATTCTTGCTGTCTTAGTTGCGATTGTTACCATCATCTTTAGCTTTATTGCAAGTTTTATCTGGAATCCAGAAAAAAAACAAAATCAATTAGGTTAGAATAAAATGGCTGAGGGATATTCTCTTAAGCCATTTTAGTTTGACTGACAGCTGATTACTTTTAAATAAAACATTTTATTGACAAAGATTTGATTCTATAGTATACTTTTTAAGTAAGCTGATTTAGCTCAGTAGGCAGAGCGCATCCATGGTAAGGATGAGGTCGCCGGTTCGATCCCGGCAATTAGCATTGTTGATCAGTTCCTTGGTATAGGAACTTTTTTTATTGACATTTTATTGACCTTATAGTAAAATAAAACTTGCGATGAGTCGATATGTAGCGAGAGCTACTATTGAGCAAAGGAGGTCATAACGCAGGAGCGGACCTTGAGAAATTGTGTGAACCAATTTCTCACATGGAGATGCCTCTCAGGCTTTCTGGTTTTTCCAGAGAGCTTTTTTTATTTTCCTAAACACTACTAAATCCTATCTAGGTTTAGTCGTAAAGATACTAAGATGACCAATGAAATCTGGCTCTTTTCTACCATTTGTCAAGTATATCAAGGGCCTTAAGTAAAAAAAGAGATAAGACAGT
>NZ_JVHE01000119.1:0-89413 GCF_001072925.1 Streptococcus pseudopneumoniae | reverse complement strand
TTTACAAAATCATACCTCGCTTTCTCGTTTCAAGGCTCAGGAAAAAATGATTTACAAAATCATTTTTTTCTGCTATACTATCCTAAGCAAAGGTTTTTAATGTCATCCCGTGAGGTGACGAAGGCGCAGATCTATATAAAACTCTTTAAAACTTGATAAAGGAGTCTTGTTTTAGAGAGGTCTTACTCTGGGAGCCTATTGCTATAAAATAATGGGCTCTTTTTTGATGCCCAAAAGTGAGGTTAATATGAAACAGGAATCAACTGTTGATTTGCTTTTAGACGTTGACCAACGTCCTTCAGCTGGAAAGGGAATTCTTCTTAGCTTCCAGCACGTATTCGCCATGTTTGGTGCAACCATCTTGGTACCTTTGATTTTGGGAATGCCTGTATCGGTTGCCCTTTTTGCATCAGGTGTAGGAACACTCATTTACATGATCTCTACTGGCTTTAAAGTTCCAGTTTATCTGGGTTCTTCTTTTGCCTTTATCACAGCTATGTCACTTGCCATGAAAGAAATGGGTGGTGATGTATCTGCTGCTCAGACAGGGGTTATCCTGACTGGTCTTGTTTATGTCCTTGTTGCTGCAAGTGTGCGCTTTGCAGGTACAAAATGGATCGACAAACTCTTACCACCAATCATTATCGGTCCTATGATCATCGTTATCGGTCTTGGACTTGCTAGTTCAGCTGTTACCAACGCTGGTCTTGTAGCTGACGGAAACTGGAAAAACGCTCTTGTAGCCGTTGTTACTTTCTTGATTGCTGCCTTTATCAATACAAAAGGAAAAGGATTCCTACGAATCATCCCATTCCTTTTTGCCATTATCGGTGGTTATCTCTTTGCACTAGCACTTGGATTGGTTGACTTCACTCCTGTTCTTGAAGCTAACTGGTTTGAAATCCCTGGTTTCTACCTACCATTCAATACAGGTGGTGCCTTCAAACAATACGACCTTTACTTCGGTCCTGAAACAATTGCCATCCTACCAATCGCAATCGTAACCATTTCTGAACATATCGGAGACCACACCGTTCTAGGTCAAATCTGTGGACGCCAATTCTTGAAAGAACCAGGTCTTCACCGTACCCTTCTTGGTGATGGTATTGCAACATCTGTTTCTGCCTTCCTCGGTGGACCAGCAAATACAACTTACGGTGAAAATACAGGGGTTATCGGTATGACTCGTATCGCTTCTGTCTCAGTTATCCGTAACGCTGCCTTTATCGCAATTGCTCTCAGCTTCCTTGGTAAATTCACTGCCTTGATTTCAACAATTCCAAACGCTGTACTTGGTGGTATGTCTATCCTTCTTTACGGGGTTATCGCAAGTAACGGTTTGAAAGTCTTGATCAAAGAACGTGTTGACTTCGGTCAAATGCGCAACCTTATCATCGCAAGTGCTATGTTGGTACTTGGACTTGGTGGTGCTATCCTTAAACTTGGACCAGTTACCCTTTCAGGTACTGCCCTATCAGCTATGACAGGTATCATCCTAAACTTGATCTTGCCATACGAAAACAATGACTAATCCATATAGAATCAACGAGAGGTCGGGACCAAAAATCCCGACCTCGTTTTTATGAACAAGAAGACTTTGATACAGTGACTCATTGGACTGTTGTCAAAAAGTTTGATTTCTTAATTTCCCCAAGCAATCAAAAGATACAAGAGACTTGAACCAAACATATCTGCTAGAGCATGCATGAGAAAAAATGGCAGTAAATTCTTTACTACATACTTGTACAAGAAATAATAAAAGAGACCATAAACAAGCCCAATAACCAAGGCCCAGAGTAAACCTTGATAGGTATGGAAAGAAATCCGTATAATTACCGAGTAGACCAAAGCCAACCACTTGCGCTTTTCTTTTACTGAAGTCAGTAAGCCCAAGAAGAAAAATTCTTCGTAAAAACCATTTAATAAAGCATAGCAAATCGCCATCGGCGTTAAAGCCATGAATTTTCGAATGATTTCCATAGGGTCTATAAAAGGAAGCAGTTGGGGGTTGAAGTAGTTATACTCACCACTAAGGGTTGTAATGATATCACCAAAGATACCAACTACAGCAAAGATAAGGGGAACCCAAATTAAAACAGACCAGCTCCAACGTATAGGAAGCTGTTTAAAATCATAATTTCGAATCACAAGATAAAGGAAGGTAATCCCTAACATCATCAATTGAAAATTGAAATTACTAGAATAAGCTGCCCCATCACTTGCTACATTTGTCGTAGTTTCTGTGACACTAGTAAGAGTTGAAGTCGATAAACTCTCCATAAATTGCTGGGTAGAACGAATGATAAACTCTCCAAACATTAAAACAGTGATGATGAGGATATCGAACCATTTTAAGTATCTTAAAGGTTTTGATGGATGAATACTTTGTAGCAAATTCATATTTCCTCCTTTCTCTTTAAATGTATGGATTGATTGTAAACATTCATTCTTAAAGTTATATGAACCAACTTGCTGGAAGATTAAAAACCAGCCTTATCAAAGACTGGTTTAATCCATTAAACGGAATGATGTTTCTTTTCTAGCATCAAATCCTTCAAAGAAATGATAGTCACGGCTAGTAAAATCATTGCCATACCAAGAAAATCTACAGGATAAAAGATATCCCCCATAATCATGAAGGCAAAAAATACTGCCGAGATAGGCTCAATCGAAGCCAAAAGGCTAGACTTGACTGGTCCTATCATACTAGCTCCCTTGAGGAAGGCTGTATAGGCAAAGACCGTTCCAATCAGAATGATACCAGCAAAAGCTAGAAAGATATCAAAAGATATGGGAATACTGGCCCCGATAAGCCCCGTAAAAGGTACTGCTAGTATACCTGAGATGGTCATTCCAACACCAATAACCAAAATGCTCCCCCATTTTTGAATCAATTTTATGGGTAAAATGATATAAAGAGCATAGGTTAGGGCCGAGAACAAACCCCAAAATAGACCAGCTGGAGTCATCGAGAGTTGATCCAATTGCCCATGGGTTGCAATGAGAAAGGTCCCACCTATAGCTAAAAACATAGAGATGATTTCTGAAAGCGTCGGAGCCACCTTATCCTTGATACAAGTGTAAGCAAGGATTCCAACTGGACAGACATACTGGAGGACTGTCGCTGTCCCAGCATTAGTCTCCTGAATAGCTGATAGATAAGCTAATTGATTTAGAAAAAGACCAAATAAAGAAAATAACAAGAGAGAAAACAGACTTGATTTATCCTTCAGAAAGGCCATAAATTTATCCCTTGATTTAGTATAGGCAAGAAGAATCAAGAGTAATCCAGCGATTATCAAGCGGATATTGGTCAGAACGAGAGCTGAAATCCCGTGAACCATCAGGTACTGACCACTGGTTCCCGACAAGCCCCAAGCAATACCTGCAATGACTGTATAAAGAGTTCCTTTTAAAGCTTTTGACATACTTCCTCCCTAGTCTGCCTCTCGAATCAAGTCCATGACCTGATTACGATCCAATATCCACTGAGCACGCTCATCTTTTTCATAAGTTCGATTGGATAAAAAGATAGCAGCTTCTTGTTTCTTACGATTCCACATGATAAAGGTTCCAGTATAGCCTGTATGGTCCAGCCAATCACCTTCAAGATTCCAGGCCAATGAGCGTTCTTTATCACTCAGATCCGAAAAATTCTGACTCAATCCTTCAGCAAAATCATCTTGCAAATAATGCTCTAAGAAGATTTTTAAATCATGAACTGTTGAAAACAAGCCTGCACTACCTGCATGTTTTCCAAGCAAACGAGCCTTGGGATCATGGACCACTCCTGCTTTCTGTCCACGGACCGTTGGAACAGCACAGTTAACTGGACCAAACTGAGTTTCCTTCATCTTCCATGGATTCAACACTTGCTCTTGTAAAATCTGATCCAAGTCCTTTTCAAAATAAGATTCTAAAAGAAAACCTAGTAAGAGAAAGTGCACATCTGAGTATAGAAAGGCTCTCTTCTCTCGGCGATTCAGATGAAACATAGCTTCTCTTAACTGATCTGCTGAAAGCTGATCTCTATTAGGAATAAAAGGATCTAAATCCGTTGCATGCGTTAGGAGTTGTCGAATGGTGATGTCTGGGTAATCCGCCTCTGGAAGATAGTCTCTTATGGAGTTATCTAACTCAATCTTGCCTTCCTTCCACAAGAAGGTTAAGACCGTTCCTACTCCAACAACCTTGCTGACACTTGCCAAATCATAGACCAAGCCTTCACGAGTCTGCTCACCAATTTGTGGATTTGATTCTCCTAGATACCAGTCAGACCAAACGCCATCCTGATAATATGCAAAAGAGGCACCAGGATAAATCCCTGCCTCAATTTGTTGCTTTATTTTTTGAATGATTTTTTGTTTCATACTGCTTCAAACCACAATTCAATATTGTTGGTATCCTTAGTTAGGAAAAACTTCTCAGATTTTGGAATAAAGTAACCAGCTTCTTCAAATCTTTGACGCAATACAGGCAAATCCAAATTCTCTACTTGAAATTTCAACATAGACAAGTCCCAAGTTACATTATTTTCAACCAGTAAATCGCTCCCTTGAGTTTGATTAAAAGCTAGTCGGTTTTCAATTTCTTCTTTTTCAAGTAGGCTTGATGTCTCATCTGGTAAGTTGATTTCCACCGAGATTTCAAAAGCTGTCAAATATCTCAGTTTCTCATCTTTTGCAAAAGTGACTTCTTCCTCAACTTTTTTCAAATCCTTGATATCATCTTCAGCATGAATAAGAATACAATCCCCTTCTGGAGAAAGAACCTCAAAAGCATATCCCTTATTTCCTTTATAGAGTTGAGGGATTTCTTCCATTCTAGCTAGTAGTGCTTCAATCTCAGATGGCTTCTCTACCTTTACAAGTAATCTAGCTAATTTTTTAATCCCTTCAACCTTACGGCTCCTCATACTTGGTGACTCTTCTAAAACTAACTTTTCAATACCTGATTGGTCTCCTAGTGATAAGAAGGCTGACTCTTCAAGCAAGGGTTTCATCCCCAAAGTCTCAATATAAAACAACTCATTTAAATTTCTATTATTTACCTTTAGCGTCGGGATCATACGCTTTATTTGATTTACAATCATAAATTCCTCCAACACTTTTTATTTTAAAGGATTTTATCTTTTTTTACAAGTTATTCAATAAAAAACTTTAACTATATTAACTCTTTAAATTAAATTCCCCCTTCTGTTTGTAGAAGGGGGGCTTGATTGTTTTTACTAAAATACCTTATTTAGTCTTTCCAAGATAGTGTTGCTTGTAGACCGTAATGATCACTAACTTGTGGACTGTTTTTACCATCAAAGACTACGTGAAGTTTTTCTACCTGCACATCTTTTGTTGTAAAGATATAATCGATTCGAAGAGGTTCGCTGTTTCCCTTCCAACCATCAATTTCAGGCGGAACAGTGTAACTACCACTTCTTTCTTTTGCAACTTCAAATGCATCTTGTAAGTTTAGTGGACTAGCTAAAATAGCTTGGTAGCCCTCTTGACCTGCAGGATTATTAAAATCACCTGCTAGCAAGAGTGGCTTGTTCAATTCTTTCAGAACTGCTTCAAAGCGCGCCCATTCCTCTTGGAAGCCTTTATCCCACCAAGAGAGATGGACACTGGCAACTGCAAGTTCTTTACCTTCAACTACTGTCTCTGCTAGAGCAACTCGACGAGTGTGGTAATCTGTCGGATCATCTACATCTGAAACCAAAATTTCACGCGCCTCAATTGGTGTTTTAGATAGGATTGCAACACCTTCATGGTAACGATCATAACCGATATGGTTATAGGCCCAAGTCCAATAATAGTTTTGACCTTGCTCAGCCAACTTCTCTACCAAAAGTCGCACATAGTGGTCTTGATGAATCGGCTCAGCAGATGGTAATGGCTGATAAAGTACACCAGCTTCTACTTGCGCTGAAGTAATTTCCTGGTTAATTTCTTGAAAACAAATCAAATCATAACCATTTTCAAGTATATCTTGAAGTAAAAGTTGAAACTTTTGTTCAGGATCTTTTTCCATCCAACTATGGGTATTGAGTGTTAAAAACTTCATGCTTTTCTCCTATTAAACAAGAGGTTGGAAACAGCTTCCAACCTCCTAAATATTACAATTCTACTTTTGCAACTGCTGTTTTAGCAGCAAGAGAACCTGTTTTTTCTAATTTAACTGATTTGATCGCATCACCATTTGTGAAGACAACTACAGTTGTGGTTTCACGACCAGCTTCACGGATAGCACCCAAGTCAGCTGTGACAAGAAGATCACCAGCTGCAACCTGTTGTCCTTCAGTAACACGAACTGTAAATGGTTTACCTTCAAGACTGACTGTGTCTAAACCAATGTGAACAAGTACTTCAAGGCCTGCTTCAGTCACAAGACCAAGAGCGTGTTTAGTTGGGAAGATGCTTGATACAGTACCTGATACTGGAGATACAATGTTTCCGTTTGATGGTTCCACTGCAAATCCATCACCCATCATTTTTTGTGCGAATACAGGATCCTTAACTTGATCCAATTCAATCACTTGACCGTCAGCAACTGAGTATACTTCTTCAGTAACACCTTTGTATACAACAGCATCTTGTTGAGCTGCTGCCATTTGACTTGGAAGAGTTTCAGGAATCACTTCACCTGAGTCAAGAAGGTCTTGGATATCTGATTTCAAAACGTCAGCTTTAGGTCCGTAGATAGCTTGGACACCTTGTCCTTTCATGACAAGTCCCATAGCTCCTTCAGCTTTCCATTGTTCCTCTGTTCCAACTTTTTCAGCGTCTTTTACAGTAACACGAAGGCGAGTCATACATGCGTCCACATCAACGATGTTAGCACGTCCACCAAGAAGGTTAATGATGTTAACAGCTTGAGAAGCTTCTGCAACTTTTGACTCACCAGAAGCAGCAGATTCTGATGAACCTTCAGCAGTTTCGTAGTTTCCGTTACGTCCTGGAGTAGCATAGTTGAATTTTTGAATCATGAAGTTGGCGATAAAGTACATGATAACTGCAAATAGTGCTGTTACCCAGATAAAGTTAATGATATCCATACCAAGACCAGCATTGATAGCTAGTGGAGTACGAGTCAAGAATTCAATTGAACCGAATGAGTGCACACGAAGGTGAACAATATCAGCCATAGCAAAGGCAGCACCTTGAACAACAGCGTAGACAAGGTAAAGAGGTGTTGCAACGAACATGAACATATATTCAATTGGCTCAGTAACACCTGTCAAGAAAGTTGCAAGAGCTGTCGCAATCATCATACCTTTGTATTGGTGTTTCTTGTCTGCTTCAACATTACGGTAAATAGCAGCAGCCACACCCATCAAAATACCGAATGAACCAATCATTTGTCCAACTTTGAAACGAGCTGGATGAACTGTATCTAGCAATGTTTGGTATTGACTAGCATCAGTACCTTTAAGGTTTACAAGGTCTGTTACCCATGCAAGCCAAAGTGGATCTTGTCCAAATACTTGAGTGCCTTTTGCTGCACCAGTTAAAATATCGTAAGTACCACCAAGAGCTGTATAGTTCATTGGGATAGTCAACATGTGGTGAAGACCAAATGGCAAGAGCAAGCGTTCCAAAGTACCATATAAGAATGGTGCAAGTACTGGTGCTGTTTCTTGTGAATTGGCAATCCAGATACCGAAGTTGTTGATACCTGTCTGAATCAGTGGCCAGAAAGCTGAAAGAAGAATTGCAGCGATTGCTGAGCGAAGAATAACTACAAATGGTACAAAACGTTTCCCGTTAAAGAATGAAAGTGCATCAGGAAGTTTACGGAAGTTGTAGTATTTGTTAAAAGCAGTCGCTCCAACAAAACCTGAGATAATCCCTACAAATACCCCCATGTTAAGCGCTGGTGCCTCAAGTACGCTAATGAAGTAATCAGAAACCTTGATAGATCCACCAAAGATTGTTGAAACCATAGCGTTAGAATCCTTCAACATATCCCCTGATACACCGAAGATTGTACCAGTGATACGGTTAATAAGGATAAATGCAAGACCTGCCGCAAAAGCACCACCAGCACGTTCCTTAGCCCAGCTTCCTCCAATAGCAAGGGCAAACAAAATATGAAGGTTACCGATAACCCCCCAACCAATTTGCTCTAGTACGCCACCAGTAATAACTAGGGGAGCAAGGTTTGGGTCAATCATTGCAAGTGACTTACCGATTGAAATCATCAATCCAGCCGCTGGCATAACAGCGATAACCACCATTAGAGCCTTACCGAATTTCTGCCAAAATTCGAAAGACAAGACATTTTTGAATGTATCTTTCATCATTCAAATCTCCTTTATATTTATTCGGCAAACGTTTTACGAAAACGTTTGCGCTTGTTTATGATTTAATTCTACCACTTTTTATTTTTTTGTAAAGGCTTTTATAAAAAAATTTTGACTTTTTCTTTCGTTTCACTTTCTAGGCACGCTCTCTCTTACTGACCTTTTTTGAGTTTGTAGGGCTTTTCTGATATAATATTAGCTATGAAATCCTATAATACCTTGAATGATTACTATCGAAATTTATTTGGAGAAAAGACTTTTAAAGTCCCTATTGATGCTGGCTTTGATTGCCCCAATCGCGACGGAACTGTAGCACATGGGGGCTGTACTTTTTGCACGGTTTCCGGTTCTGGAGATGCAATCGTTGCTCCTGATGCTCCTATCCGCGAGCAATTCTATAAGGAAATTGACTTCATGCACCGTAAGTGGCCTGAAGTTAAAAAATATTTGGTTTATTTCCAAAATTTTACCAATACACATGAAAAGCTAGAAGTGATTCGCGAACGCTATGAACAAGCTATCAACGAACCTGGGGTTGTCGGCATCAATATCGGAACTCGACCAGATTGCCTTCCTGATGAAACAATTGAATACTTGGCAGAATTATCAGAGCGAATGCATGTTACCGTAGAGTTAGGTTTACAAACTACTTATGAAGAAACTTCAGAATTGATTAACCGCGCCCACTCCTATGAACTCTACGTGGAGACTGTCAAGCGCTTGAGAAAATATCCTAAAATCGAGATTGTTGCCCATTTGATCAATGGTTTGCCAGGTGAAACTCATGAAATGATGGTGGAAAACGTTCGGCGTTGTGTAAGGGACAATGATATCCAAGGAATTAAACTTCACCTACTTCACCTCATGACCAATACTCGGATGCAAAGGGATTATCATGAAGGTCGTTTGCAGCTCATGAGTCAGGATGAATATGTCAAGGTTATCTGTGACCAACTAGAAATTATTCCCAAACATATCGTTATCCATCGGATTACAGGTGATGCGCCTAGGGATATGTTGATTGGTCCTATGTGGAGTCTCAATAAATGGGAAGTTCTAAATAGCATTGAGGCTGAAATGAGACGTCGAGGTAGTGTACAAGGTTGTAAGGCTGTAAAACAGGAGTTTGATAATGAAAAGACCACTTGAAATGGCACATGATTTTCTTGCCCAAGTCATCACCCAAGAGGATATTGTCGTTGATGCGACCATGGGAAATGGCCACGATACCCTTTTTCTAGCTAAGTTAGCTAAACAAGTCTACGCTTTTGATATACAGGAACAAGCTCTAGAAAAGACTAGCCAACGTCTACAAGAAGCTGGTTTGACCAATGCAGAATTAATCCTGCAAGGTCATGAAACTGTGGATCAATTTGTGACAGAAGTCAAGGTGGCCATCTTTAATCTAGGTTATCTTCCTTCAGCTGATAAAAGCATTATTACCCAACCACAAACAACCATTGAATCACTGGATAAGCTTTGCCAAATGCTCATTAAGGGCGGACGTATAGCCATTATGATTTACTACGGGCATGAAGGCGGAGATATAGAGCGAGATGCTGTCTTAGATTTTGTCAGTCAGTTGCCACAACAAGAATACACTGCTACGATCTATCGTACCCTCAACCAAATCAACAATCCACCATTTTTAGTCATGATTGAAAAATTAGAAAGGTATCGCCATGGATAAACAATACCTACGAGATAAAATAGAAGGTCTTCGCCACAAATTTGTCGAATCAACACAACATGAACGGGCAGTTGGTATGTTAGATGAAGCTCATATGAGCAAAAAGATGCTAAAAATCAAGAAAAAAATGATTACACTTGAAATGGAGCGTTGTCAGAAGAAAATCGAGCACAAGGACTGCTCGAAGATTGATCAAAAAATCCAAGAACAAAAGGAACTTTTTGAAGCTTGTCGAAAACAAAAATAAGGAGGTAGAAGATGGATTTACTGTTTTATCTCTTGATATTTTTACTTGTTCTCATTGTTTCTAGTACGACCAATAAACTGCTTCCCTTTTTACCCATGCCCCTGATTCAGATTTTACTGGGCATCGGGATTGGCCTATGCTTGCCTAACAACCAATATCACCTAGACACTGAACTATTTCTAGCTTTAGTGATTGGTCCGCTTCTCTTTCGAGAAGCTCAAGAAGCAGATGTAACCTCTATCTTAAAACACTGGAAAATCGTTCTCTACCTGATTTTCCCTGTTATCTTTGTATCAACATTGAGCATGGGAGGACTTGCCCATGTTCTTTGGGCGAGCTTACCATTAGCTGCCTGCGTAGCCGTAGGGGCTGCACTTGGTCCTACTGACCTGGTTGCCTTTGCTTCCCTTTCTGAACGATTTACCTTTCCAAAACGAATTTCAAATATCTTAAAAGGGGAAGGACTCCTTAATGATGCTTCTGGGCTAATTGCCTTTCGTGTTGCTCTCATCGCATGGACAACAGGGACTTTCTCACTTACCCAAGCTGGTACATCATTAGCAATTTCCATCGTTGGAGGTTTTGCAGTCGGCTTTATAACAGCCTTAATCAATCGTTTCCTCCATACTTTTCTACTCAGTGTTCGAGCTACTGATATAGCCAGTGAACTTCTGTTAGATCTCAGTTTACCACTTTTAACATTCTTCATCGCTGAAGAGATTCACGTTTCTGGAATTATCGCGGTCGTTGTCGCTGGTATTTTAAAAGCTAGTCGTTTTAAAAAGATAAATCTTCTCGAAGCTCAAGTGGATACAGTGACCGAGACCGTTTGGCACACTGTTACCTTTATGCTCAATGGTTCTGTCTTCGTACTGTTAGGAATGGAACTGGAGATGATTGCTGAGCCGATTCTTAAGAGTGCTTTTTATAACAATGTGCTTCTTCTCGTCACAGTCTTTCTTTTAACCTTCCTACTCTTTGCCATCCGCTTTGTGATGATTTACGGCTTTTACGCGTTTCGAATAAAGAAACTTCAAAAAAGTCTCCACAAGTATGTCAAAGATATGCTCCTTCTAACATTTTCTGGAGTTAAGGGAACCGTTTCTATTGCTACTATCCTCTTGATACCGTCTAACTTAGAGCAGGAATATCCGCTCCTTCTCTTCCTCGTAGCTGGTGTAACCCTGGTCAGTTTTCTTACTGGATTATTGGTCTTGCCACATCTTTCTGAAGAGCAAGAGCCATCTAAGGATCATCTCATGCACATCGCAATCCTAAATGATGTTGCCATGGAGTTAGAGAGAGATCTGGACCATACTAAAAACAAGGTTCCCCTCTATGCTGCGATTGATAACTATCATGGACGGATTGAAAATCTCATTCTAAGTCAAGAAAATAAAGAAATCCAAGAAGACTGGGAAGCTCTGAAACTCTTGATTCTCAGTATCGAGAACGATGGTTTGGAACAGGCCTATGAAGAAGGCAAAATCGGTGAAAGAGGTTATCGTGTTTATCAACGGTACTTGAAAAGCATGGAGAAAAATATTAAGCGAAACTTTGCTTCTCGCCTAACCTACTACTTCCTTGTTTCTATACGGATTGTGCGCTTTCTCTTTCATGAGTTGGTCACATTTGGAAAAACCTTTCGTTCTTGGAGAGACAAGGAAAACCAAAGACTTCTTGCCATCGATTATGATCAAATTGCAGAGCTCTATCTAGCCAACACTGAAATCATCATCGAAAGTTTAGAAAACCTCAAAGGGATTTATAAGAGTTCCTTGATTAGTTTTATGCAGGAATCACGTCTCCGTGAAACCAGTCATATTACCAGTGGTGCCTTTGTGGAACGGGTTATCAATCGTATCAAACCCAATAATATCGACGAAATGTTAAGAGGATACTATCTAGAACGTAAGTCCATCTTTGAATACGAGAAACAAAAACTCATTTCAGCCCAGTATGCTAAAAAACTACGACAAAATGTAAACAACCTAGAAACTTATTCCCTAAAAGAATCAGCCAACACATTACCTTATGATATGATGGAATTAGTTCGCAGAAATTAAGATTTATACTCTTCGAAAATCAAATTCAAACCGCGTCAACGTCGCCTTGCCGTACTCAAGTACAGCCTGCGGCTAGTTTCCTAGTTTGCTCTTTGATTTTCATTGAGTATTAGGTTATTATTGTGGAGGATTATGCAATGAAAAAGTTGTGGAAACAACTAACCAATAGGCCTTTATTAAAAGCTTTTTTACACTACTATCATGTTTCAGATATTGAATTAACCAGTGTAGCTGTGGCTTATTATTGGTTGATTTCAATCTTCCCTTTACTTATGATAGCCGTCAATATCTTGCCTTATTTTCAAATTCCAATCTCTGATTTCTTGATCACACTAAAGGAATTTTTACCAGATACGATCTATGATGTAGTAGCAAAGATTGCTCGTGAAGTGCTGACACAACCATCTGCTGGACTCTTGAGTTTTGCGGTAATATCAGCTCTTTGGACCTTTTCAAAATCCATGAATTTCCTCCAAAAATCTTTTAATAAAGCTTATGGAATTGCAAAAAATAGAGGAATTATCTCACACCAACTGATGAGTCTCCTAGTTAGTTTGGGACTTCAAATTCTCTTTGCTCTTGCCTTATTCCTAAGTATGTTTGGTCATATGTTGTTGGATCTGCTAAAAAACTACTGGAAATCCGAGAGTGCTCTGTTTTCTTATCTACAAGATTTTACAGGACCTCTGATTTATGCCTTTCTTTTTGCAATCGTAATCATGCTCTATTATTTCCTTCCAAATGTGAAAGTCGGTCGTATTCGTTATGTCCTTCCTGGAAGTCTGTTCGTACTTCTTACTCTCATATCTCTATTAACGATCTTTTCAGCTTATTTCAATAACTATGTCAACTATCTAGTCGACGTTCGATTTTTCAGTTCCATCATCGTTGTTGTCATGATGTTCTGGTTTATAATCATTGCCAAGATATTGATTATCGGTGCAGTGATCAATGCGAGTGTCCAAAGTCTTAAGGATCCAGACTTTAAAGCAAAGCAATAATTTTTATCGATTAATACTCAATGAAAATCAAAGAGCAAACTAGGAAGCGAGCCGCAGGTTGCTCAAAACACCGTTTTGAGGTTGTGGATAGAACTGACGAAGGCAGCTCAAAATACTATTTTGAGGTTGCAGATGGAAGCTGACGTGGTTTGAAGAGATTTTCGAAGAGTATAAACAAATCAATCCCCCAGTCATTTAATACTGGGGGATTTTTGAATTTCCTACTTTATTGTCCACTCGTTAGGGCTTGCAATTCTGTTTTTAGATAGTGAGCCAAATGTTGGTGAGCAAAAATATTGGCATTTTTTTCTGCGGTAGGATTGTAGTTTGTGTTGGTATTTACATCATAAACATAAATATCACCACTCTCTGACTGAACCCATTCAATAGCAGCAACATCAATCTGAGCATTTTTTAGGAAGTTTTCATAAGCTTCTCTTCGGTCATCTGGTAGAGGTTCTGTAATCTGGAATTTCTCAGATGTTTCTAGTTGTTCTAGTCTCTTGCCAATTTGACAACCATCTGCTGGGCACAGTTGGAAACCATCTGAAGAATCAATTGAAACAGTATAAAGGAACTTCTGGCTGATAAACTCTGAACGACGAATACGGCCATCACTTGGTTTGATGTAGGCTTGTAACAAGGTAATCCCGTCCACTGATGGTTCAAAGAGAGGACTATTGACATAAGCTTCCAATTCTTCTTCATTTTGGAAGAGTTGAACGCCTAATCCCTTACCTGCTCGATTGTGCTTAGTAATCAAAGGATAGATGTTCAATTTTCTTGCTGCTTCAATAATATTTTCTTGCCCCAAAACTGCAACTGTCGCAGGAGTCTCAATACCAGACTCGTTTAATTTCAAATATTGTTTGACTTTACTAATTTCAAGGTTGATAGCACCAGTACCATTCACAACCTTGCGTCCGTGAGCTTCTAACCATGTAATCACCTGCTCTGTAAATTCGGGTGCATAGCGATGCCCTCTGGTGTGAGAAGACGCAGACATGCGATTGTAAAAGATACCTTGTGGTGGTGGACTTTGAAGATCCAATATACCACTAGATAAATCCCACAGTTCATAAGGGACTTCTAGTTCTTCCAACCATTTGACCAAATGCTGAGTCCATTCAAGATTCTCATGAATCACATAAACTTTTGCTTCACTCATTACTTATCATCTCCTTAAGAAAAGCTGACTGATAATTGGCTTTCCTTTTCTTCTTCTAAAATATATCCTTCTGTTTTTTCGATAACGCTAACTGTTAAGATTTGACCCAAAACATTGATCATAGTACGGCCAGCATTGACAAAGAAATCAACTGCAAAGATCAAGGCTACTCCTTCAACTGGCAAGCCCAACTGAGGTGCTGCAGCAAGTAGAACCACGATAGCCCCTGATGGCACAGTTGCTGCAGTTTTTCCAATCAAAGTCAAAAGCAAAACAGTAAACAAGAGACTTGATAAAGAAAATTGAATGCCGTAGGCATGCGCGATAAAAATCGTAGCTACAGAGAAATAAACTACTGCTCCCTCTAAGTTAAAAGTATATCCTAAAGGAACAACTAAATCAATCGTGTGCTCGTCATGCCCCTGTTTTTTCAAATCTTTAAGAAGTGAAGGCAAGACAACACTAGAACTACCAGTAACAAAGGCCAGTGTCAAGAGGCTCCAATTTTCACGAAAGGCTGACAAATACGGTACTTTAAAGAAGACAGCAATCAAAGGGAAAATAAGGAGAACCAAAACAGCATAAGCCAAATAAGTTCCGATTACAAATTGACCAAGCCCAATCAACTTGTCAACACCAGTCGTTGCAACATCTTTGGCGATAAATCCAAAAATCCCAATCGGTGATAGTTTAACAATCACTGCAACAATCTTATAAATAGCTTCAATCCAGATTTGGAAACCTTCGATGATTTTCTGAGATTTATCAGACTTAAGGTTACCAATTCCGTAACCAAGAAAGATAGCAAAAACGATAATCGGCAATAGGGCGCCGTCTGAAAGAGATTTGACAATATTTGATGGAATAAAACCAAGGAGAAATTCGCTAAATTTTACATTGTTGGCGATACCATCAAGGTTCCCACCAGTTTGACCAATATTCACACCTTGTCCAAATCCTAAATAGTAACTAGCAAATACAAACAAGAGCGTAATAGCAGTTGTCACGGCAAAAAAGTAAACCAAGCTCTTGGTCAAGATTTTCCCGAAAGATTTTTTCCCGATAACGCTGGCTACTGCAACAACGATAGTCGGGAAGATTAGTGGAATGATAACCATATTGATCAATTTAATAAAGGCTTGACCTAAAAATTGATAAAAGCCTGCAAATTGTGGCCAGATAAGGGCAGCGATAACACCAAAGACCAAAGCCACCAATAATTGAATGCCTAGTGAGAGTTTTGACCATAAAGTAACTAATTTCATAAGAAACTCCTTTGTTTTATTTGCTACTCATTCTACTACTATTCTTCACTTCTGACTAATATATATTTTCTATAGTGAACATAAAAAAGATTTATATTGAGGACTCAAACTATCATTGTATCGAACACATGATTTATTCTGATCAAGCAGAAATTATAAAATCTGTTTCTTATCAATGATTTTTTGCTAAAACAGTGATAAATCAAGGAATTTACTTTTCTATTCTCTAAATTTTATGATACAATAATGGTATGATTTTAATGAAACTTGCTTCCATCTTGCTTTTGGTACTAACCTTAGCTCTGGCGATTATTTTAAGCAGACTCTTTAAGTTAAAAAAAAGGGGCATCAATGCTGCTGATTTAGCTTTTCCTTTTCTAATTTTTGAATACTATTTGATTACGGCTAAGATGTTCACACACAATCAACTTCCAGTATTGGGAACGGCCTTATCAATACTAGCAATTGTGTTAGTCTTTTTCTTCTTAAATAAAAAACGTAGTTTTTATTATCCAAAATTTATTAAATTCTTTTGGCGAGCTGGATTTTTACTAACACTGCTCATCTATATCATCATGATTGTTCAAATTTTCGTGATGAAATAGTCAACTATTACAATATAGCCCACCAACACCTCGATCTTGGTCACTAAATGTTCCATATGCGGCACTTTTCTGATAAAATTATAAAAAAATAAAAATAGGAGATTAATCAAGTGAAAAAAACGCTCTTGGCAAGCGCCATTACGCTTTCAGTATTTGGTCTAACAACCAACCTTAGCTATGCTGAGGAGAACAAAGTACAGTCAACCCCAGTAGAAACAACACACAGTGAAACCTCTACTGACAAAGTGGAGAAAAACAGTCTCCCAGCTAAGGAAGCTGAACCTTCAACTGAAGCAAATGCCAATCAAACGACAAATCCAACTAAGAAAGAAGAAGACAAGGCACCAGAAGTTCAAAAAGAAGGTTGGGTATTAGAGGAAAATATCTGGCGCTTCTATGAAAATAATGCCCCTGTTCTTAACTGGAAAAAAATCCACGGAAAATGGTACTACTTCAACAAAGATGGCATCATGTTGAGCGATACTATTTTTGACGGATATATCCTTACTAGTAGCGGGGCCATGATCGATTCCGGTTGGAGTAAACTCCAAGAAAAATGGTATTACGCTAACGCTTATGGAAAAATTTCTCAACAAAAATGGGAAAAGATCGGTGGTGTCTGGTACTATTTTGATCAAGACGGTGTCATGCTCAGCAACACGATTTTTGACGACTATCTGTTTACTAATAGTGGTGCCATGGCTGAGAGTTCTTGGGTAAAACAAGATGGACAATGGTACTATGCCCCTGCTTCTGGTAAATTAATCAAAAATAAGTGGGACAAAATTAGTGGTACCTGGTACTATTTTAACAAAGACGCCACTATGGCAAACAACCAATGGCAAGGTAGCTACTACCTAAAAGGTAGCGGTGCTATGGCTGAAAAAGAATGGATTTTCGATAAAAACTATGATAGTTGGTTCTACTTGAAATCTGGTGGAACCTATGCAGAGCGTCAATGGATCGGATCCTACTACCTCAAGGCAGGTGGCTACATGGCTAAGAGCGAATGGATTGACGATGGTTACTATAAAGCTCGCTACTATGTAGATGAAAATGGAGTCTATGTTACAGGTACCTATAAAATTAATGGGAAAGACCAGCAATTTCAAAGTGATGGAAAATGGCTTGGAGAAGCTTCTACAAGCCACGGGTTTGAAAAGGGGAAATATAACAATATCATCTTCCTAGATCCAGGCCATGGTGGTAAAGATCCTGGAGCATCTTATTATAACATCACCGAAAAAGAACTGAACATGCAAGTTTACCAAAAGCTACGCAAGGAGCTTGAAGGACTCGGCTATACTGTTCTTTCTTCAAGAGACAGTGATGTCTTTGTAGACTTTGTCACCGAACGTTCAAGAATGGTTAATAAGACTGACTCAGATATCTTTATTAGTATTCACTTCAATGCTAGTGGTAATCCAGCTTCAAACAGAGCTGGAATCCAGACTTATTCTTATGAAGAAGCTGCTGGTTATCCTTCTAAGATCAATCCTTACTGGCATAACCACCCTGACAGAATCAGTGAAAGCAATCGCCTCGCGGCAGATATCCACTCTTCACTATTAGCTGAAACTGGTGCTAAGGATGCAGGTCGTCTACGAAGTAGTTTTGCTGTCCTTCGAGAAACTAATAAACCAGCCGTTCTATTGGAATTGGGATATATTGACAATTTCAATGAGAATCAACAAGTCCGCAGTGATGCCTACCAAAACAGATTGGTTGCAGGTATTGTAAAAGGGATTCAAAAATATTACGCAGGTCAATAAAGAAAAAATCTCGAGAAAATCTCGAGATTTTTTTGTATTATTTTTCTTACTTGTTGGCTTCAGGAAAAAGAAATCCAATTCCAACGCAAGCCAAGACTCCAGCACCGATAACCAAACCGCTTGAAAGTGGCAAGATATCAAGAATGGCATTGGCGATGATAAAGGCAATAATCAAGCTCATGAGACTGGCCTTGTAATCTTTTTTCACCAAATTCTCAAGAGTAAAAAATAGGAATAAACCTACTGGAAAGAGGGCCCAGATATTAACATCCAAACTTGGCCATCCAACTAAACCAAAATACAAGACTGCTGCTGCAACGACTAAAAATCCGATACCTACTACTTTTTTCATGATACGACCTCATTTTCTATTTTGTTAGGAAGTTTTATCTCCCTTTAACAATTACAACTATAACAGAAATAAAAATCGCAAACAATAGCTTTTGTCTATGTGGCAGATATGATAGACTATGTGGTCAGAATTTTTCTAAAAAAGAAGCCATTGCTGGCTTCTTTTCATTCATTTTTCATTTTTCTTTAGACTCTAAAGCTGATTTGATGGCATCACGATCAGCTTTCAATTTCGCTAAATTCTTCTCTTCTGATTCTAATTGGCTCGTATCTGGTTTAACGCGATAGTAAACATTTTCTGGATGCATCAACATTCCTTCATATTGTTGTCCTGCAAAGAGTCTATCCACAGTGTGATTGGAATTGTCTGTTATTTTACCATCACCACCAGGTTCCATGACAACACCACTTGGTACAACGACTACCACAAACCCTCCCGCAAGAGAGCCTTGCGTCCAGGCACTAAGGGACACTGTTTCTGGATTTTTACTATTTTGACTTTTTGGTCCCTTCAATTCGACAATAGACTCATGCTTTTGATCATTGACTATCCAAGAAGATTGGACTTCCCCTGAATCGTTAATGATATATTCATTACCAGACTGTGTCCGCCAAGTACCCTCTAAACTTGATAAATCATTACTTCTGAGGGCTTCAACATCTAATTTTGGAACAGAAGCTTCTTTTTTTAATTGATTAACGAGCTGCTCTGATTCTGAGATCTTGGTATCCAAATCAGCCAATTGCTCCTTTAGCTTTTGAATTTCCTCTTCCTTTACCTTATCTTTATCGTCCTTTTTCCCCTGACTTCTTGTCGTCTCTTCAGTCTTAGATGAGGAAGAAGTTTGATTTGCTTCTTGCTTAAGATTAGGTGAATTTAAAAAGATACTAGCAACAATGATTATAACTAGAGCTGTTAAGGCAAGACCGATATACATTTTTATATTATTAATTGTAGAAAGGGTTTCTGCCAATCTAGATGAAGTTCCTTTTCGACCATTGGTCTTCTCAACATGTTTCATCCGTTCTTTCTTGTTCATGATACTCCTCCTCATTTTGATGAGTATTGATGATTCTAATAAACTAATATAATATTTATTTTATTGCTCTTTCTTATGCCGATTGCAGGAATCGAACCTGTGACCTTCGCGTTACGAATGCGGTGCTCTACCAACTGAGCTAAATCGGCGAATCCACTTATAGTATAGCACTATAAGGAAGGATGTCAAGGGATTCTTAATCTATCTTTTTAATTAAAATCTGACAAGGATTTTGGGGTCCCCATAGTTGCGGAAAAATCTCTAATTTTTTAAAACCAAGACTGCGATAAAAGACATTTGTTCGGTCATAATCTTTATTAGAGCCTTCTGCTACTGTTTTCACTTGTAAATAATCAACGTTTTTACGTGCTTCACTTTCTAAAGTAGCAAGTAACTGACTACCAATTCCTCTACCTTGATAAGCTTTTTTTACTCCGAGACAGTCAATCTCTGCACAATCTTCACTAGAATATGATAAGCTTACAAATCCAGCCAAATCACTCTCCTGATAGGCAGCCCACACTTGCAAGTCCTTGGCTCCTTCGATATAGGCTTGCGTACTTTCTGGTATTCCAAACCATTCTGGCAAATTCTTTAAAACTTCAGCGACAACTGCCATTTTTTGATTGGCATCTTTCACTTCTTCAATTACAAACATCATAAAATCCTTTCATGATTTGGTCCAATTTTTGCTATTAAGAACCTGCACTTTCGTAAGCGTCTAATCCCCTATCCCAGAGTTTCAGAGAGATGCAAAAGAAGATGAGAGAAATCAGAATCAAACCACCAATATTAAAGAGTCCATCCTTGCCCTGCAAGAAATAGCTGGCAGGATAGTAGGCCGTAAAGGCAAAAGGCACAATAAAGCTAATTAACCAACGAAGGAGCGAATTGTAAATGGAAATCGGGTACTTGGCAAAATCATTAAACATATAGAAAATGTAAATCATGGCACCTGACTGCTTGGTCCAAAAAGCGATGCTGGCTGTTGCAATTTTCAAGGAAGTATAAATCAAGGTCGCAAAAGGAATACAAACTAGAAAAATCAGGAATTTGGGAAGAGTCCAAGCAATGCTAGTCGCCGTTGTCGCTAGTAAAATTCCACCGACCAAAAGTTCACCCAAGGCATCAATCTGAAAGGTCTCAACGAGGATGTGAAAGAGAGGATTGATAGGACGAGTCAGATACTTGTCAAACTCCCCTTTTCGAACTAGTCGTTGACCTAAAGCCCAGAGATTGTCAAAAAAGAGATGATCTAATCCCTTTGGAATTGAGGAAAATCCATAGATAAAGGCAATCTCTTGAAAGGTCCAACCTTCTAGCGAGGGGATGTGTTGAAAGATGACATTGAGAAACAAGAGGTTCAGGCCTTGAGTCAGAAAGACTCCCAACACACCAACCACAAAATCTACCTTGTATTCCATGATTTGCTTGATGTACTGTCTGATAAAAATCAGATGCATGCGTTGATATTTTTTCATACTAACCTCCCTGAATGGTGATAAATGACTGGACTCGCTTCCAAATCAACTGAGACAAGCCCACCATCACTATAAGCCAGAAAAGCTGAAGCAAAAGTGCCTGAAGAATCTGACTGGTATCGTATTTCCCAAGAATGATCATGACCGGAGTGTAAATCAAGGATGAGAAAGGTAAGAAGGAGAGAATATCTGAAACCACCTTTGGAAAAAAAGCCAAAGGAATCAAACTTCCTGACATAAAGGATACTAGTGAAGCCTTAAATACTTGAGAACCCCATAAATTTTTAAACACAAATGCTGAAAAACCAAAACAGATATTAAAGAAAAAGTTAATCAGATAAGCCAGCGTTAAGCTAAAGAGATAAAGAATGGTTAATCCCAGCACTTCCATAACCCCTTGCCCAGATAAAATTTTCATCAAGACAATAACACTTAAAAACGGCAGGCCAACAGAGATGAAAATCAACCACTTTGACCCAAGCTCAGTGAAAAGATAAGAGGCCGCAAAATGGACTGGTCTTAATAAGCGCATGATAATAGAGCCATCTTTTACCTCATCACCGATCATAAAGGAGCTATCTGACTCAGTTAATAAATTAGTCACAAAACTCATGATGATATAGAGGGTGATATCCGCCATACTGAAGCCCTGAATCAAAGGCTCTTGCGAGGAATCAAAGACAGCCTTCCAGAGATAAAATTCCACAAAAGCCCCCATGACATCGCCAATCCGATAAAGAAGAAAGTTTACTCGATAGGTAATCAACTCCTGAATCCCCGCATTGATAAAGGGTTTATAACGTCTCCACAATTTGACCATCTTAGAGCTCCTTTCGATAGAAGCGACGGATAATATCTTCAATATCCGTATCTACCATCTTCAAATCACGGACTTCAAAATCAGATAAGGTTTGCTTGATAATATCAGCTGATTGGTAGCGGGAACTATCAAATTCAATAGTCAGGTTATTTCCTTGTCTATCAATGGATATATCAGGTAAGCCTTCATAATGAGAGACGAGATGACTTTGACCTGGCGTCAGATCGAAGGAGAGAGTCTTCATCTTGCCAAATGTCTCCTTGAGCTGGCTCACCGTCCCATCAAAAATCTCCTGCCCCTTGTCAATCATAAAAATCCGATCACAGAGTTGCTCAATATCGCTCAAGTCGTGAGTGGTCAAGAGAATAGTTGTCTCTTCCTCCTGATTAATCTGGGTGATAGCACGTCGAATGTTATCCTTGACCGACACATCCAAACCAATAGTCGGCTCATCTAAAAAGAGAACTTTGGGATTGTGAAGCAAGGAAGCCGCAATGTCCGCCCGCATCCGTTGACCCAATGAAAGAGTCCGCACAGGATCCTTGATAAATTCCTTCAAATCCAAAACTTCATTCAAAAAGTCCATACGCTTATGGAAAAGCGAGTCTGGCACATCGTAAATCTCCTTCAAAACCGTGTAGGTCTCTTGCAGTGCCAAATCCCACCATAGCTGGGTACGTTGTCCGAAAACGACTCCAATATCCTTGACATAATCTTGGCGATTATCCTGGGGAATCTTGCCGTTAATCCGACAAAAACCAGATGTCGGTTTCAAAATCCCTGTTAGCATTTTGATGGTTGTCGACTTCCCAGCACCATTAGCTCCGATAAAGCCTAGAATCTGCCCTTTTGGAACTTCAAAGGTTAAATCCTTGACCGCTTCAAAGGTCTGCTTTTCAGGATGAATAAAGGAGCGCAAGGCTCCCTTCAAGCCCGGTTCCTTAACAGTCTTCACAAAATTTTTCTGAAGATGTTCCACTTCTATCATTGCCATATCTATCTCCCTTTAGTAAGAAATCGTTAAATCAAGCTCCTGAACATTCAAACACGACTTCTTATCTCCAAAAATCTGCCTTCTTTTTCAACATAAGGAAAGAAAGCCCTAATAACACCCTATTATAGTGCAAATGTCTAAGGAAAACAAGTGTTAATTCATATCGAAAATTTTTATCCCTAAGAAAAGATAAAAAGGTGATGCTACATCACCTCCCTCTACCAAGTTAAGTCTTCAATCATGCTTCTTACTTGTGAATCAAGAGTCTTATCCTTCTTAAGTTCTCCAACCAAAGCCTGAATCTGCCAGACTAGATTTGGATCATTGTCATTACAACATCGATGAAGCATCCAAATATTATGCAAGGTTGGCTTTTTACCAACTACTTCCATCAATAAATCCTCATAGCCTTGATGATAAAATCTCTCCACAAAGTGAACCAAGTAACCTGGAGAACCAAAATCTACTTCTGGATGCTCGGAAATAAATTCTAAAATGGGGGCAACCAAATCAAAGGGTTGATCATAAAGCTCCATAACATCCATAATCTCATCTGCCAACTCAAATTCTTGGTATTCAGTAATTGCATCTTGCAAAGCAACTAAAATCTCATCTCTAGTAAGCATCTGATTCTCCTTTTTCACTTTTCCATATCATATTTGTCTTTGAACTTTTTCTTCACTCATCAAACCTTGTTCGTAAGTAGTTTTCCAACTCTTTTTGGGATAAAACACTAGGAAGCTCCAACACATACTCATATCCTTCATCACAAAAGAAAACCTTCTCTTCAGCTGGAAACCATTTCCGAAGCCAGATGATGTAGGAGGCATAATCTTGTAATCTGTTCGTTGAATCAAAGTAATCAATCACAAAAACATTTTTATTGCTACTCAGTGAACTTTCCAAGGTAAGCTGAGGACTTTGATAATCCCAAGAAAGCGAGTAAGCTTTTTCGGGATTAGTTCTTTCTCTAACCATAATACCTGGGAATCTTTCTCTCAAAGCACGACAAAAGGCTTGTAAATCAAGGAATACGGGTTCTTTAGTCTCTACAAAGACAAAATCAGCAGTACTCATCAGTCTCTCCCCTTCTTTTTAAAACTGAAAACAGACCTTAACCATCAATGGCAAAATTCTTTAGAATTTCAAAGTCTTGCCCCTGATAATCAAAAGAAAAGATATGAATATCATCAAAAGTTTGATCACAGAAAGTAACGGTTTGTCTTTCTGGCTCGATGATGGGTTTACCCAATTTTTCAGTAGCTTCTTCATCTGTGAAATGACCATAAAATTCTTGTAAATGAGGCAGTATAAATGCAAGAATACGGGAAAGATTTTTATGGTAATTGGCTGCAAGCAACTGAGCTTCCATCTCAAAATTTCCACTTGGTTTTTCTTCCCAAGCTACAAGAACATCATCTACTTCATGTATGTAAGCTTGCAAGGACTGATCGAATATCATGGCTATTTTTCCTTTCAAAGGTTGATTTAAAAACTAGTTTTACCAAAAAATCCACTAAATGATTCGTTCCATCTTCATTATATCACTTTTTAAATAAGATTGAGAAGAGTTGGAAAATGAAAAACCCACCCTTACGGGCAGGTTTCTGTTATGTTTTGTTCAGCTAGATTAAGCTTTACCTTCTGAACCGAATACGTCGATACGTTCTTCAACTGATGCTTGGATAGCTTTTACACCGTCAGCCAAGAATTTACGTGGGTCGAAGAGTTTTTTCTTGTCGTATTCTGCTTCGTTTGCTTCGTAGTCACGAGCAAATTTACGAGTTGCGTTAGCGAATGCGATTTGGCATTCAGTGTTAACGTTAACTTTAGCAACACCAAGTTTGATAGCTGCTTGGATTTGGTCATCAGGAATACCTGAACCACCGTGCAATACGATTGGGAATCCTGGTACAGCTTCAGTCAATTTTTGCAAGTGGTCAAGGTGAAGACCTTTCCAGTTTGCTGGGTAAGGACCGTGGATGTTACCGATACCAGCTGCCAAGAAGTCAATACCAGTTGCAACCATTGCTTTAGCGTCTTCAATTGGAGCCAATTCACCGTCACCGATGATTCCGTCTTCTTCACCACCGATAGTTCCAACTTCAGCTTCTACTGATACACCATTTGCGTGAGCAAATTCTACAACTTTACGAGCTTTTTCAAGGTTTTCTTCAACTGGAAGGTGTGAACCGTCAAACATTACTGAAGTATAACCAACTTGAATACACTCAAGTGCATCTTCGTAGTGACCGTGGTCAAGGTGGATAGCTACTGGTACAGTGATACCCATTGATTCAACAAGGTTAGCGATCAAGTTGCGAGCAACTTTGTAACCACCCATGTATTTAGCAGCACCCATTGAAGTTTGGATCAAAACTGGAGCTTGTTTAGCTTCTGCTGCGCGCAAGATTGCTTGAGTCCACTCAAGGTTGTTTGTGTTAAATCCACCAACTGCATAACCGTTGTCACGAGCTGCTTGGACAAATTTTTCTGCTGAAACGATTGCCATTTTATCAGGCCTCCTGTATATTTTTATGGGACATCCCATTTACATTGTTCATTTTATCACTTTTTAGCAAAAAAAGCTAGTTTTTCCCATACTTTAGATTGAATTTCTTCCAATTAGATAGATGTAAACCCTTTCTTAATCACTTTCCAACTCGGTCTGAGGTAGCTTCATGAAAAATACTAGGTGATCTTCAGCTCTTTCAAAATGATAGTTAATTTCTTCATTTTCTAATAAACTTTTGACCACGAAAAGTCCCAAGCCAGCTCCCTTACTTTGTCGACTAGAAGCCGTAAAGGATTGTTCAAACTTATCTTGCTCCTCAGGTGTACAGGCGTTCTCAATGAAAACCCAACCATCTTTTGCTCCAATTTTTAGATAGCCTCCTTGAACAGAGTGTTTCACAGCATTACTGATAAGATTGGAAAGAATAAGCTTGAGTACAGAAGGATTTAGATAAGTTTGTTGGTTAGTCAGTTGATTGTCTACAGTGATTTCTCTCTCTTTGGCTAATAAGTCATAGTCCTTCAATAGAAGATTGGTCATATCCAAAAGATTGATTTCTTCCTTCTTATCTCGCAATTCCTGTACCGAAGAAAGGGATAGAATTTGCTGGACATGGTGACTTAAATCATCCACAATTCCTAGAGAAACTCCAAGGTAATGGTCTCTATCTTTATAACGTCCGATATTGGCTTGCATATTTTCCAGAAGAATCTTCAGACTAGCAAGAGGTGTCTTGAGCTCATGGGAAGCACCTCTCAAAAACTCTACCTTCATTTTTTCTAGTTGGAGGATTGCCTCATTTTTCTCATGCAAGTCTGCAATAACGGTCAAGAGATGCTGATAGAGACTATTAATCTGGTCTTTGAGATCACCAATCTCATCCTTGGAATCCACGCGCAAGCGTACTTGAGCATCCAAGTCCATCATCCGTCGAGTCACTCGTTTGATTTCCAAAATCGGAGCTACAATGGTTTTCGCATAGATAAAGGCGATGAGGAGCGAAATGATGAAAGACGCTAATAAAGTATAAGGCAGAAATTGAAGACTGATGTCTTCTGCTTCTTTCTGCAAATCCATAGAGGCTAAAAACTGCAAGGTCATAGTCTGACCATCCTTGGTTTGAACTTCTCTTTCCTCAATGACCAAGGAGGCTGTTTGTCGTTCTTTATCAATGGGAAGATTGTCCTTGACCTCCAACTTATCTTGGGTCATCTCTCCCTTGATAGATCCCTTAATATCACTACTTTGAGAATAGAGTTCAAGGACTTCCTGGATAGTTTGACTGTCCTTTCCTTGGAGGGATTGTGCAATTTCGGTAGCCTTGAGGCCTATGCTCTCCTGACGGTGACTGAGATAGGTCGATGGAAAGAGGAAATAGATGGCCAAATGCAAACAAATGACCAAGGTAGAAAATACCGAGAAGGTATAGATAAAAATTTTTTTAAATAAACCTGAACGTCTCATTTTCTCTCCAATTTATAACCAACGTTGCGCACGGTAAGAATACAGTCTAAATCCAATTTTTTCCGTAGTTCCTTGATATAGACATCGATCACTCTGTCAAAAGGGATCTCATCTGTCATCTTCCATACAGCATCGATAATCTGCGACCGTGTTAAGGCTCGACCTTCATTTTTAACCAGATAGTCTAAAATTTCCAGTTCTTTTGCATTCACTGCAACCTCTTGGCCAGCCACTTTGGCGCTATAACTGTCAAAGTCTACCTCGGTGTCTCTATAGGTAAAAATACGACCAGTATCATAATAACGTTTAAAGATGGCATCCACTCGTACTTTTAACAAAGATAGAGAAAAAGGCTTTTCCAAATAACCATCTGCTAATGCAGCAAAGGCACTCATCTTATACTCCTCGTCTTGAAAAGCTGTCAACATCAAAACAGGAACTTGACTGGTCTTGCGGATTTCTGATAAGACCTCTAAACCATTGAGTTTAGGCATTTGAATATCTAGGAGAACCAAGGCAACCTGATGATGAGAAAATTGTTCTAAGGCCTCAAGGCCATCTGCTGCCTGAAGGGTTTCATAGCCACAATCCGCCAAGTAATCACTAATTCCCTCACGGATCATGTCTTCATCTTCTACAATTAGAATTTTCATATAAATCCTTTTCTAACAAAAATGCTACCTATATTATATCTCATTTGAGTGAGAATAGGTAGCAGGTTTTTTTATTCACTATCCAACAAGAGTTCTTTTGGTTGTTTAAAGAGGAGATTGCTGGAAGCAAGTGCCATAACTAGTACTACTAGAACCAAGCCAAGTACAAAGATGATGGCAAAGTCTGAAGGTTGAATAGAAATATCCAAACTTGAAAGAGTCTTGCTAAAGCCGTCAACTTCTGCACCACCACCGAGATTAGAGGCTTGGGCTGCCTTACTTGCCTGCTTAGCCACATCTGATGTGACATTGGCTAGTACTGTATTTCCAATAGCACGAGCTGTATAATTAGCTAGGAAGTAGGCTGAAATGAGAGCTGGAATAGCAATCATAACTGCTTCTGTGATAAATTGACCTAGAATACTTGCTTGTTTAAGACCAATTGAAAGGAGAATTCCAACCTCTTTACGACGGGCGTTAATCCAAAGTGTGAGTAAGAGAGCAAGTAGTAGAACAGAAAAGCTCAAGCTACCCCAGAAAAGCAGATTAGCCATCTTGTACATGCCGGAGATGGATTGTTCAAGGGCAGGATAGTTAGATGAACTCTTAATCAAGCTATACATTTTCCAGTTGATGCCGTTTATTGACCCTAGTTCTTGCATGACACTATCTAGGTTCTTATCTCCAGCTACAAAGAAGGTAGCATCGCCATAGATAGCTGTATCTTCAGTATAACCATAGAGCTGGGCAGCTGTGTGAATATCTGTGATAGCTGTATTCTCATAAAGTTCTTGTGAGTAGGTCACAGCAGATTTGTTATGTCCATCAAAGAGTCCTTTGATCGTTACTTCTACTGTTTCCTTGGCTCCTTTTTCATTATCGGCATCGTAAATATTGGAGTTCAGTTTGACCTTATCTCCTACCTTCCAGCCATGTTTAGCAGCCAAGTCTTTGTGCATGAGAATCTGGTATTTGTCATCGTTTGTTAAATGCTCACCTTCAACTAGTTTGTAAGAGCCTGATACAAACTTGTCTTCTTTAGAAGAGTCATTAACACCTGTTATCATCAAACTACTTCCAAAACGTTGAGCTCGATCTGGCGTTAGATTTTTCTTGGTTTCAGGTGTCTCAATCAATTCGTAGCCTGTTAAATCACCGATAGCATTGATACGTTTGATGTAAGATTCGATGGCCTTATTTTCAGTAATTTTTTTAATATCTTCACCCTTGATATTCCCTGCACCACGTGGAGTTCCTTGGTTAACTCTACGATTGATTTGCATAGAAAAACTATTGGTGATATTCTTAAAGGTTTCTTGAGAAGCCTTGGCTGTCGCACCCTTGATAGACAAGCCGATCAAACTCAAACTAGCCATCAAGAGAATGATGAGAAAGATCACAAGCGACTTAAAAAATTTTCTTGTGACATAGGCAAATGCGTTGTGTAACATAAGATTCCTTTCTAGATTTACTTCGCTTATATATTTAAAAGTTTTAGTTACTATTTCTTCTTGTTTCTGTCAGCTTTTTATCCTTCAATTCCAGTGTAATATCTGACGCCTGTGCTACTTCCTTACTGTGGGTCACAACGATCACACACTTGCCTGTTTTCTCAGCAAGAGATTTGAGCAGGTCAATGATATCCCCAGCTGTCTTAGGATCTAGGTTTCCTGTTGGTTCATCCGCTAAAATCACTGGTGCTTCCGATACAAGGCTACGAGCAATGGCCACCCGTTGTTGCTGCCCTCCTGATAATTGGAGAACATTCCGCTTGATTTGACTTTCATCTAAACCAAGTTCAAGAAGGATATCCTTGCTAGCTTTTTTATTAACCAAGCGGATATTTTCCAATGGAGAAAGATAATCAATCAAGTTATAGTTTTGGAAAACCAAAGAGATATGGTGCATGCGATGATAAGAATAACCTTGTTCACGAATATCCTTGCCTTCGAATAAGATAGCTCCTTCGACTGGGCTATCAAGTCCTGCTAATAGAGATAAGAGTGTTGACTTCCCAGCTCCTGAGTCTCCGATAATACTATAAAACTTGCCTGGTTCAAAATCGTAATTGATTTTATATAATACTGCTTCTGCAGTGTTCTTGTAACGATAAGTAAGATCTTGTAATTGTAGTAAAGTCATGATTTCTCCTTTATTAACTGATGGATGATAAAATTTCTTTCGGTGATTTTCTAAATAAAAAGATAAAACAAAGTGCAACCGATAAACAACTAATCACAAGTAAAAAGATATAAGATTCTCCAAATGATAGAAGATTTGTTGAAAGGTTCGTTGCTTTTGCTAGCGTATCTTGTAGTGCAGCTTGGTCATCGCTTGCTAGTACAGTCTTCAAGAGATAGGAAGTAATGGCATTCCCAGCTACAAATGCCGGCAAAATAGATGCCAATGAAACTAGGATGACTTCCAGGCAGAATTGGCTAAAGATTGCTCCTTTTCCCTTCCCTAGTGCCAATAAAATACCAACCTCGTAGACTCGCTCTCGTAACCAAAGAGATAAGACCAAGATTAGCGCTCCTACACCAGCAATCATAACGCCATAGAGGAAAATTTGTAAGAAGGTTTGGAAGGTCGAAACTGAATCCTTGATTTGTTCAAAAGCCTTATTTTCCTTTTCGACTTGGTAGCCTTTCGTTTCCAGGGATAACTTTTCAACCTCTTGAATGATGCTGTCCATATCTTTTGGATTTTCTAGATAGAAACGAGCGGCAGTAACTTGAGCTTCCTTATTTCCAAGAAGAGTTTGGCTACTTTCGTAGTCTGTATAGACCGTGTTTTCACTAAAGTCTGATGAGAGACCGGTAAATTTCTCTTGCTTCTTACCTAAGAAAATACCTACGATTTCATAGTCTAGCCTTTGTCCACTATTTCCTTCAACTTGACCAGGATTTAAACTAATCTTATCCCCAAGTTTTAAGTTATTCTTCTTAGCTAATTCTTCATGGACTAAGATTTTTTTACTATCCCCTTTTTCGAGATGTCTTCCTTCTTTAAGGGTAAAGGCGGAACTTGTAAAAGAAACATCCTTGGAAGAGTCTTCTAATGCAATCAAACTGATAAGATTCTTTTCAGCCTCTGTCAAATCATCCCTTTGGATACTTTGTTCTCCAGTAACGACTTCTTTGTCAGCTAACTTGGCTATTGTTTCTAGCTCAGGAGAAATCTCCTCAAGCCCCTGTATTTTTTTAAGGTCATCTAGTTGAGACAGTTGAAAAGTCTGATCTGCTTCTATTCTTTTAATAGAAAAAGACGTATTTAATGAGCGATAGAGATTATTTTCTACTGTTTTGTTGGACTTCATAAGCGTCAGACAAGCCGATATTCCAGCCAATAAGACAAATAGAATCAAGAATAAAATGAGACTTCTCAGTCGTTTTCTGCTGACGTAAGCCCAAGCTCTTTGAGTGGGATTCATATAACACCTCCATATTTGTAAAACTATTATAATATCCAAATATGAAATGTTTATGAAATCACAAAAAAAGAGCAAAATCTTTGCCCTTGTTTATATAAAAATAAAGAGCTAGCCGAAGCTAACTCTTTTCCTATGCGGAGAGAGGGACTTGAACCCTCACGACCTAAAGCGGTCACAGGATCCTTAGTCCTGCGCGTCTGCCAATTCCGCCATCCCCGCGTCGATTACTTTACTAGTATATCAACTTTCAATAACTTTGTCAACACTTTTTCAGATTTTTTTCAGTTTTTTTGAATACATTATTCTTTGATTTCAACAAGATTTTCATCAAGGAGTTTCGCTCCTAATGTATTCTGAAAATGTCCAAGTGCAAACTGATGGTTTTCAGGCCAAATGGATGCGACTGCTGGCTTGACAACTTCAATCTGATACCCAAGATTATAGGCATCGATAGCCGTATGCAATACACAGATATCTGTAAGAACACCTGTTAAGATGACTGTATCCACGCGACGCTCCCTCAGACGGATATCCAAATCTGTGCCAGAAAAAGCCGAATAGTGACGTTTGTCCATCCAGAAAACACGACTATCCTGGGCCTGTTCCTGATAAAATTCAGCTAACTTACCATATAGATTACGCCCGCTAGTCCCAATCAGATTATGAGGGGGAAATAGTTTACTTTCTGGATGAAAGACATCATTTTCCTCATGAGCATCAATGGTAAAGAAAATATAATCTCCACGGTCAAATGCTAATCTAGTTACCTGATTGATTACTTCTGATATTGCTTGAGCAGGAGCTCCTGCTGTCAATTTTCCATGATCCGCTACAAAATCTTCTGTATAGTCAATCGAAATTAAAGCCTTAGCCATTAATAGTCCCTCTTTTTCACTTCTTCAAAAATATCTGGGATCAAGACCTTAAGATAAGTTCCCTTCATCCCCAGTGAACGACTTTCAATAATTCCTGCTGATTCGAGTTTTCGAAGGGCATTGACAATCACAGAACGCGTAATACCGATACGGTCTGCAATGACTGACGCAGTTAATTGTCCTTCATTGCCTTTCAATTCACCTAAAATAGCTGATACTGCTCGTAACTCAGAGTAAGAAAGGGTGTTGACTGCCATCGTTACGGCTGTACGACGACGGATATTTTTCTCGTCTTCTTCACGTTGGAAGTTCAAAAGCTGAATACCAACCACCGTACTAGCAATCTCAACAAGAATCAAATCCTCATCTTCAAATTTCTTATCATTACGCCAGATAATCAAAGATCCCAAACGAATCCCAGAAACATGGATTGGAGCAATGGTTGTCAAACCTTCTGCGAAATCTGCACGACTCTCAACTGGAAAGATGCTTAATTCGTGATCTACAGTCAGATTTGCTTCTGTATCGTAAATCATATTTGCACCTTGAATATAGTCCTCAGGAAAAATTTTTGATTGGAAAAATTGCTCTACACGATCATTATTAGTCTTGTAGCGCATAAAATATCCTAAAAGACGTCCCTTACTATTTAGGATACAAGCGTTGCAATCAATAATATCCGCTAATTGGCGTGTGATGGCATTATATGGAAGATCATCTTGTAATTTCTCCTCCGCACGCTTCAGGATAGACGTAATTTTTCTCGTTTTTTCTAATAAATGTGCCATTTTTCACCTCGTATTTAATCGCTTCCATTATATCATAAAATGCCCATTATTTCAATAATTATCTGAAAATTGTTTATTGAATTGCAATTCATGACTGTTCGAAAATTTTTACTAGTTTTTTCTAATTTTCTTATTGACAGGTCCCAAAATTTTTGATAATATAATATTACAAGATAACAAATATATAAATCTATTTTCTCGTATTAAACTTTTCTTGACTCTCGGTCTCCTTATATATAAAAGCGATCCACCTCAGTGAACCGCTTTTTTTATTATTTATCGCCCTTGTTACGGATTACAAAACCAGTTTTCTTCTCGCTTGAAGTATTGCGTGGTTTTTTATTATCCTTACGATAACGTTTTTCCTTTTCAAAGCGGTCGTTTTTGCGACTGCCTTTTTTGAAGTCATCTCGACGTTCGCCACGACGATTGTCGCGACGGCGATCACGATCTCGACGATCCTCACCACGACGTCCTCCCTTGCCTTTACCACCAAATCCACCACCAGATGGTTTAAATGGCAATGGTTTCTCGCGCGCAATTTCAACTTCTGGAAGACTATCTGGATCCTGAACAGTTAAGCTTAGGATATACATTGCCAATTCTTCTGGACTGAATTCAGCTGCAAGTTTACGAGCGTCTTTTGCGAATTTGTCAAAGTTTCCACGAACAGTCTCATCGGCAAAGTCACGTTCAATTTTCTTCAACGCAACATGCTTTTTAGCTTGGAAGGCTTCTTCTGCTGTCGCTGGTTTCAACCCCTTCATGCGTTTTTTAGTCAAGTTTTCGATGATTTGAAGGTAGCCCATCTCATTTGGTGCTACGAAAGTAATCGATTGACCTGACTTACCAGCACGACCTGTACGACCGATACGGTGAACATAGCTCTCTGGATCTTGTGGAATGTCGTAATTATAGACATGAGTCACACCTGAGATATCCAAACCACGAGCCGCAACGTCCGTTGCTACGAGGACATCCAGATTGCCATTTTTAAAATCGCGAAGGACACGAAGACGTTTGTTTTGGTCCAAATCTCCATGAATCCCTTCTGCACGGAAGCCACGGATTTTCAGACCACGAGTCAACTCATCTACACGACGTTTTGTACGACCGAAGACAATAGACAACTCAGGCTGTTCAACATCCATAAGACGAGTCATAGTGTCAAATTTTTCTTGTTCCTTAACTCGGATATAGTACTGGTCTACTAGTTCTGTTGTCAACTCCTTGGCAGCAATCTTCACATGCTCAGGTTCTTTCATAAACTGAACCCCGATGCGTTTGATAGCTTCAGGCATAGTTGCTGAAAAGAGCAAGGTTTGACGATTTTCTGGGACACGAGAGATGATGGCTTCAATATCCTCAAGGAAGCCCATGTTAAGCATTTCGTCCGCTTCATCAAGAATAAGAGTCTCAATATCTTGCAATTTCAAGGCCTTGCGTTTGATCAAATCTAGGAGACGACCTGGTGTTCCAACTACGATATGAGCACCTGATTTAAGAGCCTTGATTTGTTTTTCGATACTTGAACCACCATAAACAGAACGGACTTTTACACCCTTGCTTCGACCAAAGCGGAAGAGTTCTTCCTGACTTTGCACAGCTAGTTCACGAGTTGGGGCAATCACCAAAGCTTGAATAGTTGCTTCTTCTGTACGGATTTTTTCAAGGGTTGGCAAACCAAAGGCAGCAGTTTTTCCTGTACCAGTTTGGGCTTGTCCGATAACATCTTTCCCTTCAAGAGCCAAAGGAATGGTTTGCTCTTGGATAGGACTTGCTTCTACAAATCCTGCTTTTTCAATTTCTGCTAATAAATCAGCTGAAAGATTAAATTCATTAAATTTCACGTTATTCTTCTTTCTAAAGATGGTGCGAAGCCATCCTATAGCGCTTAGTTTATACTTTTCTTGTCATGACGTACTTTCATATCTTTTATGAAAGACCGTGTTGCTTCTTTTCCACTAAAGAAAAGTACTGCTTTTTTGCAACTTATCTAGTATAACATAAGAGAGGGTCAAAAGATAGTCTAACCTCCTGATTAAGTCATGTAAACGATTTTTCTATCGATTTGCTTCACTCAAAAAGTATTTGTTAGAGCATTCGGTTCCTGAAACTATTTTCCGTAGCAGATTTGTGCAAAAGTTTTTTTCTTGTGCTAGAATGAAAATCGAACAGGAGGAATAAAAATGTTAACATACGATTTAATTGTAATAGGATTTGGTAAGGCAGGTAAAACGCTTGCTGGAAAACTAGCTTCAGCTGGTAAAAAGGTTGCCCTTATCGAACGTAGTAAGGCGATGTACGGTGGAACTTGTATCAATATCGGTTGCATCCCAACTAAAACCTTGCTAGTTGCTGCTGAGAAAGACTTGTCTTTTGAGGAAGTCATGGCTACTAAAAATACGGTTACTACACGCCTCAATGGAAAAAATTATGCTACTGTAGCTGGTACAGGTGTAGATATCTTTGATGCTGAAGCACACTTTGTCTCAAACAAGGTTATTGAAATTCAAGCTGGTGATGAAAAACAAGAACTAACAGCTGAAACTATCGTCATCAACACTGGTGCTGTTTCAAATGTATTACCAATCCCAGGTCTTGCTACAAGTAAGAACGTCTTTGACTCAACAGGAATCCAAAACTTGGAACAATTGCCTGAAAAACTTGGAATTCTTGGTGGTGGAAACATTGGTCTTGAATTTGCTGGTCTTTACAACAAACTCGGAAGCAAGGTAACAGTCTTAGATGCAATGGACACTTTCTTACCTCGTGCAGAACCTTCCATCGCAGCTCTTGCTAAACAATACATGGAAGAAGACGGCATCGAATTGCTTCAAAACATCCATACTACTGAAATCAAAAACGATGGTGACCAAGTTCTTGTTGTGACTGAAAATGAAACCTATCGTTTCGATGCCCTTCTCTATGCAACAGGACGTAAACCAAATGTTGAACCTCTACAACTTGAAAATACAGATATTGAACTAACTGAACGTGGTGCTATCAAGGTGGACAAACATTGTCAAACAAACGTTCCTGGTGTCTTTGCAGTTGGAGATGTCAACGGCGGCCTTCAATTCACTTACATTTCACTTGATGACTTCCGTGTTGTATACAGCTACCTTGCTGGTGATGGCAGCTACACCCTTGAAGACCGTCTCAATGTACCAAATACTATGTTCATCACACCTGCACTTTCACAAGTTGGTTTGACTGAAAGCCAAGCTGCTGAATTGAAGCTTCCATACGCTGTTAAGGAAATCCCTGTTGCAGCTATGCCTCGTGGACATGTAAATGGTGACCTTCGTGGTGCCTTCAAAGCTGTTGTCAATACTGAAACAAAAGAAATTCTTGGCGCAACTATCTTCTCTGAAGGTTCACAAGAAATCATCAACATCATCACTGTTGCAATGGACAACAAGATTCCATACACTTACTTCACAAAACAAATCTTCACTCACCCAACCTTGGCTGAGAACTTGAATGACTTGTTTGCGATTTAATAGATTTAATAATAGAAAGCAGCCCTCCTTGGGCTGTTTTTCTTTTTCTAAAATCTCAAATCTGTCTTTTTCAGCATTTATGATATAATAGAAACATGAAATTAAAAACTACTTTGGGCCTTCTTGCTGGGCGTTCTTCTCACTTTATTTTGAGTCGTCTTGGACGTGGAAGTACGCTGCCTGGAAAACTTGCCCTTCAATTTGATAAAGATATTTTACAACATTTAGCGAAGAACTATGAGATTGTTGTGGTAACTGGTACCAATGGAAAAACCTTGACAACCGCTCTCACTGTCGGTATCCTTAAGGAAATTTATGGTCAAGTTTTAACTAATCCAAGTGGTGCCAACATGATCACAGGGATTACAACGACTTTCTTGACTGCAAAATCTTCAAAAACTGGAAAAAATATTGCGGTTCTTGAAATCGATGAAGCTAGTCTCTCACACATCTGTGACTATATCCAGCCTAGTCTTTTCGTCATTACCAATATCTTCCGTGACCAAATGGACCGCTACGGAGAGATTTATACGACCTACAAGATGATTTTGGATGCTATTCGAAAAGTTCCTACTGCTACTGTCCTCCTTAACGGTGACAGTCCACTTTTCTACAAGCCTGCAATTCCAAATCCTGTTCAGTATTTTGGTTTTGATTTGGAAAAAGGTCCAGCAAAACTTGCTCACTACAATACTGAAGGTATTCTCTGCCCAGACTGTCAAAGTATTTTGAAATATGAGCTTAATACTTATGCCAACTTAGGAGCTTATATCTGCGAAAACTGTGGATGTAAACGTCCTGACTTGGACTACCGTCTGACAGAATTGGTGGAATTGACTAACAATCGTTCTAGCTTTGTTATCGATGGTCAAGAATACGGTATTCAAATTGGTGGACTCTACAATATTTACAATGCTCTAGCTGCGGTTGCTATTGCCCGTTACCTTGGAGCCGATTCTCAACTGATCAAACAAGGATTTGACAAGAGCCGTGCTGTATTCGGTCGCCAGGAGACCTTCCATATCGGTGATAAGGAATGTACACTGGTTCTCATCAAAAATCCTGTTGGTGCTACCCAAGCTATTGAAATGATAAAACTAGCTCCTTATCCGTTTAGCCTTTCTGTTCTCCTAAATGCCAACTATGCAGACGGGATTGATACCAGCTGGATTTGGGATGCTGATTTTGAACAAATTACTGACATGGATATCCCAGAAATCAACGCCGGTGGCGTTCGTCATTCTGAAATCGCTCGTCGTCTTCGAGTAACTGGTTATCCAGCTGATAAAATCACTGAAACAAGCAGTCTGGAACAAGTTCTTAAAACGATTGAAGCTCAAGACTGCAAACATGCTTATATCCTTGCGACTTATACGGCCATGCTGGAATTCCGAGATTTACTAGCTAATCGTCAGCTTGTTAGAAAGGAGATGAACTAATGGTTTATACTTCACTTTCCTCAAAAGACGGCAACTATCCTTACCAGCTAAATATCGCCCACCTCTATGGTAACCTCATGAATACCTACGGAGATAACGGGAATATCCTCATGCTCAAGTACGTCGCTGAAAAGCTTGGGGCCCATGTGACAGTTGACATCGTTTCACTTCATGATGATTTCGATGAAAATCACTACGACATCGCCTTTTTCGGTGGCGGCCAGGACTTTGAACAGAGCATCATTGCTGGTGATTTGCCAGATAAAAAAGAAAGCATTGACAACTTTATCCAAAATGATGGGGTCGTCCTAGCTATCTGTGGCGGTTTCCAATTACTGGGTCAATACTATATTGAAGCTTCTGGAAGACGCATCGAAGGTCTAGGTGTCATGGGACATTACACCCTTAACCAAACCAACAACCGCTTTATCGGTGACATTAAAATTCATAATGAAGAATTTAATGAAACTTATTATGGCTTTGAAAACCACCAAGGCCGCACCTTCCTTTCAGAGGACCAAAAACCGCTTGGCCAAGTTGTTTATGGAAATGGAAACAATGAAGAAAAGGTCGGTGAAGGTGTTCACTATAAAAATGTCTTTGGTTCCTACTTCCACGGACCTATCCTCTCCCGAAATGCCAATCTCGCTTATCGCCTAGTAACTCTTGCCCTCAAAAAGAAATACGGTCAGGATCTTGTCCTTCCAGCTTACGAAGACATTCTCAGCCAAGAAGTTGCTGAAGAATATGGCGATGTTAAGAGCAAAGCAGATTTTAACTAATATTTAGATTCCAACTTGCTTCGGCTGTTGGAATTTTTTTAGGCTCTTTTCCCCTTCTCTCTTGCATTTTCTACTAATTTTTGCAAAAATAGAGGGGTAGAAAGAAGGTAGCATATGTCTAAATTACAACAAATCTTAACTTATCTTGAATCAGAAAAGCTAGACGTCGCTGTCGTATCTGACCCCGTCACAATTAATTACCTCACTGGCTTTTACAGTGATCCACACGAACGTCAAATGTTCCTTTTTGTCCTTGCAGATCAGGAACCGCTTCTCTTCGTTCCAGCACTTGAGGTTGAACGTGCAACTAGCACTGTCTCTTTCCCAGTAGTTGGCTACGTGGACTCTGAAAATCCTTGGAAGAAAATCCAAAACGCCTTGCCACAGCTTGATTTCAAACGTGTAGCAGTTGAGTTTGATAATCTCATCTTGACTAAATACCACGGTTTAAAATCTGTCTTTGAAACTGCGGAGTTTGAAAACTTGACTCCATTGATCCAACGCATGCGCTTGATCAAATCAGCAGACGAAGTGCAAAAGATGATGGTTGCAGGTCTCTATGCAGACAAATCTGTTAAGGTTGGTTTTGACAATATCTCTCTTGACAATACCGAAACAGATATCATTGCACAAATTGATTTTGCTATGAAACGTGAAGGCTATGAAATGAGCTTTGATACCATGGTCTTGACTGGTGATAACGCTGCAAACCCACATGGTATTCCTGGAGCAAACAAGGTTGAGAACAATGCCCTTCTCCTATTTGACCTTGGTGTTATGGTCAATGGTTATGCATCAGATATGACTCGTACAGTCGCTGTTGGTAAACCTGACCAATTCAAGAAAGATATTTACAACTTGACTCTTGAAGCCCAACAAGCTGCCCTTGACTTTATCAAACCTGGTGTGACAGCTCATGAAGTAGACCGAGCTGCCCGTGAAGTGATCGAAAAAGCTGGCTACGGTGAGTACTTCAACCACCGTCTCGGTCATGGTATCGGTATGGACGTCCACGAATTTCCTTCCATCATGGAAGGAAACGACATGGTCATCGAAGAAGGCATGTGCTTCTCAGTTGAACCTGGTATCTATATTCCAGGTAAAGTCGGTGTCCGTATCGAAGACTGCGGTGTTGTTACCAAGGATGGCTTCGACCTCTTTACAAGCACCAGCAAAGATTTACTTTATTTTGATTAAAAAGTATATTATAAAAAATAAGATGGAAAAGTTATTCTTTTCCATCTTATTTTTTGATTTGATAATAAATTTTATCAGCGATATAACCTTTTCGTTCAACTGCATTTGGAATTGTCTTCCAAAAAGTCATACCCGCCTTTTCCATGATACGACCAGAAGCGGGATTTAAACTTGCATAGCAGGCATTAACCTCTTTAAATTCAATCTCATCCAGACAGTATGATAAAACTGCTTTCAAGGCTTCTGTCATGAGTCCTCGTCCCCAGTAGTCCATTCCTAAGATATATCCGATCTCACAGCTAGAGTTTTCTTCATCCACACTGACCAGACTAATATCTCCAATGACAAAATTTGGATTTTCTTTGAGACAAATGGCCCATTTGTAATAGTTAGGATTGTCATAGGATGCTACCCAATTGCCAATAGAGTTTCGAGTCTGTTCGACATTCAGGTGCGGATCCCAAGTAACATAGGTTAGATTATCTAGACGAGAAGCCCAATTCTCAAACATAGCTCGGGCATCACCTTCCACAAATCTCCTCAAAATCAAACGTTCTGTCTCTATATTTTGTGTACCTAGTGCTTTCATAATCGTAACTCGCTTTCTATTTTATGGATGGGCTCAAACTTACATTGACCTATCTCAGTCTCCTATTGCAAGTTATAAAGTGAAAAAGGTCCTCCGGACTTTCCTCGTTCTCCTGTTTCTAGACTCGGGGTAAAAACCTCCCCCGGAGGTTATTCTTGCTTTCTAATTTCTAGGCAAGAAGGTAAAAAGGTCCCCCGGACCTTTTTACTCCCAAAACGTATCAAAGACAGTGATTGGTAGGTGGCGTTTGTGTTGGCCTTTGTACCACCATTTTTCAATGGTTGCTTGGGCTTCTGGGCTGACTTGTTTACCTTCGAGGTAGTCATCAATCTCTGCGTAGGTTACACCGAGTGCAACTTCATCTGCCAATCCTGGTTTCTCTTCTTCTAGATCGGCAATCGGTACTTTTTCATAGAGAGCAGGATCAGCTCCGAGCTCCTTCAATAGTTGTTTTCCTTGACGTTTGTTGAGGCGATAGAGAGGAAGAATATCTGCACCGCCGTCACCGAACTTGGTAAAGAAACCTGTAACATTTTCTGCAGCATGGTCAGTCCCGATAACTGCTCCGCTATGAGCACCTGCTAGGGCATACTGAGCAATCATACGACTACGAGCCTTGATATTCCCTTTATTAAAGTCTGACATTGGACTACCAGTAGCCTCTACTGCCGCTGCCATTGCATCTACAGATTCCTTTATATTAACGACCAAGCTCACATCTGGTCGGATAAAAGCTAGTGCTTTTTGCGCATCATCCTCGTCAGCTTGCACTCCATACGGCAGGCGAACAGCGATAAATTTATAAGAATCATCTCCAGTTTCTGCTCGCATTTCTTCCATAGCTAGTTGGGCAAGGCGACCAGCTAAAGTCGAGTCTTGACCACCAGAAATGCCCAATACAAAACTTTTAAGGAAGGGATGCTTTTTCAGATATCGCTTTAAAAAATCAACCGAACGACGAATTTCTTCCTGTGGATCAATCACAGGTTTTACTCCTAATTGTTGAATAATACTTTCTTGTAAGGTCATTCTTCTTCTCCTTCACCTAGAGCTTCCTTACGCATCTTATCAATCAAGTCCATCTTATCTTGCCATACATCACGAGCCAAGTCGACAGGATAATGTTGTGGGTTAAGAACACGTTTGTATTCGTCCCAGAGCTTGTCAAATTCCTTACGAGCATAGGCTTGAATTTCAGATAAACTTGGTAAATCATAGACTAGCTTACCTTCCTTGAAAATGTCTACCAAGAGAGGAACAGCATCAAAATTGCGGACAGTTTTCTTGATGTAAGTATAGGTTGGATGGAACATCTTAATCTCCGTCATACTAGTAACATCTACACCATCGTATGTAATGTAGTCACCTTCAGACTTGCCTTTTTCACGGCTGGTGATGCGCCAAACCTGTTTCTTACCTGGTGTTGAAACCTTCTCTGCATTATTTGAAAGTTTGATGGTATTGCGCATCTGACCATTTTCATCTTCAATGGCAACAACCTTATAAACTGCTCCTAGAGCTGGTTGGTCATAAGCAGTGATGAGCTTAGTCCCTACACCCCAGACATCAATCTTAGCTTTTTGCATTTTGAGGTTAAGGATGGTATTCTCATCAAGGTCATTTGATGCATAGATCTTAGCATCTGTAAATCCTGCCTCGTCCAGTTGTTGACGAACTTTTTTAGAAATATAGGCGATATCTCCAGAGTCAATACGGACACCAAGGAAATTAATCTTATCACCAAGTTCACGCGCAACCTGAATTGCTGCTGGAACACCTATCCGAAGAGTATCGTAGGTATCCACTAGGAATACACAGTTTTTGTGCGTTGAGGCATAAGCTTTGAAAGCCTGATAATCATTTCCATAAACTTGAACTAATGCATGGGCATGAGTTCCTAAAACCGGAATACCAAAGAGCTTACCTGCACGTACATTACTAGTTCCATTGGCACCACCAATGACAGCCGCACGAGTTCCCCAGATAGCTGCATCCATTTCTTGAGCACGACGTGTACCGAACTCCATCAAAGGCTCATCTTCAATGACTGAACGAATACGAGCCGCCTTAGTCGCAATCAAGGTTTGAAAGTTGACGATGTTCAAGAGAGCTGTTTCAACCAATTGACACTGAGCCAAAGGACCTTCCACTTGAACAATCGGTTCATTGGCAAATACCAAATCCCCTTCTTGAGCAGAACGTACAGTCAATTCCAACTTGAGATTACGGAGATATTCCAAGAAAGCACCATGATAACCAAGTGACTCCAAATAAGCAATATCGCTATCCGAAAAACGCAAATTTTCAAGGTATTTCACAATTCGTTCCAAACCTGCAAATACAGCATAACCGTTTTTGAAAGGTTGTTGGCGGAAATAAACTTCAAAAACTGCTTTCTTGTTATGAATGCCTTGGTCGAAGTAAACTTGCATCATGTTAATTTGATACAAATCAGTGTGCAAAGTTAAACTATCATCTGGGTACATATACTGTCCTTCTTCCCTATTTGTAAAAAGATGAAAATGTTTCTTCTTTTCTAATAAATTAGTACTATTATAACACATTTTCTCGATATTGATAAAAAGCTAACAAGCTATTCCATGCTCTCGAGCTTATCCATATCTTTTTCATACTTTTTCTGAGCCCATTCACCATAACTTTTTAATCCTAAGTTTCCAATAAATACCCAAGGGAGATAAAAGACATAGGTAAATACCCAAGCAAAAATGTATTTAAGATGTAGAGGGTTATGCTGATATATTTCGATATTGAACTGGTAGTTCTGTAGCATCAAGGTAGCTGTAATCACTAGAGTTAATAATAGGCAACCTAAAATTGTAAAATGAAAACGACTATAGTAGGTCACACCTAGACTTCTAGCACGATTGATAAAGTAAAAATTCCCTATGATAATAATAGCGAGAAGCATGCTAGGATTAAAAACGCTTGGTGCTAACACTGATATGAAATAAGCTAGAAACAATAATCCGATAGAAATATGAAAACTCTCTGCACCAGCTTTATGAAGTTGTTGCTCTTCTCTTTCATCTAATAATTGATAATAATAAAATTTATTTTTCATCTTCTTCCTCCCAAAATAATTGGTCTAAAGTTTTGCCTAAGCATCTGCAAATGGACTGGCAAAGGGAGAGACTAGGATTATATTTCCCAGCTTCTATCAAGCCGATAGTCTGTCTAGTCACACCTACAGCTTCTGCCAAGTCACCTTGTGTCATATCAAGCTCTACTCGAGCAAGTTTTAATTTTAAATTCTTAGCCACTTCTTACCTCCTTTATAATTTTAAAAAGTTGCGCTTCTTTCTAAGTTCATTATATCATATATTTTACATTATGCAATATATATCTGTCATTTTGTACATTTTTTTTAACAAAAAAACTCTCTACCAGCTAAATGATAGAGAGTTTTCTGCTTATTCAAATTTTTTCAAAATATCTACAACGTCACTTCTCTGTTTGACTTGGTAGGCTTTGATGCCTAATGTCTCAGCCATCTTAGTGTTGTCTGCTATATCATCAAGAAAGACACAATTTGCTGGATCCAACTCGTATTTACAGAGGATTTCTTCAAACATTTTTCGATCAGGTTTGATGACCTTAATATCACAGGAAAGAACAAACCCATCTAAAATCTTTTCTAGAGGTGCTAGTTGATCTTTCAATAAGTCATAAAAAACTGGCGAGGTATTAGATAGGACAAAAATACGATGACCTTTTTCCTTTAAACGGGCAAGCAGCGAAAAGACTTCCGTGTAAATATCGATATAGGCTGGCCAATTCCAAATGACTTCTTCAACCTTTTCCCGATAACAATCCCCTAACAGAGAAAGAACCTTATCAACCAATTCTTCTCGAGTCAAAGTCCCTAAGTCCAATCTTTCCCAGAGCCCCGACTGGAAAATAGACTTGTCTAAGATCAGATAATCTTTCTGAGTTTTAGCTACAGCTTTCAAAATCTTATCCTTGTTCCATTCCAGTAAAACATTACCCATATCCAGTATGATATCCATCAACCTACCTCCATTATGATGTGCCACCCTCTTCAATCGTTCATTTTCCGTTTACAACTCTTTTTGATAATAGTGCCTTTGTCCAGTATAGGGATAGTCTTTCATAGTAAAAACTTCCTTGTAGCCATACTTCTGATAAAAGGCTGGCGCTTGAAATTGATAAGTATTTACAAAAGCAAAGCGACAGTTTCTCTTTTTAGCTTCACTCTCTGCTTGCTGCAATAGTTGGGAGCCGATTCCTTGTCCTCGCAACTCCTCTTTCACAAATAAATACTCGATTTCTAGCCAATTCCCAAAGGTCTCTGCTACTAAGCCAGCCATAAGTTGACCGCTATCATCTTCGACATAAAGGTTAAGGGGCTCACTTTCAGCTGCTTCTCTCTTAGAACGATTATAGGAGCGAATCAAATCTCCTATTATTTGCGATTTCTGAGACTCTGTATTTTCCAATCTTACCTGCATACAAACCTCCTAAAGACACTTATAGCTTGATTATAGTCTTATTACCAAGAGCTGTCAAACTAGAAAACTCATCAACCTGAGTTGATGAGCTTCTGACTTATTTTCTAAATTTCCATTGGCTATAAATACCAAAAGCAACAATCCAGATAGCTGAACCTCTTGCTCCCATTACAGTTGATTCTTGTAAGAAGAGTGTTCCAAATACAAAGATAAAGAAGAGCATGGTCAGAGGATTTAGCAAGCGGTATTGAGGCATGAGATAGCCATTTGCCATAAAGTCTTTAGACTTGCGATACTTGAGATGGGCTACCATAATCAAGATGTAGATGGCGATATAAACACCTGATGAAGAAGCTGTAATCAAAGCAAAGGCATCTGATACGCCAGGAAGTACATTGATGAAGGCTGCAAAACCAATCAATACGGCAGAAGCAATGATAGCATTCTGAGGAACGTTGTGGCGTGAGAGTGTGTCTGCCTTAATAGCTTTCAAGAAACGATTTGGTGAATCATGGGCAATTTGGTATAAGTGACGCCCTGTTGAGTAAAGGGTTGAATTCAAGGCTGATGCAGCTGAAGTCAAAACTACAAAGTTAATTAGAGCTGCTGCCCACTTAAGACCAACAAGTTCAAATACCGTTACAAATGGTGAATCTGTCGCAGAAAGCTCACGCCAAGGAATAATAGACATGATGGCTAAGAGAGCTCCACCGTAGAAAAAGATAATTCGCAAAGGAATTTCCTTAACAGCTTTAGGCAAGACTTTTCGAGGATCCTTGGTTTCAGATGTTGTAACACCGATAAACTCAATCATCAAGTAAGCAAAGAAAACCATTTGAAAGGCCATGATAAAGTTCATAGCACCATTTGGGAAAAGGGAGAATTGATCACTGATATTAGCAAGACTTGCTGAACCATAAGGCGTTTCAAAGCCAGTCAATACTAGAAAAACACCTGTCGCGATCATGGCAAGAATGGCCACGATTTTGATCATAGCAAACCAAAATTCTACTTCACCAAAGATTTTAACGGCAATCAAGTTCACCAAGCCGAGTATTGTCAGAAATACAACCTGAATCAACCAAGAGGGCCAAGATGGAAACCAAAACTGAACATAGTGAGCAATAGCCGTAATCTCGGCCATACCGATAAAGACTACTGAGAGCCAGTAAGACCAGACTGAGAAGTAACCCCAACCCTGACCTAGATAACGGGTAATAAAGTTGATAAAGGTATGTTGCTCCGGATCTTGGTACAACATTTCCCCGATAGCACGCATCATAAGATACATGAAGCCACCCGTAATCATATAGACTAGGACAATAGAAGGTCCTGTTAAACTAATAGAGCGACCAGCCCCTAGAAACAGTCCTGTTCCAATCGTTCCTGCAATGGCCATAACCTGAACATGGCGATTGGTTAACCCACGTTCCATTTTATTTTTCTTTTTGTGCTTATTTTCTGAATTCATATAGTCTCCTCTAGTTTTTAGAATAAAGAAAAGGAGTAATGGGAAGCGCTTTCCCTGCATCTACTCCTTCTTTTCATTCCTATTAAACTGTTTTTTCTACTTTTAAGATTTTAACATCATAGCTTCCTACAGGTGTTTCGATCGTAGCAGTATCACCTGTTTTCTTACCAATCAAGGCTTGCCCAATTGGGCTTTCATTTGATACTTTACCTGCAAAGGCATCTGCACCCGCTGATCCCACGATGATATATACTTCTTCGTCGTCTTCACCAATTTCTTGGATAGTTACTGTTTTCCCGATAGCAACTTCATCTTGAGCAACTGCATCGCTATTGACAATCTCAGCATAACGGATTTTTGTTTCCAAGCTAGAGATTTGTCCTTCAACGAAGGCTTGCTCGTCCTTAGCTGCTTCATACTCACTATTTTCTGACAAGTCACCGTATGAACGCGCAATCTTGATGCGTTCTACAACTTCTGGACGACGAACTAGTTTCAACTCTTCTAATTCTTTTTCGAGTTTTTCTTTTTCTTCAAGGGTCATTGGATATGTTTTTTCTGCCATTTTTCTCAACTTTCTTTTGATTAAATTTAAATTTCTTTAGGTAGTAAAGCAAAATTATGTGGTAAACCACATAATTTTACAATGAAGACAAAGTCTTTTTAAAGCTTTCCTTAAATGATTTTGGTTAGTAGCGACCTTTTAAAATCTGTGCCTAAACCTAATGATTCTATCACTTCTAGACTCAGGTTCAAATAAGAGGTAAGTTTTTACTTTCGTAATTTCCGAACGCCTAAAACTTGTGAATTTCAGGCGTTTCTAATCATAGCGGAAAGACTTGTGTGACTTGCTATTCCCGTAAAAATTAGAGATTCTTTTCTACATTCACGGATGTAATAGCAAATCTTGTTCTAAGAGTTAGTTTGAACTACTTGATTGTGTCAATTTACTGTTAACATGCTCTGCAACGTTTCGATCATGTTCCTCTCGTGTCGTTGCAAAGTAAACCTTACCATCTTGTACATTGGCTACAAAGTAGAGATAGTCGCTCTTAGTTTGATTGATACTTGCTTCAATTGCATCCAGACTTGGACTGTCTACTGGACCAGGCATTAAGCCAAGGTTTGTATAAACATTATATGGTGAATTGATTGTTGTATCAATTGCTGCATCATCTGCCAAGCTAATATTTTGTCCTAGTTTACCTTCTGCATAGAGAATAGCAATATTACTTTGGAGCGGCATGCCAAGGTTCAAACGATTATAGAAAACTCCAGCGATCAGTTTGCGATCGTCAGTTTTCAAACCTTCTTTTTCCACAAGTGATGCAATGGTGAGGAGTTCATTCACTGTCAAGTTCTTTTCTTTGATTGCAGTATAATGTGCTGACAAGTTTTTGTCCATAGCTGCCACCATTTCATCAATCAAGCTTTCAACAGTTGTGCTTTCTTTGATGCTATATGTTGCTGGGAAAAGATAACCTTCTAAACGGTAACGAACACCACTTTCCTTAGTTGGTAAACTTTCAAGAAGGGTTGGATACTTAGCAACTAATTGAGAGATAAAGGTTTCATCTTGAACTTTTGCTAGGAAGGCATCCGCAGTCAAGGGTTCTTTAAACTCTCCTTGAAGCTGACCAACCGTTTGTGCGATTTGATCAAGGGTATAACCTTCAGGGATTGTAAGATTTGCAAGTGCAACCTCTTGAGGTTGAGGAGTTCCACCCTTTTGCAATTCTTTGATGATATCATCTGTACTCATGCTCTTTTGCAAATTGTAGTAACCAGATTTTAAATCAGAATAGTCTTTATACTTAGCATAAAGGCTAAAGATAAACCCGTGTTTTACCAATCCAGAGTTCTCTAATGTATCACCAATTTGCTGAAGATTGGCCCCTTCTGGAATCTGAACCGTGACATACTGTTTTGAATTTGCATCGACTGGTTGGAGTGCAGATTCGACATAACGGTAACCAAAGAAACCACCCACACCTAGTAAAACCAATAAAACAAATACTGTTACGAAAAATCCTTTCAAGCGTGATTTTTTCTTTTTCTTGATTGGTTTCACTGACTCTTTACGACTTCTTCTAGGAAGTTCAGTTCTAGTTTCAACTGGAGCAACTGGTTCTTGACTTGGAGTTTCTTTTGCAAGAACTGTTGGTTTCGGTTGAGGTTTAATATTCTTTCTAGCAGGACTTGGTTTAGCCTGATTCGTACGATAAGAAACTGGAATCCTTGTCGAAATAGCATTGAACTCTTTCTCTTCTTCCGCTGGTTGAGCAGGTTCAAGAGGCTTGACGGGTTCAACAGCTTCCGTTGATGGTAGAGGATCTGGAGCTACAGCTGACTCTGAAACTACAGCTGGCTCTGAAGATACAACTGGTTCTGAAGCTACAGAAGTTTCAACTGAATCATCTTGTAAAACTGGACGTGGTGGAACTGCTGGAGCATTAGCAAGTAATTCATCCACTAAAGAAACAGAATTGGCCATCAAATCTTCTACAGAAGGTTCTTCCGCTGCTTTTTCCGCTTCTGAACTATTACTTAAATTTGAAAACAAATCATCGTTGCTACTTTTCGTATTCGCGATGCCGTCTTCTCTTTTTAATCTTTCTAAATCTCTTAAAATTTGTTCTTTAAAACTTAACTTTTCTTCTTCTCGAGAATTTTCGCTCAAAGGTGTTACCTCCTTGTTGATAATCCATAATATTATATCTTAAAAACTAAAGAAAAGCAACCATAGATGCCTTTCTGATGCCTAATTCGTGTTTTCCCAGACCATGTCATACCATTCTTCACCAGCAAAAGTCGACTTTGATTTTCCTTCATTCACAAAACCATGTTTCTCATAATAGCCAATGAGATAGTCATGGCAGGTTAGATTGATTCCCTCACGCTCATGCTTAAGAGCGAGATCTTTTAAAGCGGTCAATAATTTTCGTCCGACACCTAATGCCTGAGCTTCCTTAGCAATGGAGAGACAAGTCACAGAGATATAGCCACCTTTTTGATGGCTATAATCTTTAATGTCTTCTGTAAAGGACTGGTCTTGTAAATATCGATGAGGGACTACTGGTCCCTCAATATAGCCTAGTATTTCGCCCTCTTTTTCAGCTACTAAAAAACTGGTCTTAATTTCCTTCAGATGAGCTTCAAAAACAGGACGAGGAATGGCTTCTTCAATTGAAAAATTTTCTAGTTCAATTTCAAAGATACGATCTAAATCTGTCAATCTAGCTTGTCTAATAATCATATTTTCTCCTGATAATAGGGATTCTGCCAACGCATGAGAAAGGCAACCTCACTGCTCCTTTCTCCATCTACGATCCCTTGTTCCACAAATCCATTCATTTCAAAGTAGGCCAGCAACTCATCCTCACAAAGCAGATAAATACCTGGTCTATTTTGCTGACGGGTAACTTCCTTCAAAGCTGCTAGCAACAAGGTTCCAAAGCCTTGCCTCTGATAATTCGGATGAGCAGATAAAGCATCAATAACGAGATTTCTATTACTAATAGCTTCTCCATCTGCCATCTCTACTATCCATCTACTTACTGAGGATGTAGCAAAATCTGTCGCTAAAATATAAGCAATCACCTGATCATCCAGGCTAGCTAAGAGAAACGTACCCGCATGGTTGCGGATACGTTCTTCTATTATTTCTCTATTCATTATTTCTAGGGAATTTGAAATACTTTCTTGTATCAAGCAAATCTGATTTATATCTGATTGCTGTGCTTCCCTGATTTTAATTGGAAATTCCATGATCTTCCTTACTGAACATTGCTTGTCAAATTAGACAAGAGACGTTCGAATGAATATTCATAAGTTTGGATATCGCCAGCTCCCATGAAAACATAGACAGCATTGTCATGGTCTAGGAGTGGAGAAACATTTTCAACTGTGATAACTTGATGTTTCTTGTTGATTTTATTGGCAAGGTCTTCTACCTTGACATCACCATGGTCCACCTCACGAGCTGAACCGTAGATTTGTGCGAGGTAAACTGCATCAGCCTGATTCAAGGCTTGGGCAAAATCATCCAACAAGGCGATGGTACGAGTAAAGGTATGTGGTTGGAAAATTGCCACGATTTCCTTGCTTGGATATTTTTGACGTGCAGCATCTAGCGTCGCAATGATCTCAGTTGGATGGTGAGCAAAGTCATCAATGATAACCGTATTATTAACAACCTTTTCTGTAAAGCGACGTTTCACTCCACCAAAAGTCTTCAAGTGTTCACGTACTAAATTCAAGTCAAAGCCAGCAGTATAAAGCAAACCAATCACTGCTGTAGCATTCATGATATTGTGGCGACCGAAAGTTGGAATATGGAATTGGCCCAACTCTTGACCACGGAAGTGAACGGTAAAGGTTGAACCTGTTGTAGAACGAAGCAAGTCACTTGCTACAAAGTCATTACCTTCTGCTTCAAAACCATAGTAGTAAATCGGAGCATTAGCCGTAATCTTACGCAACTCAGCATCTTCACCGTAAACGAACAAGCCTTTAGTAATTTGTTTGGCATAATCATTGAAGGCGTTGAAGACATCCTCTAAGCTTGTGAAATAGTCAGGGTGGTCAAAATCGATGTTAGTAATGATAGAGTACTCTGGATGATATGGCATGAAATGGCGCTCATACTCGTCTGATTCAAAGACAAAATACTTGGCATTTTCAGAACCACGACCTGTACCATCTCCGATCAAGTAGCTAGTATCAGTGATGTGTGACAAGACGTGAGAAAGCATCCCAGTTGTTGAAGTCTTACCGTGTGCACCAGCAACTCCCATACTGATAAAGTCACGCATAAAACTACCAAGAAACTCATGATAACGTTTATAGCTGATACCATTTTGGTCCGCGTAAGCAATTTCAACATTGTTATCTGGACGGAAGGCATTACCAGCGATAATTTCTAAATCACCTTGAAGATTTTTTTCATCAAAAGGTAAAATTGTAATCCCTGCTTGCTCTAGTCCACGTTGTGTAAAGTAGTACTTTTCAACGTCAGAACCTTGCACCTTGTGCCCCATTTGATGCAACATCAAAGCCAAGGCACTCATACCTGATCCTTTGATTCCGATAAAATGATAGGTTTTTGCCATTTTCTTCCCCTCTATTCGCTCATTCTAGTCAAGTTAAGCTCTTGGGCCACTTGACGTTCTTGTTCTTTTTGTTTGCTTTTTTTGTTATAAATTTGGCTTTTCTTTAAAAAGTCATAATTGTTTTTCTTGGAATGACTTGTTTCACCATCTGAAATTGGATGTTCCACTTGAGAAACTGTTTCTGCCAAAATATAGTGAGACTGACCTAACTTCTGACTATATTTCGCAAATTCTCCTGGATTTTCCTTTTGAAAAGGTGCTGTCGGTTGATTTGCTGGACGCACATGGCTTGTCTTCGGTTGACGTCTCGTATGACTTACATCCTGAGTCAAATATCTAGCCGAGCGCTTCTTTTTCAAATCCGCGCGAGCTTCTTCACGCGCTAATTCAGCATATGATTTTTCTTTTTTCTCAATCGATTTTACAAGAGGCTTGGCTTCCTCTTGCTTTTTGTCTTCAGTGATTGGAGACCATTCCAAGTAGTTTTTGTCTTGGTAATCACCTTTTATATTACTGATGAAATCAGACTCATCGTAGAGATTCATAACTGGCATTTCTGTCAACATGACTTCATCATCTGCCACTATTGGAAATCGTTTTTGTGTCATATTTATTTCCTTTCAATACTCCATTATAGCGTAATGTCTTGATTTTTCAAGTATAGGCTCATGAAATCCCTAAAATTTCTCGTATTTCAGCTAGACTCAGACTGCCACGAGACTCTGTTCCATCCAAGATTTCAGAAACAAGATTTTTCTTTTTCTCTTGTAATTCTTGAATCTTTTCTTCAATTGTACCTCGAGTCACAAGGCGATAAACTTCAACAGCTTGCTCTTGCCCCATACGATGGGCGCGACCGATAGCCTGCGATTCAACTGCAGGGTTCCACCATAAGTCTACTAAAATGACTGTATCGGCACCAGTGAGATTGAGACCGACCCCGCCAGCCTTTAGGGAAATTAAAAATACATCGCGCTCTCCTTGGTTAAAAGCCTTGGTCATTTCCTGACGTTCTTGCGAAGGTGTTGAACCCGTAATTTTAAAGGAAGTCAAGCCTAAGTCAGGCAGCTCTTGCTCAATCCGATCCAGCATACCTCTAAATTGTGAGAAAATAAGTACACGATGCCCACCTTCAGCAATCTGAACCAGCAAATCTCGTAAACTATCCAGCTTTCCGCTCTCTCCTTGGTAGTCCTCCATAAAGAGCGCAGGCGTATCACAAATCTGACGCAGACGCATGAGTCCAGTCAAAATTTCGACGCGATTTCGTTGAAATTCCGAATCGCTTACCTGTCCCAAACGTTCCTGCATCTGTTGAAGCTGAGCAAGATAGATAGCTTTTTGTTGATCCTCCAGTTCATTCTTATAGACAACTTCAATCAAGTCAGGCAACTCTGTCAAAACCTCTTCTTTCTTACGTCTCATGACAAAGGGTTTGATAAATTGAGCCACTCTCTCGGTTGATAGTTTCATAAATTCCTTCTTAGCAGGTAAGAGGCCTGGTAAGACAATCTGAAAAATCGACCAGAGTTCTCCCAGATGGTTTTCAATCGGTGTTCCTGATAGTGCAAAGACAGATGGAACCACAAATCGTCGTAAACTTTGAGCAATTTTCGTTTGTGCATTTTTCATCACTTGAGCTTCATCTAGAAAAAGAAAATCAAAAGATAGGTCTCGATAAATTTCACTATCTTGACGGAAAGTAGCATAGCTTGTCACATAAATCTGATGATTTTCTGCCAAAATTGACTCTCGATGAGATTTTAAGCCATGCACGACCACGACATCCAAATCTGGAGCAAACTTTTGAAATTCATCAGCCCAGTTATAGATTAAGCCAGACGGAGCAAGGATTAGGACACTAGTATCTGCTTGAACCTGACTACTTAAAAAGGCGATAGTTTGCAAGGTCTTCCCAAGTCCCATATCATCTGCTAAAATCCCACCAAAGCCATAATGGTGAAGCATTTGAAGCCACTGAATTCCCTTTTTTTGATAGTCTCTAAGTTCTGCTTGGATATTCAGCTCTTTCATCGGAAAATCTTCTGGATGCGTCAAATCATGGGCCAGATTGCGAAATTCTTCGGTGAAAGAAATTTGATCCTGATTCTTAAATAGATGAGATAGGGTATAAGCTAGGGATTTACGAGCTCGAAAAGCTCCATCTTGTAGGTCCTCTATCCCTAATTCTTCTAAATCCTGACGGATACGCTTGGTCTGATCATCGAAATAGTAAACCTGATTCGAAGAGCTGATGTAATAATCCTGCTTCTCAACTAGCGCTTTCATCGCTCGATCGATTTCTTCTTGATCTATATTTTGAAAATCAAATTGAATTTCTAATAGGCTTCCCTTGGATGAGATGTGAACTTGAGGCTTCTGAACCTGATAAAGGTCTTGCAAGCTCTCAGAAATCTTTAATTCTCCAAGTGCAGCAAAGGATGGCAAAACTTCCTGAAAGAAGGCATGAACTGCATCAGCTTTCAAACTTTGACGCCATGAACGAAAATCTGCTTCAAATCCAGCAGATAGAGCCAACTGAAAGATTTGCTTCTCCAGTTGAATATCACTAGCAAAAGGAAGACTCTCCAGTTCATTTCGATTCCTTACTAAGCAAGTTTCATACTGAAACTGCATATCCAAACGGATAGAACCGTCCTCTTCTCCTTCCATGTAGAAAGAAGGACGGAAAGACTGAATTTGAAGCGTATCAGGAGCTTTTACCTCTCCTATGTCTTTAAACTGCGACAAGGTCGAAGCTAGAAGATCTCGATCACTAGTATCAAATTGTAAAATCTTTCTACCACTTTTATCGATAGATACTTTTTTTAATTTTTCTATAAGTCTAGCTTGTTCTTTAGACAGAAGATAAAATGTACCTTTAGTAAACAAGACTTGTCCCTTATAAAACGAATTAAGTTCTACCTGTTGGACAATTTCCATCTCATAATAGTTGGATTTTTCTTCAATTTTAAAGGTAAATAAGCCTGCTTGACCATCAAAATCTTGAAATACAAGATGAGAATAGCTTGAAATCTGATGGTCAAATTGAAATTCATCTAAGCCCATCAGCAGACTAACACCCGGCTCAAAAAAAGACAGTGGGAAATAGAGATGACGACCTTGATTTTGGAAAAAGAGGGCATTTTCAACCTCATCTTCTACAATTCCCTGAAGGAAATTCAGAACAAATTGGCTACTTTCATCAAACTGACGAATATTCAAGGAAGTTTCATATAACTTTCCAATCATGTAGGGTTTACTAGTTTCTAACACCTTCAGAAAAAGAGGAATATCTCGGATTACATAAAATTTCTGTGTCTGGATAAGACCGACTCTCAAAGTCCAAATAATGCGATTAGTCCCTGCTTCAATCTGCCCCTGAGCAGACAACTGATAGATTTCAGAAAGACTAGGAATTTGAATGGATTCTAAAAACTTTCCTCCAAAAGTAACCTGAGTTTCGACTTCTTCTTTCTGTTCGTGCACATTTTCCAGATTTCCCAAGAGTTCCTGACCAATCGGATCATTTTTCAGGTAATGCTCTAGTGCTGCCAAATGCACACAAAACCCTCTTTTTTGGAAAAAATCACAAGCACAAAAAACCAAATCATCATCCAGGCTATAGCGAATTTCTTCATCTGCTACACGCGCATAGAGGCGATGGTCTTTCTCTTTGATAATTTCAATCTGACTAGTTTCGTAGAGTTGAGCTCCCTCCATTCGAAGCTTCCCTGGAATCAATTTAGCCATATTTTCCCCTTTACTTTATCTCTTAATTATACCACATTTCTTCTTACGAAAATAGCCTTCTAGGAGTACTTTTCTCCTAAAAGGCTAGCTTCTTAAAATTTAGCGAAAGTAGCAATGATTCGCTGGCAAACTTCTTCCAAGACAGATGTCGGCATGGCTACATTTAAGCGAGCGTGGAGGGCTCCTTCTTCACCAAAGTCCAAGCCTCTGTTCAGGATAACCTTGGCTTCGTCTCTTAAGAGGCTTCTTAATTCTTCATCACTAATATCGTAGCCTGAAAAATCAAGCCAAATGAGATAGGTCCCTTGAGGTTTCATGACCTTAATTTTAGTTTCTTTTCCAAACACATCGACGACATAATTGATGTGCTTCTCAATCAGTTCTTTGAGTTCTGTTAACCAATCTTCACCAGAGCGATAGGCTGCTTCTGTTGCCAAATATCCCAAACCTGAGATTTCATGTTGATTATTAGCCAGCTGACGTTTTTGGAAAGCAAGTCTCAACTTTGGATTCTCGATAATAGCGTAGGAATTCTTTGTTCCCGCAATATTGAAGGTCTTGGTAGCGCTGCTTAAAATCAGTGAAAATTCTTTAAAATCTTCATTTACCGTATTGAATGACTGGTGCTTGTTTCCAAACAAGGCCAAATCTTGGTGAATCTCATCAGACACCAACAAAACTCCATGTTTTTGACAAAGTTGTCCAATCTTCTCTAAGACTTCCTTCTCCCAAACACGTCCACCAGGATTATGAGGATTGCAAAGAACGTAAAGTTTTACATCCTCTTCAACAAAGTCTTTCTCCAATTGATCAAAGTCAATCTCAAAAAGTCCGTCTTTTTCTACTAGAGAGTTGGTGATTAGTCTACGATTATTGAGCTTAATACTTCGAGCAAAAGGTGGATATACCGGTGTGTTAATGAGCACTGCTTGGCCTTCCTTGGTAAATGCTTGAATAGCTGTTGAAATAGCTGGCACTACCCCTTCGATAAAGACTAGAGCATCCTTTTCAAAACGATAACCATGGTGTTTTTCCTCCCAGTTTTGAACGGCTTCAATCAATCCATCACTAGCATAGGTATAGCCATAGACTAATTGCTCAGCATAGTCATGGACAGTTTGACGAATCTCAGGTAAGACTTCAAAGTCCATATCAGCAATCCAGGCCGGCAATACTTGACGGTCAGTCTCTGCTTCTTTCCATTTATAGGTATGGTGTCCAAAACGATTGGGCAAGGTCGTAAAATCATATTTTCCCATAGTCTTATCCTTCCAAGGCTTGACGCAAGTCTTCAATCAAATCTCTCGCATCCTCAATACCAATAGACAAGCGCAAGAGGTCATCTGTCAATCCATAAGAATGGCGAACTTCTGCAGGAATGTCTGCATGGGTTTGAGTAGTTGGGTAGGTAATCAGACTTTCAACACCACCCAAACTTTCAGCAAAAGAGAATACTTTCAAAGTATTTAAGATATGAGGGATACGCTTCTCATCTGCTACTTTAAAGGAAATCATTCCCCCACGACCTGTATACAAAACTTCTTTGACTGCAGGTGATTGTTCCAAAAAGGCTACGATTTCTTGAGCATTGGCTGTTGAGCGCTCCATACGAAGTGACAAGGTTTTAAGACCACGAATCAATTGATAACTATCAAATGGTGACAAAACAGCCCCTGTTGTGTTGAGATTGTAAAAGAGTTTTTCGTATAAATCCGCACTATCTGTCACAACCACACCAGCTAGAACATCATTATGACCTGCAAGATATTTTGTTGCTGAATGAAGGACGATATCTGCTCCATCTTCGATTGGACGTTGGTAAATAGGACTGTAGAAGGTATTGTCTACGACAACTTTAGCACCTTTAGCATGAGCTAATTTTGATAGTTTTTCAATATCGAATTCCAACATCAAAGGATTGGTTGGTGTTTCGATATAAAGTACATCCACATCCTTTTCTAGCTCGGCAATCAACTCTTCTTCTGTATTGGCATAGGTAAAGTGGAAACGTCCTTCATGCTCAACTTGATTGAACCAGCGGAAAGAACCACCGTAAAGATCACGGACAGCCAAAACCTTGCTTCCTACTGGAAAAACGCTAAAGGCTAACACAATCGCAGACATACCTGAACTAGTCGCCAAAGCATACTTGGCTGATTCAATTGCTGCCAAAACTTCCTCTGCCTTACTACGAGTTGGGTTTTTGGTGCGGGTATAGTCAAATCCAGTTGATTGACCAAATTCTGGGTGCTGATAAGTCGTTGAAAAGTGAATAGGTGTAACCAAAGCACCTGTTGCCTCATCAGACTTGATCCCTGCTTGTGCTAAAATTGTGTTGATGTGAAATGATTTACTCATACAATACCTCCAAATCTATAGTAACTATTGTACCACTTATTTTGGATCCTTCGTTTTCTTGTTTTCAAGAGCTAGTTATAGTTTCAAACTATATAAAAAACGATAGCTTCCTGAGAAACTATCGTTTTTCCTGTTGAATAGACTGATTATTTAACGTGTTTTGCCAATTCTTCTTGGGCTTTTTTGTTAGATTCCTCTTTTTCTTTCAGCCATTTTTGTCTAGCTTGTTCATACTCAGCCGTTGTGACTACTTTATCTTGCAGTTTAACGTATTTGTATGATTCAACACCTTTATTTCCTGCTTGAGAGAAGGCAGCAGAGAATGGGACTGTTTTTCTGATTCCTGGTGTTCCACCTTTAGAAACGTTTGGAATGGCTAGAGAGCTATCCACCAACCAAGCTTGTGCTTCTGCATATTTGTCATAACGTTTGTTCAAATCTTGCTCTGCATTGGCTTCTTCCAACATCTTAGTATAGGTATCCAAGCCAACCGCAGTTGCTTTAGCATTGGTTTCACCAGGTTCTAAACCAAGGTTTTGAAGCGAACCACCACTTGTTAGGCTAAGGGTATCAAGATAAGTTGATGGATCTTGGTAGTCAGGTCCCCATCCACCATTGTAAAGATCATAATCCTTTTGGGCAGCTGTGTTAGCAAGGTAACCGATACTATCCATATCTTCAGTACTCAACATTTGAATATCGATAACGACATTATCTGCCCCCAAGACAGATTCAATCGATTGTTTGAAGGAACTTGCCTCTTGAACACCTCTCTTCACAGACTGATCGACTGGTAAATCTAGATGAATTGGGAATTGAACACCCTTAGCTTCCAGTTCTTTCTTAGCTTGCGCAAAAGCTTCTTTGGCTTTATCAGCATTATAGTAGGCATCTTGTGCATCCGCAAAGTTCATATTTTGCCATACTTGGCCGTAGTTAACCATCTTAGAAGCTACGACATCACCAAAGTCTTTACCATCAAGAGTTACAAATGATGGTGGGACAAGCAAGTTTCTGATAATCTTAGTTGCTCCCTCTTCCCCTTGAGATTGGGCACCATAGGCAGTACGGTCATAAGCAAAGTTAATAGCCTGACGGAAAGATTTATTCAAAACAGCTTCTTGTTGGGCTGTCTTTTCAGCATCTGTCGTTTTGGAAGTATGGTTATAAGATTTTCGATCTAGGTTAAAGTTATAATAGTAGGATGTCGCATCCTGCATGCTGTAAATAATATTATCTTTGTATTTTTCTTTTACACCTGCAAAACTTGAGCTATTTGGATAGAGACGTGCAAAGCTATAGACACCTTCGCTGAAGTTACGAACTAGTGCATCTTGGTCACTTCCATCATAGTATGTCAACTTGACATCATCTACAAATACATTTTTTGCATCCCAGTAATTTGGATTTTTCTTGTATTCCATGACAGACTTAGAAGTGAACGATTTTAGGATAAATGGACCATTATACAAGATATTTGCTGGATCCACCTTACCAAAATCATCCCCTTTTGAGTTCAAGAAGTCTGCATTTACTGGGAACAGAATAGTTGCAGTTGTTTTTGAATTCCAATAAGGTTCTGGTTGAGTCAAAGTATATTGAACAGTCTGGTCGTCAATAGCTTTGACTCCAACTGTTGAAAAGTCCTTGTTTTTTCCGCTAATGTAGTCAGCCAAACCAGCAACAGAATCTTGCACTAGGTACAAGGCTTCTGAGTTTTTATCTGCAGCATACTTCAATCCTGTCACAAAATCTTGTGCAGTTACTGGCGCATACTCTTCACCATCTGCCGTGTACCATTTGGCATCTTTACGAAGCTTGTATGTGTATGTCAAACCATCTTGAGAAACTGTCCAATCCTCTGCCAACGAAGGAATGTAGTTCCCGTATTGGTCATTTTCCATCAAACCATCAACCAAGTTTGTCACAACATCACCTGTTGTCGCACGGTTTTCCACTAGATAGTTAAGACTAGAAGGATCGTTACTGTATACATAATTGTATGTCTTTGTTGAACTAGCAGAGTTGCTACAAGCCGCCAATAGAAGACCGGCACTTAGGGCAAGGCCTGCTAGCGTCAGATATTTTGCCTTAGACTTTTTCATTTCCAGAACCTCCAAAATTAAATATTTGTATCATTATACAGTTAAAGTTTTTTTTAGTCAAGCGTTTATGTGTTAAAAATTTATTTTTTTCTACAATTTTTATTTTTTTCTCTCTTTTTTTAATAAAAAATGAACAATTTAAACTTTTTTATCTTAAAAGTTCAAACTGTTCATTTTATTTATAAAGTATTATGATAATTTTAATCGTGCTCGTAACTGGTCAGCTTTTGCCTGTCCAATAACCTTATCTAAGAGACGAGTATAGAGACTCATGAATCCGTAGAGTCCACCACCGATTGTTCCGATTAGGGCGACATAGATAAAGCTCCAGAAACGTCCAGTTGGATGGAAAACAAATCCAAGAATCCATTGTAAGAAGCCTACCAGGATAAACATGACAAGAGTTAAAATAGTCACTAGGATGGTTCGTTTAAGGATAATTTTTCGATGAACTCCTGTAATCTGACAGATCTCGCGATACATTAATACAATTGGAATGATAAGACCGATGGTCGTTGAAATGAGAGGACCATAGCTATGGAAAATCGCTATTGATGGTATTTGTAAGACGAGCTTGGCAATGGAACCATAGAAAAAGTAAAGGATTGCCTTGCGGTTACGGAACATAGCTTGAAGCATTGGTGATAAGACCATGTACAAACCTAGGATTGTTGACTGCAAGACTGCAAAGACAAACAAGCCCATAGCCAAACTATCTGGCTTACCGTAAAAGACTGTATAGAGGGGTTCTCCTACCATGACTACTCCAACCGTTGCAGGTAAGAGGAATAGGAAAAGCATGGTTATACTATCTTGAATGAGACGAGAAGCTGCTGGTAAATCTCCCTTTACATAGTTCTCTGTCAAGAGAGGTAGCCCAACGCTACCAATCGAAACTCCTACCGAAATCAAAATCATGGTGATTTTATTAGGATTGGCAGAGAAATAAGAAAACATGACAATTAAGTCTTCATTACTATAGTTGGTAAACCACTTCATGCTATTGATAAAGGTATTTTGGTCCAAGATTTGGAAGAGCTGAATAGCTGACCCTGTTATGATAAAAGGAATAGCTTCCTTAATCGTATCAATTAACAGATGTTTGCTATCAATCTTATCTCGCGTTTCAAAAACTTTTTGAAGCATCCCTTCTTTAAAAAGGAAATAAAGTAAGACAGCAAAGCTAGCTACCATTCCCACAAAGGCCGCAAAGGTAGACTGGGTGACTGCTGCTAGATAGTCTCCCGAACCAAGCTTCATGATGATAAAGGTTGCTAAGAGCATCCAAATAACACGGATAACCTGCTCGGCGATTTGACTCATGGCATAAGGTTTAAGATTATTCATTCCTTGGAAAAATCCGCGGATAACACTCATAGATGGGAAAATCAATACCGCCCAAGCCAAGCTCTGCATAATTGGAATTAAGTCCTTACCGACACCAGAAAGGTCTGCCATCCAAGGCGCAAAGAGATATAAAACCAAAGCAAAGACAAGACCTAGTCCAGTCATAAAGCCCAGGAAACTCCGAATCAGGGCAAAACTATGCTCTTCTTCTTGCATGGTGTTATACTTGGCAACCTGCTTAGCGACTGCCACCGGGATACCCGCTGTCGAAATCAACAAGAACCAGGCGTAGATATTGTAGCCCATGGTGAAAAGTCCATTTGCCTTAGCGGCATAAGTCCCCATCCAGATATACCAAGGGATGATGTAGATGGCCCCGAGCAGGCGACTGATAAAGTTACTTGCTGTTAGCCAGGCAGTCCCTCGTAACATCTGGGCCTGCTGATGATTATTTTCGTTAGACATAACTTCCTCATTCAATTTTAATAACGGAAATGTTCCTTATCTTCCATTATAAACTTTTCCTTGTTACTTGTAAAATTCAGACTTTCAGTTTACAATAGAAAGTATGATAAAGATTGAAACCATATTAGATATTTTAAAGAAAGATGGTCTCTTCCGTGAGATTATCGACCAAGGACATTACCACTACAACTACAGCGATGTTATTTTTGACAGCATCAGTTACGATAGCCGCACAACCAAAGAAAATACTCTATTTTTTGCAAAAGGAGCTGCCTTTAAAAAAGAATATCTGTTTTCAGCTATCGCACAAGGGCTTGGTTGGTACGTGGCTGAGCAGGACTATGAAGTTGGTATTCCTGTTATTGTTGTTAACAATATCAAAAAGGCCATGAGTTTGATTGCCATGGAATTTTATGGCAACCCTCAGGAGAAACTTAAAATCCTTGCCTTCACCGGCACTAAAGGAAAAACAACAGCTGCTTACTTTGCCTATCATATCTTGTCCCAACGCTATCCAACTGCCCTCTTGTCGACAATGAATACCACTTTAGATGGCAAGACTTTCTTCAAATCTTCCTTCTCAACACCTGAAAATATCGACCTCTTTGATATGATGGCTCAAGCAGTTAAGAATGGAAGAACCCATCTGGTAATGGAAGTTTCCAGCCAAGCCTATCTGGTAAATCGAGTGTATGGTTTAACTTTCGACGTGGGAGTTTTTCTCAACATCACACCAGACCATATTGGTCCTATTGAGCATCCAACCTTTGAAGACTACTTCTACCACAAACGTCTCTTGATGAAAAATAGCAGAGCAGTTGTCATTAATAGCGATATGGACCACTTCTCTGTTCTGAAAGAACAAGTTGAGAACCAAGACCATGACTTCTATGGTAGCCAGTCAAGTAACCGAATCGAGAACTCTAAAGCCTTTAGCTTCTCAGCTACTGGCAAATTAGCTGGAGATTATGATATCCAGCTAATTGGACACTTCAATCAAGAGAATGCTGTCGCTGCTGGACTTGCTTGTCTTCGTCTAGGTGCTAGTCTTGAAGACATCAAAAAAGGTATTGCAACTACTCGCGTTCCTGGACGTATGGAAGTCCTCACTCAAAAAAATGGAGCAAAAGTTTTCATCGACTACGCCCACAATGGTGACAGTCTTAAAAAACTAATCTCAGTTGTTGAAACACATCAGACTGGAAAGATTGCTCTAGTACTTGGTTCAACTGGAAACAAGGGAGAAAGCCGTCGTAAGGACTTTGGACTTCTCCTCGATCAACATCCTGAAATTCAAGTCTTTCTAACAGCTGATGATCCAAACTACGAAGACCCAATGGCTATTGCAGATGAAATCAGTAGCTATATCCATCATCCTGTTGAAAAGATTGTCGATCGCGAACAAGCTATCAAGACTGCTATGTCTGTTACAAGTCAAGAACTGGACGCTGTTATTATCGCTGGTAAAGGAGCTGACTGCTACCAAATCATCCAAGGTAAGAAGGAAGACTATCCTGGTGATGCAGCCGTCGCAGAACGTTATCTATAGTAAATTTAAAGAAGGCTAGGAAATTTCCTAGCCTTTATCTTTTTATAAAAATTAATCTTTCCTTATCAAATTCGACAGCTAACTCATATTTCCCATCTTCTTTTTGAAGGATGTAACCTAATAAGACTAAACTATCAACAAAGATATCTCGACGCTTCTGCATGAGCTGGTCTTTTTTGAGAAATTTGAGCAAAAAGGTTGTCATATATTTGAAAGCATACTCAGGATTGACATCCCCCAAAACAGCATAAAGAGCCTGCTGTTTTTCTGTCAAAGGATACTGGTGCTTAACCTTATAAAAATAATTAGACAAGGTCATCTTTTCCCTAGTAAAATCCGTATACTCTTCAAGGATAGCTGCATTGGTTTGGTTACGTAATTCAGTCTGAAATTCTTTCTCCAGGATTTCTTGATAGATTGGACTATCATCTCTCACAAAGACTTCTTGGTCTAGTTCAAGAGATTCTGTAGATTCTAGAAATGGGAGATTGAGATAATAGCGTTTATTTTCTCTCAAAATCAAGCCCGCTTTAATGTACTCCTCTAAGTACTTATCAACTGGTATCTCTGGAAACTGAGCCTTGATTTCACGGAGGATAACATCATCATGCTGATCAAGATAGTCAACCAAATCTCTAAAGAATGGTTGTCGCGTCATGCGAGATGGATTAAAAATCTGAATCATGAAGATTCCTTTCTTTACAAACTAAAAGTGGTGATATTGCTAATTGACTCGGGTTAGTGCCAGGCTGATCCAAAGGTACAGAAAGTCCCAACTCTCGATAATATTCTCTCCAAAAATCACTGATTTCCTGTGTATCATCCCCAAACTTCATGGGAATGGTCTCAAAAGTAGGGAGTAGTTCAGCGATGAACTGGGAACAGTAGAAACCATCTCCATCCGGGTAAAAGGAAGCATTGTAGGGTGAACCCAAAAGGCTCTCTGCCCGCTTTTTGATCTCTGGGCAATCAATCTCCGCATAGCGATAAAGGTCATAGACTTTCTCAGCTTCAAAGAAATCTTCAGGAGATTGGGCAATGACTCCGCCTTCCGTAGTTGCATGATAGATGAAGCCGTCTAAAAAAATGGCCACATGGCTATAGTTGCCAGTAGATTCCTGGATGGCTTGTCCTATACCCGAACCATCTTTCACAAAGATTAAATCACCATTTTCTAACATGATCTCCTCCTAGCAAAAAAGGAGTCGAAACTCCTTTTTAACAATGGGTTTCCCCATCAATCATTAAGCATTGAAGCTTTCAGTCAATTGTGGTACTACTTGTTTCTTACGTGAAACAGCACCTGGAAGGAAAGCGTGGTTGTTTTCAAGTTTGAAGTTGAAAGCTGCTTCGACCTTGTCCATGTTGGCACCAAGAGCCAAAATTTCTGAGTTTGAGTTGACGATGTCTGTAATCATCAAAACGAAGTCAGAGTAACCGTTAGCTGTATTTGCAGCTTGGATAGCTGCTTCGATTTCAGCTTGGCGTTCCAAGACTTCAGCGATATCAACTGTGTTAACTTGAGCAACACGGACGTTATTTCCGTTGAGTTCAAAAGTCTTCGCATCGATGTCGATTAATTCTTCAGCTGATTTGCTTGCCAAGTTAGTACCTGCTTTGAGCATTGCAAGACCGTATTCTTCCAAGTTCACACCAGCTAATTCAGCCAATTCAGGCGCAATGACCTTATCTGATGGGTGTGTTGTTGGAGATTTCAAAAGAAGGGTATCTGAAATCAAACCTGAAAGCATCAAACCTGCAATTTCTTTTGGAACAGCTACACCGTGTTCTTTGAACATACGGTAAACGATAGAAGATGCTGATCCAACTGGCTCCAAGCGCATGTAAAGTGGGCTTGCAGTTTCAAAGTTAGCTACACGGTGGTGATCCACAACACCGTAAACTTCTACTTCAGCGATATCTGAAACTGATTGTTGGAATTCATTGTGGTCAGTCAAGATAACTTGTTCTGCACCTTCTGCTTTAGCAGATGTGATAACGCGCGGTGCTTCAACACCAAAATAGTTCAATACGAAAGCTGTTTCTTCATTTGGAGTTCCAAGAGCCACCGCTTCTGTATCCAAACCATAAGCTTCTTTTGCAAGATAAGCAAAGGCTACTGATGAACCGATAGCATCTGAATCTGGATTTTGGTGACCAAATACTAGAATCTTAGACATGATAATACCTCGTTTCTTTATTCTCTTTATTGTAGCATTTTTTTCAATTTTTGACAAAAGTAAGAGGAGTCAAAGAACTCCCCTCTACTCTTCAAAATGACTGAGTAAATTTTTTTCTTGGTTTTCAGATAAAAATCTTTCCTTTTGCGCTCTCTTCTTACGTTTGAGAAGTGCCTCAGCCGACATGGCTTCTTCTTTACTATCGAAACCTTGAACATAGATGAGTTTTACTGGCAACCGAGCTCGTGTGTACTTGGCTCCCTTACCACTATTGTGAACAGCTATTCTTTTTTTGACATCCGTTGTATAACCAGTATAGTAGGAACCATCCCGACACTCAACTACATACATATAAGCTTTATGATCCATAATAGATTTCTTGAATTTCTGGAGTATAGGAACCATCATCATTATGAACAATGAGTGGTGGCAGAACCTTAAAACCACTAGTGGAGCCGTCCTTAATAGCCTCAATCAAAAGCATATTGGCTTCCTTCTCCCGTTTAGGGTATACAAATTGCAGACGCTTTGGAGCCAAATTGTGTTGTTGAAGCGTGTCTAAAATATCTAACAATCGATCAGGACGATGGACCATGGCTAGACGCCCATTGGATTTGAGAATACTTTGGGCACTACGGCAGATTTCCTTGAGATTGGTCGTAATTTCGTGCCGAGCCAACAAGTAGTGCTCACTCTCGTTCAGATTAGAATTTGGGTCCACCTTAAAATAGGGAGGGTTGCATAAAATCAAATCAACCTTGCTCCCCTGAATATAAGTAGGCATATTCTTCAAATCATCACAAATGACCTGCATCTGTTCTTCTAAGCCATTTAATCGGACTGATCGTTCAGCCATATCTGCCAGGCGTTCCTGGATTTCAACAGACAGAATTTTCGCCTTAGTCCTGCTACTGGCAAAAAGTCCAACAGCTCCATTCCCAGCACAAAAATCCACAATTAACCCATTTTTTGGAAAACGAGGAAAGCGTGACAAAAGTACACTATCCACCGAATAGCTGAAAACCTCTCTATTTTGAATAATCTTGATATCTGTAGAAAAGAGCTGATTGATTCTCTCTCCTGATTTTAATAATTCTTCTACCATACTTCTATTATAACAAACTATATTAACATTTCAAGAGAGAAAAAATCAATTAAGACTTTTTCTTATTTAGATTAGAAATAGCTTCCTTGGTCCAGATAGGCATCATGCGAGCCAAAGGAGCAAAGCCGTATTTGACACGGTCACTTGAAAAACGTCTCCGTCTCGGTAACTGATGTTTCTCTTCTTCCAAAGTCCGAATAGAAAGACTTGCTTTACCTGTATATTCGTCCAAATCGACAACCTGAACTTGAACTTCTTCACCGATTTTCAGTACATCATAGATATTCTCAATAAATCCTGTACGAATTTCAGAAATGTGAATCAAACCTGTGATACCAGTTTCTAGCTCCACAAAGGCTCCATAAGACTGAATCCCTGTAATTCGCCCAGTTAGCTTATCACCTATTTTCATACTAGTCCTCGATTTCAATCGTTTCGATGACGACATCTTCAACCGGCTTGTCCATTGCACCTGTTTCTACACCTGCAATTGCATCCAGAACTTCATAAGAAGCTTCATCTGCAAGCTGTCCAAAAACTGTGTGACGACGATCAAGGTGAGGAGTTCCACCTTGTTCCGCATAAATTTCCGCAATTGGTTCTGGCCAACCACCACGAGCAATTTCTTTCTTAGAGTATGGCAAGTGTTGATTTTGCACGATAAAGAACTGGCTACCGTTTGTATTTGGTCCAGCATTAGCCATAGAAAGGGCTCCTCGGATATTGTAAAGTTCCTCTGAAAATTCGTCTTCAAATGACTCACCATAGATTGATTCGCCACCCATACCAGTTCCAGTTGGATCTCCACCTTGAATCATAAAGTCTTTAATAATACGGTGGAAAATGACCCCGTCATAGTAACCATCTTTTGACAGAGCGATAAAGTTGGCTACTGTTTTTGGTGCATGTTCAGGGAAAAGCTTAATGCGCATATCTCCATGATTTGTTTTAATAGTCGCAATCGGACCTTCTACTGCTTCAATGTCTACTTGTGGAAAATGTAATTCTTTTTCTACCATACCAAATCCTTCTAAGGCATCAAAGATGCCATCTTCTTCTAATGTTTTTGTAATATAATCTGCTTTTTCTTTGATTTTGTCATGAGAAATCCCCATAGCAACACTAATACCTGCATAATCAAAGAGTTCTAAATCGTTAAGACCGTCTCCAAAGACCATGACGTTCTCAGGTTTAAGACCTAAATGTTCTACAACTTTTGCTACACCAGCTGCTTTTGAACCTGAAATTGGTACAACATCTGACGAATGTTCATGCCAGCGTACCATACGCAAAGTCGATGCTAAACTTTCAGGCAAAGTCAGGTCATCTCCCTGATCCTCAAAAGTCCACATCTGATAGATGTCTTCTTTTTCATAAAAATCAGGATCAACATCCAAGTCAGGATAAATTGGATCAATGGCCTCACTAATCAACTCAGTTCTAGTGGAGAGTTTAGCAGTATGACTACTAACTAAACCATATTCAATCCCTACTTCCTTAGTCCAAGCAATATAGCTTTCAACCTTATCTTTAGCGATTTTGTTACTATAAATGACATTGCCCTTTTTATCTTCAATATAGGCACCATTCAGGGTTACAAAAAAGTCAGGCTTGAGGTCACGAATCTCTGGCACAACACCAAAAATCCCTCGTCCAGAAGCAATACCTGTCAAAATTCCTTTCTCACGTAATTGCTTAAAAACAGTTGGGATTGAAGCTGGAATAAAACCTGTCTTAGAATTTCTCAATGTATCATCAATATCAAAAAAGACAATCTTGCTTTTCTTTGCCTTGTATCTTAATTTGGCATCCATCTCACTACCTCTTTCAATCTAACTCTTTCCATTATACCATAAAGTAGTTAAATCCCCTATTTTCAAAAAGTTTCCAGTTTTATTGTAAGTCCTTGGATAAGTATAAAACTAAATCATCATCGTTTTGACAACTTGCATCCATTTCTAGCGGTTTATTTCTATACCAGACACCTGTCCCATCTGGAATGTAGCTCCGTCTGATATACAATCTCTGGGCAGGGCCATAGCCTAAGTGCAAACCTACACCAAGAGTGACCTTACTCGAAACAAACTTGACTCGTTTTTCTGCTTCTTCTAGCAGTTGATTCCCAATCCCTTGATTTCGAAAAGGCTCAAACACATTAAAATCTGATAATTCTGGATATACTTCTGCAAAAGGACCATGTTTAGCAGAGGGCAAAATGGTAACGTAGCCCGCTACAGCACCATCAATCTCTGCAACTAAGACTTCTCTCTCCCCACTTTCCTGTTCCAGAAAATATCTAGCCAAAATTTCCTCTCTACCAGTCCAACCTTGATTCATAAATCCATGAGACAAGGATTCAATATCAGACTTAATCATATTTCTAATCGTACAATTCATCTTTGACTTACCCACCTTTACTCTTTCTATTACCATTATAGCACGCCAAGGTCAGAAAAAACTATCTCGTGAAAAAACCGTCGGGGTCCTAATTCGCTTTCTTATTTTCAAGCTCATGAAAAAGAGGGCCACTCGGACCTGAAAAAAAGACCCAAACGGGTCTGAAAAAGAGGTCTCCCGGACCTCAACTCGCTATCCTATTTCCATGCTTGTGAAAAAAAGACCCGTCGGGGTCTTAATTCGCTTTCTTGTTTTCATGCTCATGAAAAAGAGGTCCACCCGGACCTCAACTCGCTTTCACATTTCTATGCTCGTGAAAAAAAGACCCGTCGGGGTCTTTTCTTTAATCTTCGTTTACGAAAGGCATCAAAGCCATTACGCGAGCGCGTTTGATAGCTGTTGTTACTTTACGTTGGTTTTTAGCTGAAGTTCCTGTTACACGACGAGGAAGGATTTTCCCACGTTCTGAAACGAAACGGCTTAGAAGCTCAGTATCTTTGTAATCAACATATTCAATTTTGTTTGCTGCGATGTAATCAACTTTTTTACGGCGTTTGAATCCGCCACGACGTTGTTGAGCCATGTTTTTTTCTCCTTTATAGTATTAGTTGTCCATTAGAATGGTAAATCATCATCTGAAATATCCAAAGGATTCGTTGTTCCGAATGGATTTTCATCACGTGAAAAGTCAGGTACTGATTGAGTAGGTGCTGAATAGTTTGAGCTTGGTGCAGAATAAGCTCCACCAGTATGTCCTTCACGCACACTACGGCTTTCCAACAATTGGAAATTCTCAGCCACGACTTCCGTCACGTAGACACGTTGTCCTTGCTGATTATCGTAACTACGAGTCTGAATACGACCTGTCACCCCGATAAGTGAGCCTTTTTTAGCCCAATTAGCAAGATTTTCAGCCTGTTGGCGCCACATAACGACATTGATAAAATCAGCCTCACGTTCGCCATTTTGACTCTTAAATGTACGGTTTACTGCAAGAGTAAAAGTCGCAACTGCTACATTTGATGGGGTATAACGCAACTCAGCGTCACGAGTCATACGCCCTACAAGTACAACATTGTTAATCATAATCTACCTTCTTACGCGTCAGTTTTGACGATCATGTGACGAAGAATGTCAGCGTTGATTTTTGAAAGACGGTCAAACTCTTTAAGAGCTGCATCATCATTTGCTTCAACGTTAACGATGTGGTAAAGTCCTTCACGGAAATCTTGGATTTCGTATGCAAGACGACGTTTTTCCCATGTTTTTGATTCAACAACAGTTGCACCGTTGTCAGTCAAGATAGAGTCAAAACGTGCTACCAAAGCGTTTTTCGCTTCTTCTTCAATGTTTGGACGAATGATATAAAGAATTTCGTATTTAGCCATTGATATGTTCCTCCTTTTGGTCTAATGACCCCAAGACATTGCAAGGGGTAAGTGAGGTTTGCTCACAATAAATTATTATACTAGAAAAAAATTTTTTTAGCAAGTAAAAACTGCTTCTATTTTATTTTTTACAGTTTTTTTGCTAAAGTTTGTGTAATTTCTTCAACCTGAATATTCTCAGATTCAAATTTCTGTTTAAAGGTAGCTAGATCAACCGTTCCCTCAATTTGAACTTCGATAACAATCTTACCATCTTTACGTGGAATATTAACAGTATGAGAAATATTTAGATTTTCCTCAACGATTAAAGAAACAATCTTACCAAGTACCCCAACTTCATTTTCTGTGATAAAACGAACACGGATTCCCTCTTCGCCATAACCAGAAATTTCAAGAAATGCTCTGAATACATCACGGTCAGTAATGACACCATAGACTTGTCCATTATCAATAACTGGCAAGATTCCAATCTTATTTTTCAGCATAAGGTAGGTTGCATCTTCCAAACTTGCATAACCTGAGACAGTTACAACATCACGAATCATGACGTCTTTTACTTTTGTTTTATTGAGCAAGTAATTCATCTCGAAGATTGAAAGACTCGTTGCTTTTGACGGACTGGCTTCAGCAATTGTTCCTTCTGTTACTAGACCAACTAATTTATCATTTTCAATAACAGGAAGACGGTGTAAACCTTGTTCGCGCATCAAGTCTGCTGCATGTGCTACAGTCGTATCTGGGCTAATATATACGACCTTTCGTGTCATAAAATCTTTAACTGCCATAGGAACTCTCCTTTATGTTTATAGCTTTATTATACACTTTTTACGAAAATCAATCAAACGCTTTCATCTCTTTTTCAAGATTCTGAAAACTCTGAAATACTATAAAAAGAGCCCTAGATTAGAGCCCTCAATCTTATGATTATGTAATTTGTTTGGTAATCTTTCCCGCGAACTAAAACAATCCACTGGTTCTGATGATTGCCAAGCAATCTCTATCCGCCGACTAAAAAGGTCCCCCGGACTAATGTGGATTGCTTGCGCAATCCTTATCCGCAACCTAAACTAGTCTCCCAGACTAGTTTAGCCACCTAGATATGCTTTTCTGACTTCGTCTGATGCTGCGAGTTCTTTACCTGTTCCTGAAAGAACGATTTTACCTGTTTCAAGAACATAGCCTCGATCTGCGATGGCTAGTGCTTTATTGGCATTTTGCTCGATCAAAAGAACAGTTGTACCTTGTTTTTGAATATCTTGGATGATATCAAAAATTTCTTGGATGAAAATTGGTGCAAGCCCCATTGATGGTTCATCTAAGAGAAGAAGTTTAGGCGTTGACATAAGCGCACGTCCCATAGCAAGCATCTGTTGCTCACCACCAGAAAGGGTAGCTGCATCTTGGTTTTTACGTTCTTCTAGACGAGGGAAACGTGAAAAGACTTTCTTCAAATTTGCTTGATTCTCTTCACGATTTTTCTTAAGAAAGGCTCCCATTTCCAAGTTTTCCATAACTGTCAAACCAGGGAAGACGTGACGTCCTTCTGGTACTTGAGAGAGTCCTGATGCCACAATTTTTTGTGCAGGCATCTTTTGGATTTCTTGTCCCAAAAATTCAATTTTACCAGAACTTGGACGAACAAGTCCTGACAAGGTACGAAGGATGGTTGTTTTACCAGCCCCGTTGGCACCGATAAGGGAAACAACTTCTCCTTCGTTTACTTCAAAGCTCACATCACGTACAGCTTGAATCATACCGTAGTGTACTGAGAGGTTTTCAACTTTTAACATAGACATTAGGCTTCACCTCCTAGATAAGCTTCGATAACACGTTTATTATTCTTGATTTCATCTGGTGTTCCATGAGCAATCAAACGACCGTACTCAAGAACATAGATACGCTCAGTAACTTCCATAACCAAGTTCATATCATGTTCAATCAGCATAATAGTAATGTTGAATTCATCCTTGATGCGACGAATCAACTCAGTCAATTCTGCAGTTTCTTGTGGATTCATACCCGCTGCAGGCTCATCCAAGAAAAGGATTTTGGGTTCTGTAGCAAGAGCACGAACAATTTCCAAACGACGTTGTTGACCATAGGCTAAATTTTTAGCTAGAGTTTCAGCATCTCCATCCAAATCAAAGATTTTTAGTAATTCTAAGGCTTTAGCTTTCAATTCTTTTTCATTCTTATAAAAAGCTGGTAAGCGCAAGAAACTTGCAAAAACATGTTGTTTATGATGATTACTAAATGCAATTAGAACGTTATCCAAAACTGTCAAGTCCTTAAAAAGGCGGATATTTTGGAAGGTACGCCCTAAACCAAGAGATGCGATTTTATAGGGTTGCTTGCCATTTAACAAGTGACCATCCAAGGTTACTGTCCCTTCGCTTGGTTCATAAACACCTGTCAACAAGTTGAAGAGGGTTGTTTTCCCAGCACCATTCGGTCCAATCAAACCAACAAGTTCACCTTCGTTTAATTCGAGAGTGACGTCCCCAACGGCTGTCAGACCACCAAAATGTTTGGTTAAATTTTTTACTTCAAGTAATGCCATTAGTTTTGTCCCTCCTTCTTACCTTTTTTAAAGAGACGTGATAGGCTCAATTCCCATGTCCCAAGAAGACCACCTGGTCTGAAGATCATAACGAGTACTAAGGCCAAAGCATAGATAATCATACGAACGCTAGCCACGTCTTGAAGGAGCATGTTCAAGATTCCAAGCACGATTGCCGCAACAATTGCCCCTGTAATGGAACCTAAACCACCGAACACAACGATAATCAAGACATTGATAGAGTTGATAAACGTATAATCTTTTGGTACGACTGATCCAATAAATCCTGACTGAAGAGTACCTGCGATACTTGCAGTAACAGCACCAAAAACAAAAGCAATGATTTTAATTTTTGTTGTATTTACCCCTACTGACTCAGCAGCAATCTCATCTTCACGAACTGATAAGGTTAAACGTCCGATAGGACTGCGAAGGAAATTGAGAGTGGCAATCGTTGTAATCACGGCAAAGAAGTATACCATTTGCCAAGTTGTAAAGTTAGGAATCCCCAAAATACCAGCAGCACCGTTTGTAAGGCTTCCACCATTAATAATGAAGATACGAATAATTTCAGCAACACCAAGTGTCGCAACCGCGAGATAATCCCCTTTCAAACGTAGGGTAGGAATTCCAACTACCAAGGCAACCAAACCAGCAATGATAGCACCGAGCAACATAGCTCCAAAGAATGCACCATAGGTTGGAGTTTTAGAACCAATAATAGCTGCTGCATAAGCACCAATAGCCATAAATCCAGCATGTCCAAGTGAAAACTGACCAGAGAACCCAACGATTAGGTTAAGACCTACTGCTAGAATAATATTGATACCGATTTGTTCAATAATCTGAATATGGAAAAGGTTCAAGACTCCTACTGAAACCAATAGGCTAATTAAACCATATCCAAGCAACAAAAGGAATAACCATAGAATATTAACTTTTAAATTTTCTTTCATTGTTTACACCTTCTCTTTCACATTCTTACCGAGGATACCAGCTGGACGAACAATCAAGATTAAGAGCAAGATTCCATACACGATGGCATCACGGAAATCTGACATTCCGAAGGCGGTAGCAAATGTCTCCAAAAGACCAATAACAAAGCCACCCAGAGCTGCACCAGGGATAATTCCGATACCACCAAGAACGGCAGCCACGAATGATTTAATACCTGGAGTCATTCCCATCAATGGTTCAAGAGAGTTATAGTAAAGTGCAATCAAGACACCCGCTGCACCAGCTAGAGCTGAACCCAATGCAAAGGTGAAACTGATTGTACGGTTCACGTTAATCCCCATCAGCTGAGCAGCATCACTATCTACAGAAACGGCACGCATGGCTTTCCCCATCTTGGTTTTTTGTACGATGAGTTGTAGAAGAACCATCAAAACAAGTGAGACAGTCAAAATCAACAATTGAATATTTGTTAGACTGATTGGGCCCAAGTCATAACGAACTGTTTGGATTGCTTGAGGAAAGGCACGTGTATTGGCGCCTACCAGATAGACCATCCCATACTCCAGTAAGAAGGAAACCCCGATGGCTGTAATCAATACAGAGATACGAGTTGAATGACGTAATGGACGATAAGCAAGAAACTCAATGATAACACCGAGAATTGCCGTTCCAATCATCGATAAGATCAAGGCTACAAAGAAATTTAATTGCAAGGAATTAATCAAGAAATAACCCATGAAAGCACCCATCATATAAATATCACCGTGGGCAAAGTTAATGAGCTTGATAATTCCATAAACCATAGTATAACCTAGGGCTAGCAGCGCATAGACACTCCCTAAGATTAGACCATTGACAAGTTGTTGAAGCATATGGTTCACTCTTTCTAAGTTTTATTTTTTAGGATTTTTATAAAAAAATAATCCTTTCATAAACACTGAAACAGGGAGTGAGTAAAAGCTCATTCCCCATTTCCTGTATCTATAATTATGGTTTTACGACTTCTGCCGCTTCTACTTTACCATTATTCATGGTCATCATGAAGGCTGTTTTCACAGTGTTGTGATCTGCATCAAAGCTTGTTTGACCTGTAACACCTTCAAAGTTTTGTGTTTTAGCAAGATTGTTCTTGATATCAACTGAAGTTTTAGCCCCTTTTGCTGCATTAGCTACAAGGTAAACTGAGTCATAAGCAAGAGCTGCAAATGTTGAAGGATCTTCGTTATATTTTGCACGGTAAGCTTCAAGGAAGGCTTTTGCTTTATCTGAAACCTCTACAGTAGTTGAGAATCCTGAGATGAAGTAGATATTTGATGCGCGTTCGGCTGTTGCTTGTTGAACAAACTCTGCACCGTTGAATCCATCACCACCAATGATTGGTTTATCAATTCCCATACCACGAGCTTGGTTTACAATCTTACCAGCTTCTGTGTAGTAACCTGGCAATACGATTGCATCAAAGTCTTTATCTTTGATTTTTGTCAAAGCTGCTTGGAAGTCAGTATCACCTGATACAAACGTTTCATCTGCTACGATTTTTCCTGAGAATGAATCACGGAATGATTTTGCAATTCCTTTAGCGTAGTCGCTTGAGTTATCAGTATACAAGACAACTTTCTTAGCGTTCAACTTGTTTGTAACATAGTTAGAAATAATTTTCCCTTGGAAGCTATCTTGGAATGTTCCGATGAAAAGGAAATCTTGACCTTTTGTCAAACCATCTTGAGTAGCACTTGGAGAAATCAACGGAACCCCAGCTTGTGTAGCATTTGCTACTGCTGCTGCAGTTGCACCTGAAGTTGCAGGTCCTACGATTGCTGCTACTTTAGATTGAGTAACAAGGTTTGTTGAAACTGAAGCAGCTTCAGCAGTTTCAGATTTGTTATCTTTGTCTACTACTTCGATCTGTTTTCCATCGACACCACCTGCTGCGTTGATTTCATCAACTGCAAGTTGAGCACCCTTTTGCTCAGATGTACCGTAAGATGCTACAGCACCAGTTTCTTCAAAGTTGAAACCGATTTTAACGACTTTCTCATCCACTGGGTTACCAGTTGAATTTGAAGCTCCTGACTTCACTTCACCACAGGCTGCTAAAACAGCTACACTTGCAAGAGCTACAAGTGATAATGCGAATTTTTTCTTCATGTTTATCTCCTTTTAATTTCTTAATTTAAATTACATGTTAAGAATATACCGAATTATCAGAAAATTGTCAACAAGTTTATCTCTTTTTTTACATGATAACGTTTTCGGTGTTTTTATAGAGGTTACCAACGAAAGGAGTCTCTAATTCTTGGATATGACATCGTCTCACTTTTTTGATAAATTTCTCTTTACCTAAACGACCTACCAGGTCTTCTACTTCTTCTGTTGGAACATACAGTTGCAGATAACGGTGTTTTTTAGAGTGATAACAAATATCGCCATAATTTGCGAGTTTTTTTGCATCACGATTATAGTATAGGTAGATAATCAGACCAGACCGATTTTCTTTTTGAAACATAATTCATCTTCCTTCTAGTAATCTTCCTCTTATTATACCAAAAAAAGCAAACTCAGTCGAGCTTGCTTTAGTAGATTAATTCAAAGAATTATTAGCCATAATTTCATCAATGAAACCATATTCAAGTGTTTCTTGAGCACTCATCCAGTAATCACGTTCAGCATCTGCATGGATTTGCTCAACTGATTTACCAGAGTTATCTGCAAGAATTTGCTCCAAAGTCTTACGAGTTTTAAGCAAGTGTTCAGCAGCGATCGCCATATCTGTTTGCTGAGTACCACCACCTGTACCACCCATTGGTTGATGAATCATGTATTCTGCATTCGGAAGCATGAAACGTTTGCCCTTTGCTCCACTTGAGGCAATAATTGTCCCCATTGAAGCAGCCATTCCCATAACAATGGTTTGGACATCTGCCTTGATAAAGTTCATAGTATCAACGATTGCCAAACCAGCTGATACAGAACCACCTGGAGTATTCACATAAAGGTAAATATCTTTTGTACTATCTTGGGCATCCAAGAATAGCAATTGGGCGATAACTGAGTTTGCCATATTGTCTTCGACTGGTCCAGTCAACATGATGATACGATCTTTTAAAAGACGTGAGTAAATGTCATATGAACGTTCTCCACGACTTGTTTGTTCAATAACTACAGGAATCATTCATTTCTCCTTCTGATTTCAATTTTTCTTAGTCAAACGACTCAATACAGATCTATTATATCTTTTTGGTCAAAAAAGGTCAAATTTTTGCTCTATCCTAAAAACAGACACAAAAATTCAACCTCCTTTCGAGACTAAAACCAATGAACAGTTTTAGTTTATGCTTAGAATTTTACTTAGTTCCGAACAAACGGTCTCCAGCGTCACCAAGACCTGGAACGATATAGCCATGTTCGTTCAAGCGTTCATCCAAAGCTGCTGTAAAGATTTCTACATCTGGATGAGCTTCTTGAAGAGCTTTTACACCTTCTGGAGCAGATACAAGGCAGACAAATTTGATGTTTGATGCTCCACGTTTTTTGAGGGAATCAACAGCCAAGATTGCAGAACCACCTGTTGCAAGCATAGGGTCAACCACAAAAATTTGACGTTGGTCGATATCTTCAGGTAATTTAACCAAGTATTCTACTGGTTGAAGAGTTTCTTCGTCACGGTACATACCAATATGTCCAACTTTGGCTGCTGGAACCAAGCTCAATAGCCCATCGACCATCCCAATACCTGCACGCAAGATTGGAACAATTGCCAATTTTTTACCAGCCAATTGTTTTTGAACTGTTTTTGTGATAGGTGTTTCGATTTCAACGTCTTCAAGCGGAAGATCACGAAGTACTTCATATCCCATCAACATAGCAATTTCATCTACTAACTCACGAAAAGCTTTTGTAGAAGTGTCTGTACGACGCAAGATTGACAATTTGTGTTGAATGAGTGGATGATTAATGACTTCAAGTTTTCCCATTTTCTGAATTCCTTCTTTCAATTTATTCTTCTTATTATATCAAAAAATGGTTTAAAAATCCTTCTAAACCATCTTTTTTTTTAATTTTTAAATCAAGTTAGCTTCTTGAAGAGCTGCTTGTACTGTCTCAAGTGGTAAATGGGTCAACTCGGTCCCTTTTTCACGATAGAGATACTGGGCGTAGTCGTCCATACGGTACTGGTTAATATAAACGACACGTTCACAACCTACCTGAAGTAATTGCTTGGTACAATTAAGACAAGGAAAATGAGTAACGTAAGCTGTAAATCCTTTTGGAACGCCACGTTCGGCTCCTTGTAAAATAGCATTAACCTCAGCATGAAGAGTGCGGACACAGTGGCCCTCAATCACTAAACAGTCATGGTCAATACAATGTTCTGTTCCAGATACAGAGCCATTATAACCTGTTGAAATAACCTTATTATCCTTGACTAAAACAGCTCCTACCTTGGCGCGTTTACAGGTTGAACGATTGGCAATCAATAAGGCTTGAGCAGCAAAATACTCATCCCAAGCCAGTCTTTTTTCTGTCATAACTTCTCTCCTCCTGATCTATTTTTTGAAAAATGGTAGGCGTAAATCTGCGATTTTTTCAGCAGGAACCTTCATTCCATCCTTGATCCATTTAAGCAAAACTGATACGATGGCAGAACTCCAAAAAGAATGCAGGTAAGAGCTGACTCCTTTTGATTTTCCATAGTATTTTTCTAAAAACTCTTGCATAGCTTGCACAAAGATTTTTTCCAAGTGATAGTCCAGGGCAAGCTGAATAACCTTGGCTTCTTTTCTGGCTTCACGAAAGAGATGAACCCAAACCAGATAGAGATCTGTTTTGACATCATAATGACTCAGCTGCTCCATGATATTATGGACACTGCGTTTAAAGACGCTTTCTAAAATCTCTTCTTTGGAGTCATAGTTTCGATAAAAGGCTGCACGGGAGACCCCAGCTCTTTTTACCAATTCGGAAATGCTAATCTTTGTCAACTCCTTTTTCTCCAAAAGTTGCAAAAGAGCTGTTTCGATAGCTTCTCTGGTCAGTAAATTGGATTCTTTGTTTGATTTTCTGAGATTTTCAAGTGAATTTTCAGAAATTCTTCGTTCGGCCATAACACTTCCTTTCTACTTGTGACAACAGAGTGACGAGACTTTTGTTTTAAGATTTTTCATGATATAATTGTAAAAAAAGACAGAACCTTTGTCAATGTATAAGTGATAAAGATGGAGAATTTCTATGACTTGGAAGATTGTAGCTGACTCTGGTTGTGATTATCGTCAACTGGCAAATCCAGCAATTGATACTGAATTCATCAGTGTTCCCTTAACCATTCAAGTGGCTGATCAAGTCTTTATTGACGATGCTAGTCTTGATATTAACAAAATGATGGAAACCATGTATGCAACTTCTGAAGCTTCAAAATCAGCTTGTCCTAGCCCTGATGATTACTTGCGAGCATTCGAAGGGGCTAAACATATTTTTGTAGTGACCATTACCGGAACTCTTTCTGGTAGTCAAAACAGCGCTCAATTAGCTAAGAATCTCTATCTCGAAGAACATCCTGATACTCAGATTCATGTCATTGATAGTTTATCTGCTGGTGGAGAAGTTGATCTAATCGTAGAAAAAATCAATGATTTGATTGACCAAGGACTTTCTTTTGAAGAAGTGGTTAAAGCTATTACTGCTTACCAAGAAAAAACTAAGTTATTGTTCGTCCTCGCTAAGGTTGATAACCTCGTTAAGAATGGTCGCTTGAGTAAGCTGATCGGTACAGTTGTTGGGCTCCTTAATATTCGTATGGTCGGGGAAGCAAGTGAAACTGGAACCTTGGAACTCCTACAAAAGGCTCGTGGTGCTAAGAAGTCCCTCCAAGCTGCTTATGAAGAGTTAATCAAGGCTGGCTACGCTGGTGGGCGTATCGTCATGGCTCACCGCAGTAATGATAAATTCTGCCAACAGCTCTCTGAACGTGTGCGTGAAACATTCCCACAAGCTGAAATCAAGATTATCCCAACCTCTGGACTCTGCAGTTTTTATGCAGAAGAAGGTGGACTCCTCATGGGATATGAAATTGACTAATAAATCAAACAGGAGATGACTTATCATCTCTTGTTTTTTTATGGTACAATACTTTTATGAAACATTTTGACACTATTGTAATTGGGGGAGGCCCTGCTGGTATGATGGCTACCATTTCCAGTAGCTTTTATGGGCAGAAAACCCTTCTCATCGAAAAAAATCGAAAACTCGGAAAAAAATTAGCTGGTACTGGTGGTGGTCGCTGTAACGTTACCAACAATGGAACTCTAGATGACCTATTAGCTGGCATTCCTGGGAATGGTCGCTTTCTATACAGTGTCTTTTCCCAGTTTGATAACCATGATATCATCAACTTTTTTACTGAAAATGGCGTCAAACTCAAGGTTGAGGACCACGGGCGTGTCTTTCCAGCCAGCGACAAATCTCGGACCATTATCGAAGCACTGGAAAAGAAAATCATGGAGCTAGGTGGGCAAGTTGCCACTCAAACAGAGATTGTTTCTGTTAAAAAGATTGACGACCAGTTTGTCCTTAAGTCTACAGACCAAACCTTCACTTGTGATAAACTCATTGTCACAACAGGTGGAAAATCCTATCCTTCTACTGGCTCTACTGGTTTTGGTCATGAAATCGCCCGACATTTCAAACACACTATTACCGAACTCGAAGCTGCTGAAAGTCCATTGTTGACTGATTTCCCGCATAAGGCCTTGCAGGGAATCTCCCTAGACGATGTGACCCTAAGCTATGGTAAGCACGTCATCACCCATGACCTGATCTTTACTCACTTTGGTTTGTCAGGTCCTGCTGCACTACGCATGTCTAGCTTTGTCAAGGGTGGGGAAACTCTCTCTCTAGATGTCTTGCCACAACTTTCTGAGAGAGAATTAGTCGACTTTTTAGAAGAGAACCGTGAGAAATCCTTGAAAAATGCCTTAAAAACCTTGCTCCCTGAACGCTTGGCAGAATTTTTTGTCCAAGGATATACTGAAAAAGTCAAACAACTAACTGAAAGAGAACGCAACCAACTTGTCCAGTCCATCAAGGCACTCAAAATCCCTGTAACTGGAAAGATGTCGCTAGCAAAATCTTTTGTAACTAAAGGTGGCGTTAGTCTCAAGGAAATCAATCCTAAAACGCTGGAAAGTAAGCTAGTACCTGGACTCCACTTTGCTGGTGAGGTACTAGATATCAATGCCCATACGGGGGGATTTAACATCACTTCTGCCCTCTGCACCGGATGGGTGGCAGGCTCAAACTAGAACTATAAATGATATAGTATCTAAAGATATTGGATAAGAAAGGAGCTATTTTGGAACATATTATTTTACTGAGAGGTGTTACACCGAATGGACAAAATGCTATCCCTAAAATGTCTTATCTGGTAGATATCTTAACAGAGGTTGGTTTTCAACGCGTTCGAACTTATATTCAAAGTGGAAATATTATTCTTGAAAGCGACTTAGCCATAGAAGAAATACGAGAACAAGTCCATACTCTAATAAAAGAAAAAATCGGAGCCGACTTGAAAATGGTCATTAAAAATAAGAGTGATTTTACAAAAATTGTCCAAGAAAATCCGTTTGGAGAACACTATCTTTATGACCGTATACATATAATTCTTTTCCAGAATGCTATCCCAAGTCTACCATTTGAAAAATTGGATAGTGACTATGGTGAAGAAGAAATTTGTATCGGCAACCATTGTCTTTACCTCTATCTCCCTAGAACTGCAAAAAGAAAAAAGCTTAATACCAACTATCTCGAAAAGCTGTTCGGCGTTGATCTGACCATGCGAAAGTTAAACGTGGTAGAAAAATTACTAACAAAATAGGAAAAATAAGATGAACAGAAGAGAATCAGTCGAATTTGTCAACATGTGTATGATTAAAAATGGGGACAAGGTTTTGGTTCAAGATCGAGTTAGTCCTAACTGGCCTGGCATTACTTTTCCTGGCGGCCATGTTGAACGTGGCGAATCCTTTGTCGATGCTGTCATTCGTGAAGTGGAGGAAGAAACTGGTCTGACCATTTCTAAACCTCAACTCTGTGGTATCAAAGATTGGTATGATGATGCAGATTATCGCTATGTTGTCCTCTTTTACAAAACTGAACACTTTACTGGTGAGCTCCAATCTTCAGACGAAGGAAAAGTCTGGTGGGAGGATTTTGAAAATCTATCTCATCTTAAACTAGCTACTGAGGATATGTCTGATATGCTTCGTATTTTTTTGGAAGAAGACCTCAGTGAATTCTTTTACTATAAGGATGGGGAAGACTGGTCTTACCAACTCAAATAACAGTAAATCGGCAGAGGTCTCTCCGCCGATTTTATCTTATCTAATCTTCAAGCTAGGTCTGTGTCCTACTACTAATACTCAATGAAAATCAAAGAGCAAACTAGAAAGCTAGCCGTAGGCTTTACTTGAGTATGGCAAGGTGAAGCTGACGTGGTTTGAAGAGATTTTCGAAAAGTATAAAATTCTGTTACTGGCTTTGTCAGCCTTAGCTTAGTCTTTGAGTTTTATCGAGTTTGTGTGCTTACATAGTGGGCAATAACATCTGATGTGTACTGAGCTGTTCCAGATCCAAATTTGTCAATGTTTTCCTTAAACTCTGGATTATAGACATAGCCTTTTCCGATATGACCGAAGACTTCCATAGAACAGTCAAATCCATAAGTACGAATAGCTTGCAAGAGCTTGGCTGCTTCCTCTTGGTTTTCAGATGCTGTTATCGGCAGACCAGATTGTAGATTTTGAGCCAAGGCTTGAAAGACTTGATTAAAGGCTGTTGCAGCCTCATCCTCTCGTCCTTTTTGACGCTCAAGTGCTTGATCCATAACTTCTTGGCCATACTTGTCTACAGCCTCTTGGTGGTATTTTTGATGGTCTTGGTAGCTAAATCCAGTGAATTTTTCCTCAATAGTCATTTTTCTTTCTCCTTTTTGTTCTTGAATGGTTTTTTGTAAGGTTGAAATCAAGGTATCCAGATGTTGCCTCTCCTGGGTTAAATAGTCCAACTGTCTAGTTAAATGTGGTAACAAGTCCGTCTTTTCTTCCTTCAATAGCTCTGCTATTTTTTCTAAAGAAAAGCCTAGATACTTGTAATAGAGGATAATCTGTAGTCGTTCTAAATCCTCTTGACTGTAGATCCGATAGCCATTTTCTGACTTTAATGGAACCAAAAGTCCAATCTTGTCATAATGGTAGAGAGTCTTGACGGAGACACCTGAAAGTTGCGCAGCTTCTTTGATATGGTACATGATTTCCTCCTCACATAAATAGTATATACCCTCCCCTTTGAGGAGAGTCAAGTATTTTATCATTTTTTTATAAAAACATGAAAATCGCTTTCTTGACAGACTTGAAAAATCATGATAGGATAATCAAGTCTATCAATCAAAGAATAAGCTCAAAAGAGCAATTGAGAGAAGGCTATTTGACAACTCAAGTAGCCTTTTATTATTTAGTAATAGATTGGAGTTTTAACGATGACTGAAAAATCGCAATGGGGCTCAAAACTGGGCTTTATCCTTGCATCTGCTGGTTCTGCTATTGGTCTTGGAGCTGTTTGGAAGTTCCCTTATATGACCGCTGCCAATGGTGGGGGAGGTTTCTTACTGGTCTTTCTCATCTCGACACTATTGATTGGATTTCCACTTCTCTTGGCTGAATTTGCCCTCGGTCGGAGCGCTGGCGTGTCAGCAATCAAAACCTTTGGAAAATTGGGTGATAACAAGAACTACAATTTTATCGGTTGGATCGGTGCCTTTGCCCTTTTCATCCTCTTATCCTTTTACAGTGTTATTGGGGGATGGGTTTTAGTTTATCTAGGTATCGCTATTGCTAAAGTCTGCCAAATTGGGATTAGCAGTGATTATGCCCAACTCTTTACAGACATCATTTCAAATCCTTGGATTGCCCTTGGGTCTCAAGCTCTTTTTATCTTCCTAAACATCTTTATCGTGTCTAAAGGGGTTCAAAAAGGGATTGAAAGAGCATCTAAAGTCATGATGCCTCTACTTTTTATCATCTTTGTCATTATTATCGGGCGTTCTCTTAGCTTGCCAAATGCTATGGAAGGCGTCGTTTACTTCCTCAAACCTGACTTTTCAAAACTAACAAGTGCTGGACTTCTCTATGCACTGGGTCAATCTTTCTTTGCCCTCTCACTAGGGGTGACAGCCATGCTGACCTACGCTTCCTACCTAGACAAGAAGACCAATCTGGTCCAATCAGGAATGTCTATCGTAGCCTTGAACATCTCAGTTTCTATCATGGCGGGACTTGCGATTTTCCCTGCTATGTCAGCCTTTAATATCCAATCTGAAGGTGGACCAAGTCTCCTCTTTATTGTTTTGCCGCAACTCTTTGACAAGATGCCTTTTGGAAGTGTTTTCTACATCCTCTTCCTCTTGCTATTCCTCTTTGCGACAGTCACTTCTTCTGTCGTGATGCTGGAAATCAATGTAGGCAACATCACTAACCAAGACAATCGTAAACGTACCAAGTGGAGTATGATTTTAGGTGTTTTAACTTTTGTATTTGGTATCCCCTCAGCCCTATCCTACGGTGTCATGGCAGACGTTCAAATCTTTGGAAAGACCTTCTTTGATGCCATGGACTTCTTGGTTTCTAATCTCCTCATGCCCTTTGGTGCACTCTGCTTGTCTCTCTTTACAGGCTATGTCTTCAAAAAAGCATTGGCTATGGAGGAATTGCACCTTGATGAAACACCGTGGAAACAAGGACTTTTCCAAGTCTGGCTCTTCCTTCTTCGTTTTATCATCCCAATTATTATCATCGTGGTCTTTATCGCCCAGTTTATGTAACTATAAAAATGGACTTGAGTTTTTTCCTCAAGTCCTTTCTTTTTATGGATGACTAACAATCAATTCCAAATCTTGCCCTTCTAAAGTCCAAGCTTCAACATCACTTGGTAAGATAAAGTGGCTACCTTTTTGAATTGGATAATCTTTACTGTCCACAGTTAGTTTCCCTTGACCAGCTAAGACACTCAACAAGCTATAGTCAGCTGTCTTTTCGAAGTCAACTTTTCCAGTGATTTCCCACTTGTAGACTGCGAAGAATTCATTGGATACAAGGAGAGTTGAACGCAAATCGTCTGCTTTGACAGTTACAGGACGGCTGTTAGCAGGCTCACCAATATTTAGAACATCGATGGATTTTTCAAGGTGAAGCTCGCGCAAGTTACCATTATCATCCTTGCGGTCAAAGTCATAAACACGGTAGGTTGTATCACTAGACTGTTGCGTTTCAAGGATCAAGATTCCTGCACCAATAGCATGCATGGTTCCACTTGGAACATAGAAGAAATTTCCAGCTTTTACAGGAACTTTTGTTAACAAGGCATCCCAGTTTTTATCTTCGATTTGCTGGCGGAGTTCTTCTTTTGACTTAGCATTATGGCCGTAAATAATTTCTGAACCCTCATCTGCAGCAATAATGTACCAACATTCTGTTTTTCCGAGTTCGCCCTCATGCTCTAGGCCATAAGCATCATCTGGGTGAACTTGAACACTGAGCCAGTCATTGGCATCAAGGATTTTTGTTAAAAGCGGAAATACTGGCTCTGGACGGTTGCCAAATAACTCACGGTGTTCCGCATACAAAGTAGCTAGGTCTGTTCCCTCAAAGCGACCATTGGCTACTTTGGAAACACCATTGGGGTGAGCTGAGATTGCCCAATACTCACCAATCTTTTCGTTCGGGATGTCGTATCCAAACTCATCACGAAGTTTCGTACCACCCCAAATTTTTTCTTGCATTACGGAATTTAAAAATAATGGTTCTGACATGTTTCATCTCCTGTCTGATTTTTCACCCTCATTATAGCAAAAAAAGAGTCCTAATTGAACTCTTTTTTCTATATTATAAAGAAGGGAGAAGATTTTATAAAAATAGTGAACAAATGTGCTCTACTCAATACTTGCACCATTGCTAGCAATGACATCCTTGTACCAGTAGAAGGATTTCTTCTTACTCCGTTTTAGGCTTCCATGACCATCATTATCACGATCCACATAGATAAAACCATAGCGCTTGTTCATTTCGCCTGTTCCAGCTGAAACCAGATCTATACAACCCCAAGTCGTATAACCAAGCAAGTCAACCCCGTCTTGGTAAATAGCATCTCGCATAGCCTTGATGTGAGCTTTTAGATAAGCAATCCGATAGTCATCTTCTACATAGCCATTTTCATCTGGCGTATCCATAGCGCCCAGCCCATTTTCTACGATGAACATAGGCTTTTGGTAACGATCCCAGATATCATTGAGGGTAATACGAAGCCCCAATGGGTCAATCTGCCACCCCCATTCAGAGGATTCCAGATAAGGATTTTTGATGGAGGTAAAGACATTTCCTGCTGTCAGATCCCTCACTTCTGGATCGCCTGAGGCCACTCGGCTCGCATAGTAAGAGAAGGAAACAAAGTCAACAGTGTGATTCTTCAACAAGACCAAATCCTCTGCTGTCATTTCAATCTCAATTCCCTCACGTTCCCACTGCTTCTTGGCGTAATTCGGGTATTCCCCACGCGCTTGGACATCAATGAAGAAGTAACTCTTACGGTCTTCCTCCATGGCTGCCCAGTAGTCTCTCGGATGAGTTGTATTGGGATAGTATTGCCCCGCCGCCAACATGCATCCCACCTTGTTTTCTGGATCAATTTCGTGGGCAATTTTAGTCGCAAGGGCTGAGGCTACCAACTCATGGTGAGCCGCTTGGTATTTGACTTGTTCTTGATTTTCTCCTTCTTCAAAACAGAGACCAGCTCCCATAAAGGGGGCATGGAGAATCATGTTGATTTCATTAAATGTTAGCCAGTATTTGACCAAGCCCTTATAACGGGTAAAGAGTGTACGACAGAGATTCTCATAGAAATCCAACATACGACGATTGCGCCAACCACCATACTCAGTAATTAAGTGCATGGGGCAGTCAAAATGCGTGATAGTCACCAGAGGTTGGATTCCATACTTGTGACATTCCTTAAACAAATCCTCATAAAAAGCTAAACCAGCTTCATTTGGCACGCTTTCGTCGCCCTTAGGAAAAATCCGAGTCCAAGCAATGGAAAGCCGATATGTTTTAAAGCCCATTTCTGCAAAAAGCGCAATATCTTCCTTGTAATGATGGTACATATCAATGGCTTCTTTTGCTGGGTAAAAATAGCCCTCCTCAAACGAGAACATCTTTTTCTGACCTGTGATTATGGCTTCACGGTCCTTTCCGATTGGAACAACATCAACATTCGCCAACCCACGACCGTCTAAATTATAAGCACCCTCACATTGATTAGCTGCGGTTGCACCACCCCATAGGAACCCTTCTGGAAATTGCAATTTATCTGTCATCACTTTACCTCGCTTTTTTTACTAGTTCTAGTATACCATTATCCCCTTCTCTTTCCAAAATCCTACCAGATCTTATGAAAAACTGAACCTATTCTAAGGTAGCTGTTGCTCTCGTACAAGATAAAAAGACCGGATTGCTCCGATCTTTCAATAGTTCATATTCGCACATTCTTTTTTAAGAATCATTATGGTTAACTTCAAATGACTAAGCGTCCTATTTCATACGATAAAAATCAATCACTAGACCAGCAGGGCCACTTACTAGCAGGGATTCGGTTCCCCAATCAGTTACAACTGGCCCATGTAAAATCTCAATCCCTAATTCTTTCAAACGCTTTTGATTCTGTTCCAAATCTTCAACTTCAATGTGTAGAATGATTCCTGACTGAAAATTTTCCAAAGGTATCAAATGGTTTTGGGACAACATCAGACAGTGACTGCCAATCGTAAACTGAGCAAAACTGTCATCAACATAATCGGACTTTTTATCCAAAATACGCTCCAAGTCAGCACAGACTTGGGGAACATCTGAAACGATGATATCTAATTGATTTAAATTCATTTACTATCCTCCATAAAAAGACCGGATGGCTCCGATCTTTTTAAGTTCCACGAGAGAAATTATTTGATTGCGCGTGATTGCAACCCTTCTTCTTCCAAGAAGAGGCGGAATGGTACGAGCTCTTCTGCTTCGTATTTTTCCTTGAAGGCTTTGATTGCTTCTGCTGAGTGTTGTTTTGGATCCAACTCAAGTACTTCTACTGGAAGTGGACGATGTGGAGTGATGTGAGCATCGATGACAACAGTTTTACCTTCTTTGTTCAATTTAACAGCTTCAGCAACGACTGCGTCGATGTCTTCGATACGGTCAACTGTAAATCCAATAGCTCCTTGAGCTTCAGCGATTTTCGCATAGTCAGCATTAGGGAAGTCACAACCAAACAAGTGTTTGTTTGTGTCTTCGTATTTGTCCTTGATGAAGGCATATTTACCATTTGAGAAGACAACGTTGATAACTGGAAGGTCGTATTGAACGTTTGTGATAACGTCTGGGTAGCACATGTTGAATGCACCGTCACCCATGATGTTCCATACTTGGCGATCTGGATTGTCTTTCTTAGCAGCGATACCACCAGGAAGGGCAATACCCATTGTCGCAAAGAGTGGAGATGTACGCCACATGTTCTTAGGTGTCATGTGAAGGTGACGAGTAGATGTTTGAGTAGTGTCACCTACGTCGATTGAGTAGATCGCATCTTCATCAGCATATTTGTTGATAGCGTTGTAAACTTGGTACAATTGAAGCGCACCCTCAGTTTTACCTTCGAGTTTGTTCATGTAGTCGCGCCAGTTTTGGTTGTTTTTCACGTTTGCACGCCACCATGGAGTAGATTCAACTGGATTTACTTTGTCAAGGATAGCTTTCGCTGCTTGACCTGCATCACCAAGGATTGAAGCGTCAAGGGCATGACGTTTACCAAGTTTGTAAGGGTCGATATCCACTTGGATGAATTTTTCAGTGTTCTTGAAGGCTTCATAAACTTCAGCAAATGGGAAGTTTGAACCAAGGAAAAGAACAGTGTCTGCTTCAAAAACTACTTCATTGGCTGGTTTCCAACCAACACGGTATGCAGAACCTGTCAAACCTTCGTAGTTCCATTCAAAAGCTTCAAAGTTTTTACCAGTTGTGATGATTGGTGCTTTGATTTTACGTGACAATTCAGTAATCACTTCACCTGCTTTAACACCACCGTAACCAGCATAGATAACTGGACGTTCAGCATTGTTCAAGATTTCAACAGCTTTGTCAATTTCAACTTCGTTCAAAGCAGGAGCGATGAATGAACGTTCGTACGAACCTGAACCGTAGTATGAGTTTTCGTCGATTTCTTGGAAACCAAAGTTTACTGGAATTTCAACAACGGCTGGACCTTTTTTAGAAACGGCAGCACGGCAAGCTTCGTCGATTACTTTTGGTAATTGCTCTGCGTAAGCTACACGTTTGTTGTAAACAGCGATACCGTTGTACATTGGGTTTTGGTTTAATTCTTGGAAGGCATCCATGTTTAATTCATTAACAGGACGTGATCCAAGGATAGCAAGGAATGGAGTGTTATCCATAGCTGCATCGTAAACACCGTTGATCAAGTGAGTCGCACCTGGACCACCTGAACCAACTGCAACACCAATAGATCCGCCAAATTTAGCCTGCATAACCGCTGCAAGAGCACCTGTTTCTTCGTGGCGAACTTGCAAGAAACGGATATCTTTATCTTCAGCCAAAGCGTCCATAAGTGAGCTAAGTGTTCCTGATGGGATACCGTAGATAGTATCTACGCCCCATGTTTTCAATACGTTAAGCATTGCTGCAGATGCAGTAATTTTCCCTTGAGTCATAATGATAACTCTCCTTAAAAGTTAATTTGATGAATAATAAAAGCGCTTTTATATGTTTTTTGAAAACGATTCAGTAAATTTACACTCCTAATTTATCACATTTACTTTTAGTTTCATAAGAATGTGCTCACAAAACTTCATTCTCTATTACAGTACAGATTGAAAACTTTTTGAAAATCTGTTTTAGAATAGCAAAAAAGCGGTTAAGACCGCCTTTTTATACTCAATGAAAATCAAAGAGCAAACTAGGAAGCTAGCCACAGGCTGTACTTGAGTACGGCAAGGTGAAGCTGACGTGGTTTGAATTTGATTTTCGAAGAGTA
>NZ_JVHE01000118.1:0-581 GCF_001072925.1 Streptococcus pseudopneumoniae | reverse complement strand
ATTGTTCAGCACTTAAGCCGAGCTATAAGTCGGGTTCGTGTCCAAATCATGAATCAATTTGAGCGAAAATCTCATGAATACAAGGCTATCAAGCGCTATTGGAAACTCATCCAACAAGATAGCCGTAAACTGAGTGATAAACGTTTTTATCGCCCTACTTTTCGCATGCACTTAACGAATAAAGAGATTCTAGACAAGCTTTTGAGCTATTCAGAAGACTTGAAACACCACTATAATCTCTATCAACTCTTGCTTTTTCACTTCCAGAATAAAGAAGCTGACAAATTTTTCGGACTTATTGAGGACAATCTGAAGCAGGTTCATCCTCTTTTTCAGACTGTCTTTAAGACATTTCTCAAGGACAAAGAGAAAATTGTCAACGCCCTTCAATTGCCCTATTCCAACGCTAAATTGGAAGCGACTAATAATCTCATTAAACTCATCAAACGAAATGCTTTTGGTTTTAGGAACTTTAACAACTTTAAGAAACGAATTTTCATCGCTCTGAATATAAAAATGGAGAGGACAACAATTGTCCTCTCCAGATGTTAGCTTTTATTCAACCCACTACAGTTGACAAA
>NZ_JVHE01000117.1:0-69603 GCF_001072925.1 Streptococcus pseudopneumoniae | reverse complement strand
AGGCTGTACTTGAGTACGGCAAGGTGAAGCTGACGTGGTTTGAATTTGATTTTCGAAGAGTATGAAACAATGAGAGCTTAAGAATTGCTAAAGCTAGCATCTTCAGATAAAAAGTAGAAAGACTATTGAAAAAGATTTGATTTGATGATAAAATAAATTAAAAGAAAAATTAGTATTAGGAGATTATTATGGAAAAACGTTTAGTTCGTAATGTTCAAGATAAAAAGATTGCTGGTGTTTGTGCAGGTCTTGCTGACTACTTAGATATGGACCAAACATTGGTTCGTGCTATTTGGATTCTCTTCACATTGCTAGGTGGATCAGGAATTCTTGCTTACCTCATTCTTTGGCTCATCATGCCAGAAGCTGGAACAGAAGCGTAAACTTAGTGCATCTTTATAAGATAAATCATGATAAGGCTGAGACAAAATTGTTTCAGCCTTATTTATTATGAGCTAGGGATAGTTTTTTTCAAATTTTCATCTTATTTGGGAAAAATAAAAAATCACCTGCAACAGGTGATTGTAAATCGGTTATAGAGAAAATTACAAATCTTTAATGGAGATTCAAGGTTGTAATCTAGATTAGTGTTCACTAAAGCGACGGTACTCGATGTGGAAGTCAAAGTAATTCTCTTCTTGCAATTTTTGAAAGATATTGCGATAGGCTTCTTCATCAAAATGGTCACCACGATAGAGAATTTCAAAGCTCATACCCTCGTATTCTAAAAAGGCATTGGCAGTTTTAAAACCATTTTGTAGGTAGAAGTCCATGCGAGCTTTTCGTTGTTCGAGGTTATCACAATCCTCATCCAAACGCTCCACTTCAAGAATCATGGTACGTTGGTAAAAATCAATGAGTTTTTCAATGATTTCTCTCCCGTAGCCATGACTACGGAGATGGGGCATAATGGCAAAAAAGCTAATGTAGAAAGCTTTTTGGTTGGAAATGGCAAAAGCGAAGCCGACAAATTCTTCCTCGTTATAGAAAGCGAAAAAGTGAGCGTCATCCCTATCTTGGTAACTTAAAAATTCTTCCAAGGAGACGCGTTCTTCTTCAGGAAAGGCTTCCTTGTTTAATTGGTCAACTTTCTCAAGGTCTGGGAATACATCTGTAATTAACTGGCTTGTTAAGCTCATACATAGCCTCCTTTTCTGTCACGATTATACCAGATTGTTTGTATCTAGGCAACGCTTTCTTATCCAAACTCCCTTGTTCCCCTACTAGAAAGCTGATATAATAGCCTTATGAATAAAAAATCAACAGTGGACCTGATTCATGGTCCCATCCTTCCTGCGCTAATTAGTTTTGCATTACCGATTCTACTGTCCAATATATTTCAGCAACTTTACAATACAGCTGATATTTTGATTGTAGGGCGTTTTTTGGGACAAGATTCCTTGGCGGCAGTCGGAGCTACGACAGCCATTTTTGATTTAATTATCGGTTTTGCCCTCGGAGTTGGAAATGGGATGGGAGTTGTTATCGCTCGTCTTTACGGTGCTCGTAATTTCGCTAAGATTAAGGAAGCTGTCGCGGCGACTTGGATTTTGGGTGCCATCCTGAGTGGTCTTGTCATGCTGATGGGATTCTTTGGTCTTTATCCACTTTTGCAGTACCTAGAAACACCTGCAGAAATTCTCCCCCAATCTTATGAATATATTTCTATGATTGTTAGTTGTGTGGGAGTTAGCTTTGCTTACAATCTCTTTGCAGGATTATTACGCTCGATTGGAGATAGCCTTGCGGCTCTTGCTTTTTTAATTTTCTCAGCCATCGTTAATGTGATTCTGGATTTGTTTTTTATTACACAATTGCAGTTAGGTGTTCAATCTGCTGGTCTTGCAACCATTATATCCCAGGGTTTGTCAGCTATCCTTTGTTATTTCTATATCCGAAAGAGTGTTCCAGAGCTCCTTCCTAGGTTGAAGGATTTTAAATGGAATAAGGCCCTCTATGTCGACCTCTTGGAACAGGGGCTAGCCATGGGCTTGATGGGTTCAATCGTCTCTATCGGAAGTGTTATTTTGCAATTCTCTGTCAATAGTTTTGGAGCAGTCATTATCAGTGCTCAGACAGCAGCACGCCGAATCATGGCCTTTGCCTTATTGCCAATGACGGCAATTTCTGCCTCTATGACCACTTTTATCTCTCAAAACTTTGGTGCAAAACGTCCAGATCGCATTGTCCACGGTCTTCGACTAGGGAGTTATATCAGTATGGCTTGGGCAAGCTTTGCTTGTGTATTCCTATTTTTTGCAAGCCCTAGCCTAGTTTCTTTCCTGGCAAGTTCGACAGACGGTTACTTGATTGAAAATGGGGCTTTGTACCTACGCATCAGTTCTGTATTCTATCCGTTTTTGAGTCTTTTATTGATCTATAGAAATAGCTTGCAGGGTCTCGGTCAAAAATTCTTGCCACTTGTATCAAGCTTTATCGAGTTTTTTGGTAAAATTATTTTCGTGGCTTGGATTATTCCTTGGACAGGTTATACAGGTGTGATTCTATGTGAGCCCCTTCTCTGGCTAGTTATGACTGCCCAACTTTACTTCTCACTTTCCAAACATCCATGGATCAAAGAAGGCAAAAAACTCTTGGCTACTGGCGGGAAATCCTAGCTTAATTTACAAAAGAAAAATCCATTTCCTCTAGTGAAAATCGGATAGACTTGTGTTATAATAAGAAAGATTAAAATGTGAAAAAAGGAGATTCCTAATGGGACGTAAATGGGCCAATATCGTAGCTAAGAAAACGGCTAAAGATGGAGCTAACTCTAAAGTATATGCAAAATTTGGTGTAGAAATCTATGTAGCAGCTAAAAAAGGTGAGCCAGATCCAGAACTAAACACTGCTTTGAAATTCGTTATCGATCGTGCCAAACAAGCGCAAGTGCCAAAACACGTTATTGATAAGGCTATCGATAAGGCAAAAGGAAACACAGACGAAACCTTTACAGAAGGACGTTACGAAGGATTCGGACCAAATGGTTCTATGTTGATCGTTGATACTTTGACTTCAAACGTTAACCGTACAGCTGCCAACGTGCGTGCTGCTTTTGGTAAAAACGGTGGAAACATGGGAGCTTCAGGTTCTGTATCTTACCTCTTTGACAACAAGGGAGTTATCGTCTTTGCAGGTGATGATGCAGATGCTATCTTTGAACTCTTGCTTGAAGCAGATGTCGATGTAGACGATGTAGAAGCAGAAGAAGGAACAATCACTGTTTACACAGCTCCAACTGACCTTCACAAGGCTATCGTTGCTTTGCGTGAATCTGGTATTGAAGAATTCCAAGTAACTGAATTAGAAATGATTCCTCAATCAGAAGTTGAGTTGTCAGGTGAAGATTTGGAAACATTTGAAAAACTCTACGGAGTCCTTGAAGACGACGAAGACGTACAAAAAATCTACACAAACGTAGACGGATTTTAAGAATAAAAATAACCCCTTTGAAAATTCAGTGTTTTCAAGGGGTTTGTTTATCTTGTGATAACAAAAGGGCAGGAAAGAAACGAAAATCTCTTTTGCTCAAAACGTTATTAGTAATCTATAATTGTCCATAATCCAATGGATTGTGAAAATATCCTGGTGTTGGGATTTAGAAATCGAGACTTGGTCTACCGATTGCTATTCCCGGCACCTTTTTAGTTATGTTAAACCTTCACTCCAGAATCAGATTGTTCTTTTCGGTCCAGTCCGACAGCAAATTTACGGATTAGAAGAAACTGGCCATTTTCCTGCTTAACAAACGTGAGCACAACTGTCTTAGGGTCTGAACTGATGGAGAGATAGGTGATTCTTTTTATTTCATAGTCTCCCATAACTGAATCTGTTTCTGAATCTGGGATTCCGTGTTTTCTGATAATATCTTTGTAGTTGCTGCCACCTTTCCCACTATCAGAAGTGTCCCCTTCTACCAAGGCATCGAACTGTTCCTGGCTCCAAGTGAAGAATTCAGTATCCTCCTCGTCATCCCCCTCGTCTGTACTACTATCAGGCAGTTCACCATAATCCTCAGTATCAGTTGAAGAAGTGATGTTTCTATAGGGGTGACTAAAGGTTCTGGCGAAATCAGTAAAGATATTAGTAGATAGAACTTGAGTTATTAAAACAAGGACAATGGAAATAAGACCTAAGGTTGTCCCGATGATAGCTAATGTTTTACGGTTTCTGAGATTGAGGGCGATGCCAAAAACTCCTAAAATCAAAGTGGCAATGGCAAGGAAAAATGATAGGATGTTGACGATAGGTATCCAAGAACCAAGAAGCGCCAGGGCTCCAAAGATGATGGCAAGGATTCCTAAGAGTTTCTGTTCTTTTTGTTTCATGTGTGAATTTCTCATTTCTAGTAAATTGGATTCGTATCTATGTGAGATAGTGTTTATTATAGATAAAATAAGAGCTTATGTCAATTTCTGCTTAGATAGTTCTCAAGGAAACTTTTTTCTTGACATCCTATTTGAAAATGATAAAATAGTTCTCATGAAAACCAATTGGTTCTCGTGAGAACTATTTATGTGTAAAAAGGAGCAATCATGGATAAGCCGATGTTGGTCTTTAAACGTTTTGGTCATCAGATTCACCTCATGGTGAAACAGGAAGCCAAACGTTGTGGTATTGAATTTATGGGTGGACCACAAGGACAAGTCATACGATTTTTAGACTATCGTGAGGAATCTGAACAGGCGGTGTTAATCAAGGATATTGAGCAGGAACTCAATATCACCAAGTCAGTCGCCAGTAATCTAGTGAAGCGTATGGTGCAAAATGGTTTGGTGGAATTGGAAGTGAATCCAAATGACAAGAGAGCTAAGTACGTTCGATTGACGGACAAATCTCGCTCTCAAATGAAGCAGGTCAAGTCTTTCTTTGATCGAATTGACCGCAGTTTACTTGAAGGTGTTTCCGAAGAAAAACTCGCTATTTTTGAAGAAGTTCTGGAACGACTTCAAGCTAATGTAGAAAAAATAGGAGGGGAAGATGAAGAAACTCGCTAAGCGTATCACAGGAAAAGAGTGGGGAATGATTCTCCTGACTGTACTCTTTACCTGTTTCTCGGTCTATCTAGAGTTAGAAGTACCGACTTACATTTCAGAAATTACTGCATTGATAGGAACGCCAGGGACACAGTTGGATGCACTTTGGTCACCAGCTATTAAGATGATGGGTTTGTCTCTTTTGGCTTTTCTATCATCTGTGACAGTTGGATTTTTTGCAGCTCGCGTTGCAGCATCCTACACGGCTCATCTGCGTAGTGATATTTTTAATCGTGTCTTGGATTACTCTCAGACAGAGATCAAACGTTTCTCTATTCCTAGTCTTTTGACTCGGACGACCAATGATATTACGCAGATTCAAATGCTCTTTACTATGGGACTCCAAGTGGTCACTCGTGGTCCTATCATGGCTATCTGGGCCATTGGAAAAATCCTTGGCAAATCTGAATACTGGCTCTGGGCAGTAGTGGTTGCTGTTATCGTCAATGTTTTGATGACAACTGTTCTCATGACTCTGGCCTTTCCAAAACAATCTGTCATCCAGAAATTGACAGATAAACTCAATAGTATCACTCGTGAAAGCTTGACAGGGATTCGAGTGGTTCGTGCTTACAATGCCGAAGGTTATCAAGATAAGAAATTTGAAGAGGCCAATAATGAGGTGACTCGTCTCAATCTCTTTGTCAACCGTTTGATGGCTATTATGAATCCTATTATGATGGCGATTTCGAGCGGTTTGAGTCTAGCCATTTATTGGATTGGTGCCTATATCATCAATGATGCTAGCCTGACAGACCGTCTACCACTCTTTAGTGATATGGTGGTCTTCATGTCTTATGCCATGCAGGTCGTGATGGGCTTCTTGCTCATGGGTGCTCTTTTTATCGTCCTTCCTCGTACCTTGGTTTCTGCAGGACGTATCAATCAAGTGTTAGACTTGCATTCTTCTATTGAAAATCCTAGTCAACCACAGACTGCAGATTCTTCTGTTCAAGGTCAAGTGGAATTCCGTGATGTAACCTTCCGCTATTCTAAAAACTCAGAAGCGGTTGTGGAGCATGTCAGTTTCAAGGCAGAAGCAGGACAAACCATTGCCTTTATCGGCTCAACTGGTTCTGGTAAATCTACGCTTGTGAACCTCTTGCCTCGTTTTTATGATGTATCTGATGGGGAAATCCTAGTAGACGGTGTCAATGTGCAGAATTATGATTTGGAAGACTTGCGGAATAAAGTCGGCTATATCCCACAAAAAGCTGTTCTCTTCTCAGGAGATGTCAAGGGGAATCTAGACTTTGGTAAGAGTCCAGAAACTCCGCTAAGCGAGACTGCTATGTGGCAAGCTTTGGAATTGGCTCAATCTAAGAATTTTATCGAGGATAAGGAAGCAGGTCTTGACTCAGAAGTGGCCCAAGGTGGTACCAACTTCTCAGGTGGACAAAGACAGCGTTTGGCTATTGCCCGTGCCTTGGCTCGTAAGCCAGAAATTCTCATTTTTGATGATTCGTTCTCAGCCTTGGACTACAAGACAGACCGTATCTTGCGCCAAGAACTAGCTGAAAAAACACAATCTATGACCAAGTTGATCGTTGCCCAACGTATCTCAACCATTATGGACGCAGACTTAATCTTAGTCTTAGATCAGGGGAAAGTTGTGGGACAAGGCACCCACAAGGAACTTCTTGCAACCAACGAAGTTTACCAAGAAATTGCCTATTCACAACTATCGAAGGAGGAATTGGAACATGGAAAATAAGAAGACGTCCCTTTGGAAACAATACAAACCTTTTCTAGCAGGTCTCCAACTTCCTCTACTAGTAGCTGTCGTGGCTGCTGTATGTTCAAGTATTATCACTGTTTATGGACCAACTAAGATTAAGGAAATCACCAACTTGATTTCAGACGGTTTGGCTACAGAAATCGATTTGGTAGCTGTGTCTAGCATCGCCAGCTTTTTAGCTGTTTTGTATGTGCTTGGTGCCATTCTCAACTATACTCAAGCCTATATCTTTTCAACGAGTATCCAACATTTTTCAAAACGCTTGCGGACGGCTATCGCTGAAAAGATTAATCGTTTGCCACTTGCTTATTTTGACCGTCATTCTCAAGGAGATACTCTCTCTCGTGTAACCAATGACGTCGATACGGCGGCTCAGTCCCTCAACCAAAGTCTGGGAACGGTTCTCTCAGCTAGCTTTCTACTGATTGCTGTTTTGATTACCATGTTTGGCATGAACTGGATTTTGGCATTGGTAACAGTTGTTTCAACCCTTGTAGGTTTTGCTGCGGTTTCAGTGATTATGGCTAAGTCACAGGGTTACTTTAAAGCCCAGCAAAACAACCTAGCAGCTGTCAATGGTTATGTGGAAGAAATGTACTCTGGCCACAATGTTGTGACCAGCTATAATGCTGTGGATACTACTAAAGAAACATTCGCAGGATTGAATCAAGACCTACATGATAGTATTTGGAAATCTCAATTTATTTCTGGAATCATGATGCCAGCAATGATCTTTGTTGGGAACTTTAGCTATGTTTTGGTGATCATCGTCGGTGCAGTCCTAGCTCTTGAAGGACATATCAGTATTGGTATCATCGTAGCCTTCATGGTTTATGTTCGTACCTTCTCTCAACCCTTATCACAGATTGCCCAAGGGATTACCAGCTTACAACAAGCCAGTGCAGCTATGACCCGTGTCTTTGAATTTCTAAGTGAAACTGAGATGGAAGACGAATCTCATAAGGCAAGACAATTGACTGGTATGAAGGGTGAAGTTGTCTTTGACCGAGTTTCCTTTGGTTACACTCCTGAGCGAACCATCATTCATGACTTTTCTGCGACAGCTCATGCAGGTCAAAAGGTTGCTATTGTCGGGCCGACTGGAGCTGGTAAGACGACCATTGTTAATCTTTTGATGAAATTTTATGAGATTGATAAGGGAAGCATTCGCATTGATGGTGTGGATACCAAGAAGATGAAACGTTCAGAAGTGCACGATGCCTTTTCAATGGTATTGCAGGATACTTGGCTCTTTGAAGGAACCATTCGTGATAATCTCATTTATAATCAAACTGGGATTAGTGAAGAGCGCGTGATTGAAGCAGCCAAAGCAGTAGGAATCCACCACTTTATCACAACCTTACCAGATGGCTACGATACTGTTTTGGATGATACAGTGACCTTGTCAGTCGGGCAGAAACAGCTCTTGACCATCGCTCGTGCCCTTCTCAAAGATTCTCCACTCTTGATTCTTGATGAAGCGACATCTTCAGTCGATACACGTACAGAGGAGTTGATTCAAAAGGCTATGGACCGTTTGATGGAGGGACGCACATCCTTTGTCATTGCTCATCGCTTGTCAACTATTCGTAATGCCGACTTGATTTTGGTTATGAAGGATGGAAATATCATTGAGCAAGGCAATCATGAAGAACTTATGGCTCAGGGTGGTTTCTATGCTGACCTCTACAATAGTCAATTTACAGAAGATGAAGTAGAAGAATAGTAATTCAAAAGAAGGCTTGACGGCCTTCTTTTTCTTCTTTATACTGGTATAATAGAAAGAGGAAAGTATGAGTCAGAAATTATACAATATGAAATTTTCTGCGGTCTATCCAGCCTTGATTGCAAAGGTTGAGCGAAAGGGTGGAAGGGCAGAATCCGTTCACCAAGTGACCAGTTGGCTGACAGGTTATGAAGTGAGTGACATCCTTGCTTGTCTGGATAGGGACCTTACCTACGGAGATTTTTTTCGACAGGCACCGTCTTATGTGCCTGAACGGATGGCGATTACAGGGAAGATTTGTGGTGTTCGTATTGAGGAAATTGACGATCCTCTGATGCAGGAAATCCGTCGTCTGGATAAATTAGTAGACTGGCTTGCTAAAGGGAAAACAGCCCAGCAGGTCCTAGAAAAGTATGAGAAATAGATATGAAAAACTATCAAGAGTGGTATGATAAAAGAAAATCAAGTCTTCTTCGATATCCACAACTATTGCAATTGATGCGAGTCTTTAATCGCATGATGACAGTTTTGATGCCCTTAGCTTACTTGACCTTGTTGGGGACAAACTTTGTAAGTAAAGGGGTTGGGAAAGAACTTTCTGCCTATATTTTAGTTCCAGCTTTAGGATTTGTCCTATTGACGCTTGTTCGTAAGTGGATCAATCAACCGCGTCCTTATGAGACTTGGGAAATTATTCCGCTACTAGACAAGGATAGCCTTGGGAATTCAATGCCCAGCCGCCATGTCTTTTCAGCAACCATCATTTCCATGGCTTGCTTGCATGCAAATCTGCTTGTGGGGTTGGTTTTGTTGGTCTTATCAGCTTTTCTCGGCTTTGTGCGGGTTTTAGGTGGTGTTCATTATCCCAAGGATGTTTTAGTTGGCTACGCCTGTGGCCTCCTCTTGGGAATTCTTTTCTTTATTTTGTAAAAAGCAAAGCAAGTGGGTTTGACCTCGTAACCACTTACGGGTCAAAAGTGACCACTTGCTTTTTTGCCCTTGTAAAGTCTTCTGGCCTTTGGTATAGTAGATGCAGAAAGGAGATAGGATGAAGTTACGAATCGAGATTGATAGTGAATTAACTGAGACAGAAATTATCATCAAAGCTGCAGCCCTGACAGATGAGATAGCTGACTTGCAACGACTCTTGCAAGAAACCAAGGCTTCTAGGTTGATCTTTTACAAGGGGACGGGTGAGTATTACTTAGACTTGGCAGAAATCCTCTTCTTTGAGACGGAAGGAAGCAAGATTTACGCCCATACCCAGAAAGAGGCCTACGAGGTGAGACTCAAGCTCTATGAACTAGAGTCTATCCTGCCACGCTATTTCAGTCGGGTATCCAAGTCGACCATAGCCAACCTTCGGCAGGTCTACTCGGTTGACAAATCCTTTTCAGGGACAGGAACTATTTCCTTTTATCAGACCCACAAGGAGGTACACGTGTCACGGCACTATCAATCCCTCCTAAAAGAAAATTTAAGAAACATGAGGTAAGAACATGAAAAAGAAAGTATTTGGTATTGTGTTGCTAGTATTGGCAGCTTTAGTGTTATTGCAGGGGAATTTTGGAATCCCTTCTCTGGGAGGGCAGATTTGGCCTTTGATTGGTATTGGATTTTTTGCCTATCAATCAATTGAAGCTTTGCTTCGTCGTCATCTGACATCAGCCTCTTTTACAGCCCTAGTGGCTCTCATGATTGCTAATCATTTTTATGACATTTTACCGATTCCCAATCAGTCATTGTTCTGGGCAAGTATTTTAATCGTAATGGGTGTCAGCGCACTCACTCATTCTAACAGAACTTGGAATGGAAAAAAATGGTGGTATGACGGTGAAAAGACCATTCTGACAGACAAGGAAGTTGCTTTTGGGGCGGGTACATTTTACAAGCAAGACCAAGAATTGGTAGAAGACGAGTTTGAGGTCGGTTTTGGGAATGCCAAGATTTATTATGACAATGCAGAGATGTTAGGTGATTTTGCTACTCTGAATATCGAAGTCGGTTTTGGGAATGCAGTTATCTACGTGCCTCAACACTGGAGAGTAGATCTAAAGGTGGAAACTTTTTGTGGTGCTGCCAAGGCAGATGCTCCTGTAGCCCCAACCAGCAAAACTTTGATTATCCGTGGGGACGTTGCTTTTGGGAAATTAGGAGTTGTTTACGTTAAATAAAAAAATCTTCCAATCCCCTTGCCAAAACAGAGAAAGTGTGATAACATAGTACAGTATGTGGTGCTAGCACATCCGCTATATTAGATCTAATAGGAGGAAAACACAAATGGCTAAAGTATGTTACTTTACAGGTCGTAAGACTGTATCAGGAAACAACCGTTCACACGCGATGAACCAAACAAAACGTGCCGTAAAACCAAACCTTCAAAAAGTTACTGTACTTATCGATGGTAAACCTAAAAAAGTTTGGGCTTCAGCTCGTGCTTTGAAATCAGGTAAAGTAGAACGCGTTTAATAAAGAGTAAAAGGCCATCAGGTCTTTTTCTTTTGCTCTAAACTCAAAAAGTCTCGTCAAAGGAGCAAATATCCGCCGATACAGTATTCTGCTTTTACACTTGGCTTGAAATATGATAAAATAGAGTATCAACTAGTTGAGGTAGGAAAAATGACTGTAAAAATTAATACAAAAGATGGTCAAATCGAACTAACAGATGAAGTGATTGCTACCGTTGTAGGCGGTGCAGCAACTGAGATTTTTGGTGTGGTCGGTATGGCAAGTAAGAAAGCCCTCAAAGATAATTTTCAAGCCCTTCTTGGGAAGGAAAATTATTCTAAAGGTGTCGTTGTAAAAGCGGCCGAAGATGGTAGCATTGCAGTTGATGTATATACCGTGTTGAGCTACGGAACTAAGATTAGTGAAGTCTCAAAAAACATCCAAGAGCGTGTACGCTTTAGTTTGGAAAACCAACTTGGCATCACTGCTCAAACTGTGAATGTCTATATTCAAAATATCAAAGTTGTAGGAGAATAATCGTGTCAAATATTACTACAAGCTTATTTCAAGAAATGGTACAGGCTGCATCTACTCGTTTGAACAAGCAAGCCGAATATGTCAACTCATTGAATGTCTTCCCAGTTCCAGATGGAGATACAGGAACAAACATGGGAATGACTATCGAAAATGGTGCTAAAGAAGTAGCAGACAAACCAGCTTCAACAGTTGGTGAGGCTGCAAGTATCTTGGCTAAAGGTCTTTTGATGGGTGCGCGTGGGAACTCAGGAGTTATCACTTCACAGCTTTTCCGCGGATTCTCACAAGCCATCAAAACCAAAGAAGAGTTAACAGGGAAAGACCTAGCCCTTGCCTTCCAATCTGGTGTTGAAGTAGCCTACAAGGCTGTTATGAAGCCAGTTGAAGGAACAATCTTGACTGTATCACGTGGTGCTGCCATCGGTGCTAAGAAAAAAGCCGAGCAGACAGACGATGCCATTGAGGTTATGCGTGCAGCTTTGGAAGGAGCTAAAACAGCCCTTGCTAAGACTCCAGACATGCTTCCAGTATTGAAGGAAGTTGGAGTTGTAGACTCAGGTGGTCAAGGTTTGGTCTTTATCTATGAAGGCTTCCTTTCAGCTCTTACTGGTGAATATAGCGCTTCTGAGGACTTTGTCGCTACTCCAGCCAACATGAGTGAAATGATCAATGCTGAACACCACAAGTCTGTAGCTGGACATGTGGCAACAGAAGACATCACCTTTGGTTACTGTACGGAGATTATGGTTGCTCTTAAACAAGGCCCAACTTATGCTAAAGAGTTTGACTACGAAGAATTCCGTAACTACTTGAACGAACTTGGGGATTCATTACTCGTTGTTAACGATGATGAAATCGTTAAAGTTCACGTCCATACAGAAGATCCAGGTCTTGTTATGCAAGAAGGTCTTAAATATGGTAGCTTGGTCAAGGTTAAAGTCGATAACATGCGTAACCAACACGAAGCACAAGTGGAAAAAGAAGCAGCTCAAGTCAGCAAACCAGCTGAAGAAAAAGAATACGCCCTTATCGCAGTAGTAGCTGGACAAGGCTTGGCAGACATCTTCCGTGCTCAAGGTGTGGACTATGTTATCGAAGGTGGACAAACCATGAACCCTTCGACAGAAGACTTTATCAAGGCTGTAGAGCAAGTCAATGCTCGCAACATCATCTTCTTGCCGAACAACAAAAATATCTTTATGGCAGCTCAATCCGCTGCAGAAGTATTGGAACAACCAGCAGTAGTGGTAGAAGCTCGTACTCTTCCTCAAGGATTGACTAGTCTTCTAGCATTTGACCCAAGCAAGTCTATCGAAGAAAATAAAGAACGTATGACTGCAGCCCTTGGTGATGTTGTCAGCGGTAGTGTAACAACAGCCGTTCGTGATACGACTATCGATGGTTTGGAAATCCATGAAAATGACAATCTGGGTATGGTTGATGGTAAGATCCTCGTATCAAACCCTGATATGCACCAAACTCTGACTGAAACCTTGAAACATATGTTGGATGAAGACAGTGAAATCGTAACCTTCTATATTGGTGAAGATGGAAGTGAAGAATTGGCTAACCAAATCGCCCAAGAAATCGCAGAAGAATTCGAAGATATTGAAGTAGAAATCCACCAAGGTCAACAACCAGTGTATCCATATCTTTTCAGTGTGGAATAAAGATTAAATAGAAAACGAAAGAGGTCGGGATTTCCCGACCTCTTTTTGATTTGCAGAGAATTCTATTTTCATAGCAGAACGAACTTTTAGTGACATTTGTCATATCTCCTCATGACAGAAGCTTCTAGTGGCATGACTCTCAAAGAATTATAATAGATGTATCAAATGGAGGAAGAAAAAATGAAACATAAAGTAATTATCGCAATGAGTTTAGTAGCAGCAGGAGTCATGACTTATCTCATGTTTTCAGGATTGGACGAAGGCTTCTATCATTTTCCTTGGGAGTTATTTGCAGGATTTGGTATGATGTCTTGGTTGATCCGAGAAGGTTTGAAATTGGTTTCAGATGTGAAAAAGGAGTTTGAAAAATGAAAAAAGCGATTCTCTATCTCTTTATTGGACTGTCACTAGTAGTATGGTTGGTCGAAATGTTTACAGGTTGGTTTGATCAAGCCTTCCTGCACCAAGCCATCCGAGGTGCCTGGGGATTAGGATTTATGATTTTTATCGCTTTTCCGATGGGACAGGAGTGGTTGAAAGGAGAATATCATGAACATGATTAAGGTAGAAAGCCTAAATAAAAACATCAAGGGCAAGGCTATTTTGAAGGATATTTCCTTTGAGGTAGCTGAAGGTGAATGCGTCGCCTTGATTGGGCCCAATGGTGCTGGGAAGACCACACTCTTGGACTGTTTGCTTGGAGATAAACTGGTCACCAGCGGTCAAGTATCCATCCAAGGCTTGCCAGTGACGAGTTCTCAGTTAGACTACACAAGATCCTACCTCCCTCAAGAAAATGTCATCGTTCAGAAATTAGATGTCAAAGAGTTGATTGCTTTCTTTCAAAGCATTTACCCAAATCCCTTGAGCAACCAGGAAATCGATCAACTATTGCAGTTTGACCAGCAACAGAAAGAGCAATTCGCAGAAAAATTGTCAGGTGGGCAAAAGCGTCTCTTCTCTTTTGTCTTGACCTTGATTGGCCGACCAAAGCTAGTCTTTTTAGATGAGCCGACTGCTGCCATGGATACTTCAACCCGTCAACGCTTTTGGGAAATTGTTCAGGACCTAAAAGCGCAGGGAGTTACCATTCTCTATTCGTCCCATTATATCGAAGAGGTAGAGCATACAGCTGACCGAATCTTGGTCTTGAATAAGGGAGAGTTGATTCGCGATACAACACCTCTAGCCATGCGCAGTGAGGAGATTGAGAAGCACTTTATCCTACCTCTGGCTTACAAGGAAGTCGTTGAGCAGTCAAACTTGGTTGATAACTGGTCACAAAAACAAGATGCTCTACAAGTAGTCACACGCGAAGCGGATGATTTCTGGCAACTGTTAGTGCAAGCAGGATGTAGGATTCAAGAAATTGAAGTCAATAATCGTAGTTTGCTAGATACAATCTTTGAAGAAACACAAAAGGGAGATGACTAAGATGAAACGATGGATTGCACTAAACAAGATAGAATTTCTATTGACCAAACGACAATTGGTCTATTATCTATTATCCGTAGGAATGCCGACAGCCTTCTATTTATTCTTTTCAGGCATGTACCAGGACACACCAGGTGGACCGGCTAATTTTATGCGCGACTACCTTATCTCTATGACAGCTTTTTCTATGATGTCGACAGCTATGTTTTCATTCCCAGCTGTCTTACATACCGATAAAATCAACAACTGGCAGAAAACATTACGCCATACTCCAGTAAATATGGTAGAATATTATCTATCAAAGATAACAAGTATGATGGTTGATTATTTGGTCTCAATCCTGGTTGTTTTCTCAGTTGGGCACTTGGTCAGAGGTGTAGATATGCCTCTAGGAAACTGGATTGGGGCTGCGTTCTTACTGATTGCGGGAAGTATTGCCTTTGTAGCGCTTGGCTTGACCTTGACACTCTTGCCTTCTAGTCAGCTGATGTCTGTCGTGGGCAATCTTCTCTATCTAGGCTTGGCTGTTTTAGGCGGACTCTGGATGCCCATCTCTTTATTTCCAGACTGGATGCAAGCAATCGGAAAGTGCCTACCAACTTATCAGTTGATGGAGTTGCTCAAGACCTTCTTAAACGAGGGTGGCATCAATTTATCAGCCACAGTTTATCTACTTGTTTTTTCAACAGTTTTGTTTGGTTTGACCATTTACCTTCAAGGTCATAAGGAGAATGCTTAATGCTTGTAAGACTGAAAAGCATAGATTATATGTATTGGGCCAGTTTGATTTTTATGGTTTTTCCCATCGTTCCTGTAGTGACTGGGGAGCTTCCTAGCTGGCATTTGTTGATTGATATTCTATTTGTCTTGGCTTACTTAGGTGTTTTAACCACCAAGAGTCAGCGTTTATCCTGGCTCTGTTGGGTTATCATGCTAGCCTATGTAGCTGGCTATACTGCCTTTGTTGGTGTAAATTATATCTGGTTCTTCTTTTTCCTTGCCAATCTTTTGATTTATCATTTTAGAGTTCGTAGTCTACGTTCTCTTCATGTCTGGACTTTTCTCCTTGCTCAAGTTCTTGTTGTTGGTCAACTCATGATGTTTCAGTCAGTCGAAACTGAGGTTGTAGCCTTTGAGCTTGGGATTCTTACTTTTGTCGATTTGATGACATTGGGCTTGGTTCGGATTCGCATTGTCGAGGATTTGAAAGAAGCTCAGGCCAAGCAAAATGCCCAGATAAATCTATTGCTTGCTGAAAATGAACGCAGTCGTATCGGTCAGGATTTGCATGATAGCTTGGGACATACTTTTGCTATGCTGAGTGTCAAGACAGATTTAGCCTTGCAGTTATTTCAGATGGAGGCTTATCCACAGGTGGAAAAGGAATTAAAAGAAATTCACCAGATCAGCAAAGATTCCATGAATGAAGTGCGAACCATTGTGGAAAATCTGAAATCACGGACCCTAGCTTCAGAGCTTGAGACTGTCAAAAAGATGCTAGAGATTGCTGGGATTGAGGTCGAGGTTGAGAATCAATTGGACAAGGCTAGCTTGACTCAGGATATAGAGTCGACAGCCGCTATGATTTTGTTAGAACTAGCGACCAATATCATCAAGCATGCCAGCGCTGAAAAAGCCTATCTAAAACTGGAACGTACAGATCAGGAATTGATCCTGACAGTCAGAGATGACGGGAAAGGATTTGCAACTGTAAAAGGAAATGAGCTCCATACAGTCCGTGACCGTGTAGCAGCCTTCTCAGGTCAAGTAGAGCTGGTCAGTTTGAAAGATCCCACAGAGGTGCGCGTGCATCTGCCTTATAAGGAGAGAAAGTAGATGAAAGTATTAGTTGCAGAAGATCAAAGTATGCTTAGAGATGCCATGTGCCAGCTCTTAAGCTTTCAACCAGATGTGGAGACTGTCTTGCAGGCGAAAAATGGAGCTGAAGCTATTGAGGTTTTGGGGAAAGAAGCAGTAGACATTGCCATCCTTGACGTCGAAATGCCAGTCAAGACAGGACTAGAAGCACTTGAGTGGATTAAACAAGAAGTGCCTGAAACCAAGGTGGTTATCGTTACAACCTTTAAACGTCCAGGCTATTTTGAACGAGCGGTCAAAGCAGAAGTCGACGCCTATGTCTTGAAAGAGCGAAGCATCGCCGAACTCATGCAAACCCTGCATACGGTGTTAGAGGGACGAAAGGAGTATTCTCCAGAGCTGATGGAAGTCATGATGACCCATCCCAATCCCTTGACCGAGCAAGAAGTCGCTGTTCTACATGGAGTAGCCCAAGGCCTCTCCAACCAAGAGATTGCTGACAAGCTCTACCTCTCAAACGGCACCGTTCGTAATTACATGACCAACATCCTCTCCAAACTAGGCGCCAGCAACCGAACCGAAGCAGCCAAAACTGCCGAAGAAGAAGGCTGGTTGTGAGGGGGAGAAGAAAGAAAAAAGAGGATGGGTAAAAAGTCTTTAAAATAAAAAAACGCATAATATCAGGTATTGAAAAAACTTGATACTATGCGTTTTATTGTGGAAAGATTTACTTTATTTTCTCCTGAAATATAGCATCAGGACTTTTAAAGATCGAGGTTTAGATACATCTTTTCTGAAGACAAATCATTTTGACCATCGAGCAAGAGATTTTCAAAAAAAGCTGTTAAAAACTCAGGGCGTCTCTGTAAAATCTTTGCATTATCTAATACCAAGGCATCACGAAAATACTTGGCATGTTGCTGAAACGGTGTATTATCAATATCAAAACCAAACTCACGAAGATACTGAATCAAAAAGACCGTTACCGTCCGAGTGTTTCCTTCGCGAAATGGATGAATCTGCCAGATTCCTGAAATAAAATGCTGGATTTGTTTAACCATATCCGCCTTGGTTAGTGTCGCATATGCAACTTGTTTTTCCTGATCAAAATCATAATCCAATGTCATTTGAATCATGGAGTAATCAGAGTACACAACACTTTCACCATTCAAAACAGGTTCATTCTTTGTAATATTGGTCTGACGAAATTGCCCCACCGGAATAGAGGCATCAAATATATCTTGAAACAACTCCTTATGAATAGCAAGTAAGGTCGCAGGGCTGAAGCTAAAGCCTCTTCGAGACAATAGTTCTACAATACGTAGAGAAACCAAGTCTGCCTCCTCTGTACTTGCATCAATGGTATGATGATAAGCCGTTGCATCTTCATAAACCTGCTCATAAGTCAGTTCTCCCCGGGACTGTTTCTCAGCCAAAGATTCCATATACGCTGATGGAACTAGATTATCAACTTTCTGCAGACCAAAACCTATCCGCCATAAGTCACGTTTAGCTTCATAAGACAAGTTTGGATTGTCAATGTTGTAAGTTGGTTGCATAGAAAGGTCCTTTCAATTCTTTTTCTTCAGTGACTGAATAATACGATTATTGAGATATATCTGGATAAATGGGCTAGTAAGTCTGACGCGCATACTTATTAAATTCATTGTCATACACCACTCTGAACTCGTTGGTCTGTTCAAATCCCAACTCAATTCCCCCAAAACCTGAGAAGAAGGCTGCGATGTTGTACTTCTCAGGTTGGTTCGAACTTAGAGGATTTGTTGTTTAGTTCCTTTACTAAATATAACTAAATAGACAAAATCTGAGTTATAGGGATGCGGCTCTCGTGTTCTACAATATTTTTCAAAATTTTCATAGCATCAAGCAAATCTAGCCTACCAATTCGTTGAATATTTTTTAATTTGAAGCCGATTAATTTGTGATCATCTGAAAATATCGGCTCACATTCAATTGGTAATTCGTCAAAAGTGAACTTAATAATTTTTTCAACTACTTCTTTAGAACTTTCTTCACCTATTCTAGTAATCAATTCGTTAAACTTATAGTTGAAATATTTCTGAGTTGCATATCTTATCTCATGAGAGTTAGAGATATTTTCTTGAGAAAGAATTATATCACCTTCTTCATTTTGTCTTAGAAGTAAAGTATCTAACCAAATACATTCGATAGAATATATTTTAGATTTTGATTTTTCTATAAAATCATGTTTAAAATAAAGCTCTTTTATTTGTTCAGTTCCCAAATGCTTTTTAGAAGATTGAGGATTAAAAAGATTGCTAAGAATACTTAGAGGTATACCATGCTTTTCTAAAATTTTACTAGTAAAAGAATTATAAACTTCACACTTTTTGTTCAAATCTTTCAATTTATTATGGAGGGATTTCTCAGTAATTGGTTCTATATCCTCTCTAATCTCAACCAATTGGAAATTAGAAAGTATCCTATTACCATCATCTCTAATTGTTATATCACAACCTTGACTTATTAGTAAAAATTTCTTTGTACCAATTTTTATAACGTCTCCAAAAGATATATCTGTACTAGATGATATTTTTATTAATCTATCATTAAAAGTTGTTGCTAAATCTAGGTCTTTTAAAAAGCGAAGTATTTCACCATCTTGAATAGATTGAACGCTACGTTGCATCGATCTTCTTATAGGGTTAATGAGTTCTGCGTGTTTATGATCAGTATTAAATGTATCTGAATAGACCTGTTTAAATTTGGTTAAAAAAGTCTCGTAAACAATACTATCTACATGCTGTCCTTCGTTAATATAATCATAATAAAATAAAACTTGATTTTGATTCAACTGCCAAAGTCTTTCAGTCAACTTACTATAAGATTCTTCAAATATATTTTTGTATTCACTGATATAATTAGCTTTCTGAGATTTCAATATATTGTCAAAGAAATCTTCTGTTAATTCTTCTGTCTTTGAAACATAATTAAAATGAAGAACCAATTGTTCAGCAATACTTTCGTCTAATCCTAGATTTCTTAAATATCCTTTAGCACCTTCAAAACTATCTAATTCTTCTGGTGTGGCTTCATTGCTGTAGATTAGAAGTAATAAATTCTTTTCTCTAAGTTGACTGTGTATAAACTTTAAAACTTTAATAAAAAGATTATCAATTATTGCTCCTCCCGCATCATCCTGAAGTGTTCTATCAAGAAGTATCAAATGTTTACGAGATTTATCTGTTCCATCAATATCTTCAATAGTTTCTTTAATTTGTTCAAAATTAGCACTTATCGCTTTAAAAGTAATGCCAGTTGATCTAAAGCATGCATATTTATCTTGCAAGTTTAGCTCGTTGCTTAATTTATGTTTAAAATCAGAGTCTTCTACTTCTTCAGAATACTGCTCGACTGTGTAATCAGAATATTTATCATAACAACCATTTGTTAAAGTATCTATTTTTTCAACAGGAAAGTTTGAGAGTAAATCATCATCCTTAATTTCACAAAAGTCATCATCAATTGCAATAATCGTTGACACACCATAGTCTTTAAAATTATAAACCATCAAATTATACCTCTGCATCTGGGAATGTGATTATAAATTTATATAGATTACCATATTGATTCCTTTCATCATCTAAAGTAATCGTTGCACCAAATTCATTTAGCAATGTACTTACAATATACAATCCCATACCTCTACCTTCATTGTCGGGTTTGTTCGTTACAAATTCTTCGAATAGATGATTTTCAACAGATTTATCTATTCCAATACCATTATCAAAAACAAATAATTTCCCTAAATCATTATCAAGTTTAAAAGTTAATAAAGAATCACTGATATTCATCTTATCTAGCCAATACGTCGAATTTATAACTAAATTTTCAACGATGATTTTAAAGCTATCACTAATAATTTTTGCTTTAAAATCATTTCCGGTAATTTTAAGATTTACAGTCGTATTTCCGTATGTCAATAATGGAGTATTTTCTAAAATCTCCTCAAGTTTTTCCTTTACCGGTTCTACAGAATAGCGTCTTCTTCTAGAATACGAATTTACATCTAGTAATGAAGCATAACGGACTAAAAATTTATTACTAGAATCTATCCGATTTAGATTCAAAATAGCTTCTTCTTTATTATCATTAAGAACTGAATTTCTGACTTTTGAGGAACTTGATTTTATATTGTTAGATAATCGAATAATTTCATGAGATAAAGTCTCCGCTATAATGGTAGCTCCCATAATTGGTGCGAACTCATCTATATGAGTTCCCAGTTCCTCTACTTGTTTTTCTTTTAGACTAACTGCATTTCGTAAATTTTTGGTTGATTCTTGAAGAGAAATTAATTCATTTTTCTTTTCATTATCATCCATATTGTCAAACTCCCTTATCAGGCGCTCCGCTTTATTCTCAGCTTGAACAATATCATTAGAACGTTTCCTGAAAGAAATTCCCGCAATTTCTATAATCTGTTCTGAAGGCAGTTCCTTAATGTTTCTTCTATTAAAACTAAAAATTTTAGAGAAGTCACCATCCTTTTTAGCTATCGTCTTATAAATAAGTTCTTTTGCAATGAGAATAAAATTTGTACCAAAGTTATCTAGTACTAATCCCTGCCTATTGGTTAGCTCTTTTAAAAGCTCTAAATTTTGTTCTCCATCTATATTAAAAAAACCAGTCGAAGTATGTTGCTTAAAAACAACGCCTTTATTTCTTTGATTATAGTCTGACATCCCTAACCAGTCATTATTTGTACTACCGTAAGGAAAAATCCTAAAATTGTTTCTATATATTTTTACGCCCTTAATTTCTTCTAAAACTTTTCTAAAATTTTTAGAGATAGGACTATTTGCAGATAGATCAAAAGCATAGATTGATCCTCTAAAATCACCTGGCAAGAAAAATTTCTCTATCAGTTTCGTATCTTTCTGCTCTTCGTCTTTAACTTCTTCAAAATAAGTTAGAAACTTATCAAATTTAACATTAGGCAAAGAAATATTTGCTTGTATCAAGCTTGATAAGTCGATTTTTATTATTTCTTTCTCCCATTTTTTATAATATTCTTTAAATGGAATTATACTCTCTTTCTCAAGTTCCCAGTTTCTTAAGTCTGAAATTAATTGTTCAACTTTATAATCTATATATTTTTTACTTCTACTTATATTTAGATTTATTAATTTCTCATTTGAATCAAAAGTAAAATCCACTTTTGAAAGAAAATTATTTTCTATATCAGAAATATCATAATTATTACTTGTAAAAATTCTATTATCTAAGTTTATCTTTACATAGAAATTATATTTTTCATCTAGATAAGGATTTAAAAATTCTAAAACGTCTTGTTCAATTTCTTTCTGCGTTTGATTACTTTGCCAAAAATCAATTCCTTTCAGACCCAACACTTCTATTCTTGTTCCGTGATTTTTTTTATGGCTAAAAGTTAACTCATTGAATAGTAAAGTTTGTAATTCTAGTTTAACGTTTTCAATTGATTCATTGCTCTTACTATAACGTTCCCAATCAATCTCGATATGATAATAATAAAAATCATTATCATTCAAGAAATCATCATTTGTATTATAGCCTAAAACAGTTCGTAATTCTTCCGATGAAAAATACTTAGAGAGTTCCAAATCAACCTTAGTATCGACAGAAATAAATTTTCCTAATTGATTCAAGGACAATCGACCAATACCTTTATTCCCCTGAGCTTGTCTTTTGAATTTAGGAGAAATTTTTTGATGATTTGATTTAAAAGAAGTAGCTATTTTTAAAAAAGCATTCTCAATAATATACGGAGTCATACCATTACCATCATCTTCAATAATAATGCGTCCCTGACCATGCTCAGATTGATAAAGAGTGTCAATTTCAATATTACAATAATTAGCATCAGCATCTGATGAGTTTTTAATTAATTCTAGTAAGGCTATTTTCTCATTATCAATTAAGGCTTCACCCAAATGACTAATAATTCTAGAATCAATAGTTAAATTTACTTCTTTTTTATTCATTAAGTTACCTATTTTCTACTTTTTTTAGGATTAAAACGTGCTCTTGATTCATAGACTCTACAGAATCTCCACCGACCTTTGAAACTTTTCTGGGCATTCTTTTTTTAGGAATATTTCTGGTAATCGCTTTTTCTAAAATAAATCCATTAGATTCCAGATATTCTGTTGTAATAGTTGACAGGGGGACCACTTGATTATCTACTCTTCGATCTCCAAGAGTCAAAACTATATATTTTCCTACTTTTAAGACACGTATAAGTTCAGACATTACATTTAGGTAATCTAGCACAAAATTTTTCACTTTATTTTGTTTTTTGTCATCAATTCTAGGTAAAAAATTATTGAGAATTGAAGATTCAAAACTATTTCTGACTCTTCGGTTTCCACCTAAACTATTAGAATCAATACTAGAATAATTTGCAATTAACTGTTCATCAAATTTCCCTAAATCCGACTTATCAATCCAATATAGAGGAAGTATAGAATACTGACCATAAGTTACTGTAGTTGGATTATCGCCATATGGCGGGGATGTACAAATTAAATCAACTGTTCCATTTTCAAATTCTGATAATATGTCCTCAGCTTTTCCTATATAAAGATTTTTTTTGTCATATTGAATAAAGTTTGGAAGAAAAATATATGATTTCTCAATGTTTTTTATAAAATCTTCAATGATATCATTAGACATCGAATCGATATCTTTTTGTGTTTTTACATGTAGTTTAAAAGTAGAACTACGAGTATTACTATATTTTTTTAAAATATTTATCAAACAAACCCAGTAATACTGTCTTATATTTTTATATCTTTCTCTTTGTATTGTTGCTCTAATTTTACTAAACGTCTCAATAAAATCTTTTCTATACCACTTATTGATATTATAGAAATCATGCATTTCAAACTCGAAGGATTCTTTACGCAACAGTTCAATTATTCTATTGTTAGAGAGTTTGATTTGATTTTTACTGACACCCTGTAATTTTACTAAAGTAATTAAATTAGCTAAAGGATTGATATCAATTCCTATTGGAGTTAAATCATTCTTCATCCCCTCAACTAGAGTTACTCCCGATCCGTGAAACGGGTCTAATATATTTTGAACCGATTTATCTTCACTTTTGATTAATTTAATTAATTCGTTTTGCATATCTGGAACCATAGTAGCTGGATAGGCACTAATTTTATGAATTCCAGTAGAAACAACATCTGAAAAATCCCAATAATTTAGTTCTTTTTTGTTGATTTCATCTACTAAGGACATTGCTTCTCCCTTTCTTAATAAAAGTATACTCAATTACCATTATACCAAAAAAACACGGCATTCCGCCGTGTTTCTGTGTTTATTTCACCAACTTCTTCATCTCATCAATACGTGCTACGGTCGCGTCGTATTTGGCTTGGTAGTCGGCTTGTTTGTCGCGCTCTTTTTGGACGACTTCTGGTTTGGCATTGGCTACGAAGCGTTCGTTAGAGAGCTTCTTACCGACCATATCCAGTTCTTTTTGCCATTTAGCCAGTTCCTTGTCGAGACGAGCCAGTTCTTCTTCGACATTGAGGAGGTCTGCCAGTGGCAAGTAGATTTCCGCTCCTGTGATGACGCTTGACATGGCGAGTTCAGGTGCAGGAATGTTTGAAGCGATTTCCAGGTGTTCTGGATTTGTGAAGCGTTTGATGTAGTTGTCATTGCTGTTAAAGAAGGCTTCTAAGTCGCTATCGCTTGTCTTAACAAGGATGGTGATCGGCTTGCTTGGAGCTACGTTTACTTCCGCACGCGCATTACGAACAGCACGGATCAAGTCTTTGAGACTTTCCACACCAGTGTGAGCCGCGAGATCTTCAAAGGCTGGATTGACAGTTGGGTATTCTGCTGTGACGATAGAACCTTCTGAGATTTGTCCAAAGATTTCCTCTGTCACAAATGGCATGATTGGGTGAAGGAGACGAAGGATCTTGTCCAAAGTATAAAGGAGTACAGAACGTGTGATGACTTTCTCTTCTTCGTTATCGCTATAAAGGACTTCCTTGGTCAACTCAACGTACCAGTCCGCAAACTCGTCCCAGATGAAGTTGTAGAGGATATGTCCAGCGACACCAAACTCAAACTTGTCAAAGTTAGCAGTTGCTTTTCCGATTGTTTCATTGAGGTTGTGGAGAATCCAGCGATCTGTGACATTTCCAGCTTCCTTGTTGACCACTTTTTCGACATTGGCAGTTGCTTGCTCAAGGGTCAAACCTTCATTGTTCATGAGGATGTAGCGAGAGATGTTCCAGATCTTGTTAATGAAGTTCCATGAAGCATCCATTTTCTCGTAAGAAAAGCGCACGTCTTGACCTGGTGCAGAACCGTTTGAAAGGAACCAACGAAGGGCATCGGCACCGTATTTCTCGATAACATCCATTGGGTCAATCCCGTTACCGAGAGATTTAGACATCTTACGTCCTTGCTCGTCACGAATGAGACCGTGGATAAGGACATTCTTAAATGGTTGACGTCCTGTGAATTCCAATGATTGGAAGATCATACGAGACACCCAGAAGAAGATGATGTCGTAACCTGTTACCAAGGTTGAAGTTGGGAAGTAACGTTTGAAGTCTTCTGAGTCGACATCAGGCCAACCCATGGTAGAGAATGGCCAAAGGGCAGAGCTGAACCATGTATCCAAGACGTCTTCGTCTTGAGTCCATCCGTCACCTTCTGGAGCTTCTTCGCCGACATACATTTCACCCTTAGCATTGTACCAAGCAGGGATTTGGTGACCCCACCAGAGCTGACGTGAGATGACCCAGTCATGGACATTTTCCATCCATTGAAGGAAGGTATCGTTGAAACGAGGTGGGTAGAATTCTACCTTGTCGTCTGTATCTTGGTTGGCAATGGCATTCTTAGCCAATTGGTCCATCTTAACGAACCATTGCGTAGACAAGCGTGGCTCAACTACAACACCTGTACGCTCTGAGTGACCAACACTGTGGACACGTTTTTCGATTTTAACGAGGGCACCGATTTCTTCCAACTTAGCAACGACTGCCTTACGAGCTTCAAAACGGTCCATGCCTGCAAATTCGAAGGCCAAGTCGTTCATAGTTCCGTCGTCGTTCATGACATTAACTTGTGGCAAGTTATGACGTTGACCAACCAAGAAGTCGTTTGGATCGTGGGCAGGCGTGATTTTCACGACACCTGTACCAAATTCAGGATCCGCGTGCTCATCTCCAACGATTGGGATCAATTTATTAGCGATTGGAAGGACGACGTTTTTACCGATCAAGTCCTTGTAGCGTGGGTCTTCTGGATTGACCGCAACGGCTACGTCCCCAAACATAGTCTCAGGACGTGTTGTCGCAACTTCAAGGGCGCGTGAGCCGTCTTCCAGCATGTAGTTCATGTGATAGAAGGCACCTTCAACGTCTTTATGGATAACCTCAATATCAGATAGAGCTGTGCGAGCAGCTGGGTCCCAGTTGATGATAAACTCACCACGGTAGATCCAGCCTTTCTTGTAAAGGTCCACAAAGACCTTGCGGACAGCTTTTGACAAGCCTTCGTCAAGAGTGAAACGCTCACGAGAGTAGTCTACAGAGAGCCCCATCTTGCCCCATTGTTCCTTGATGGTAGTGGCATATTCGTCTTTCCATTCCCAGACCTTGTCAAGGAATTTTTCACGACCGAGGTCATAACGGCTAATGCCCTCACCACGCAAGCGCTCCTCAACCTTAGCTTGAGTCGCAATCCCAGCGTGGTCCATCCCTGGAAGCCAAAGTGTATCAAAACCTTGCATACGTTTTTGACGGATGATAATATCTTGCAAAGTTGTATCCCAAGCGTGACCAAGGTGGAGTTTACCAGTTACGTTTGGTGGTGGAATAACGATAGAATAAGGCTTAGCCTTTTTATCGCCTGAAGGCTTGAAAACATCTTCGTCAAGCCATTTTTGGTAACGACCAGCCTCAACCTCGGCTGGATTGTATTTAGGTGAAAGTTCTTTAGACATGTGTGTGTCCTTTCTCTATTGTTTTCATTTTTTCTTGAATCTGCTTTGCGACTTCTTCTGCAGACAGATTCGTATTATCAATTTTCAGGTAGTGGTGAAGAGCACTCGGTTGCTTTTGAGAATTAAGTTGATTCGTTTTATCAGTCTCTAAAATCTCTCTTTCAGATACCTCAAAATACCGTTTCAAGGGTTTATACTTTAACCGATTCTCCGTCCGATTTCGACGTAAGCGCTCTTCAAGGCTTGTTTCCAATTCAACAAAAAGAATCTCTTGATGATACTCATTTAACAAATCTTGAATGTCCTTCAAATACATCAGATGGTATTGATTTGAAAAATCAGTTACGCCTGTTAAAATCACCGACCGATGATGCCTGGCGCTTATTCCAAGAAAAGAAAAGTTAACGCTACGAACAAATTCCCACATTTCTTCCGTAAAATCCTGATAGATTTCGAGTGCGAAATCTATTGGTTGATGGTTGAAAAAGAGAGTCGCACCGGTGAGTTTTGAAAGTTCCTGACCAATGGTCATTTTCCCTGAGGCTGGAGCTCCAATGATGAAAACATGCATCAATCCGCCTCCCACTCACTCTTCAGCAATCCGTATCTCAAATCATCACAGCGATTGCCTTGGGCATCTTTGCGGTCTCTTATGCGAGCTTCGAGGGTGAAACCAAGCTTCTCAGCGACACGTTGACTTTGAAGGTTGTAACCAAAGCAAGACAATTCAATCTTGTGAAGACCCAATTCATTAAAAGCTAGGTCAATCAAGGCACGCGCCGCTTCAGGAACATAACCGCGGCCCCAATAGTCTGGGTGCAAGGCATAGCCAATCTCTAGCACATCATCTTCGTGGCGATGGGGGAAATCGACAGAACCAATGATTGTATCGGTCCCTTTAATCACAATTCCATAGCCTGCTGGGAGATTATCCTTTTGATTGCGCTCGGGAAGGATATGTTCTAGGTAATAAATCTCATCTTCCAAGGTCTTGACAGGTGGAAAACCTGCTGGGTAAGAGACTTCTGGACGACTGGCATAGTCAAAGATATCCTCTACATCCGCCACTGTTCGGGCTCGCAATACCAGTCGCTCCGTTTCGGTTCGTTCAGGTAATGCTGCTCTTGTCATTCTTCTGCCTCGCTTTCTTAATAAAGCTTCCCATGGAATCGACTCGGTCATCTAGATAACGATAAACGCGCTGGTGGCCGTCCCCCATAAAGTAAGTCGGCGCAAAACGGTCATTTTTAAAATGTCCCTTGTCATCCAAGAGCTCTGGATCAGCTAGTCGCTCGAGAATCTTGGCGAAGATATGGCAGATGCCATCTTCCTCGATAATCCGATCTACCTGGCAATCCAAAACAACTGGACAAGCCTCTAAAATCGGTGCCTGAGTTCGTTCAGAAATCTCATAGTCAAGCCCCAGGTGTTTCAATTTCTCCCGATGACTGATAAAGCCAGCCTGCTCCATCTCAAGCATGAGGTTTTCGTCAGGGATGTTCACAGTGAATTTCTGATAATGCTTAATCTGGTCTGCTGCATTTTCCTCAGCACCAACACCGATGACGAGCCAATCTCCCAAGCTATAGGAGGAACTGCAGGTCGTGATATTGTGCCCAAAGTTCTGGTCCTGATATCCCAAGATGAAAATTGGAAAACCATAGTAGAGCTTACTGGTGTTAAAAGATTGTTTCATGACAACCTCCTTTGCTAGGGGTGCAAAATAAAAATCGCCCCTGTCATTAATCTGACAGGGACGAATGTGTTAATCCGCGGTACCACCCAATTTCGGGCAGATGCCCGCATCTCTCGTCTTTTAAACAAAAAGACATTTATATTTCATTTTTAAATTTCATCCATTAGCAACCAGTTTTGACACATTTGTGGACTTCTCAGCACCGCCACTTTCTGTAAAATGTGGGACTCAAAACACCTCTAATGGCTTTATTTTAACAAGTTTTTGACGGAAAAGCAAGGAACAAGAAAGATTACTTGAACTTAATGCCGTTTTCTTTTAATTTCTTGATAGTAGCTGGCCCGATTCCTTTCAAAGCAAGGAGTTCTTTTTCTGTCCAGTTTTTGAAGTCAGCAGCAGACTTGATACCTTCATCGTAGAAAGTTTTAGCGCGATCTACTGAAAGTCCACCTAGGTTGGCTGCGAAATCTTCTACAGAAGTAGCAACTTTTTGTGCTTGTTCTTTAGTTGCTTCTACAGTTTTTTCAACCTTTTTAGAGACAGCTTTACCTGCATCACTTGCTGCTTTTTCAGCGTGTTTCACAACTTTTTTTGTTTCTTCGACAACCTTGTTTACAGTGTTTGAAAATGCACCTGAGCGACGAAGGCTGTTTCTTAATTGTTTTTTACGTTGGAGTGTCTTTGACATGATAAAATCCTTTCAATAAAAAATCCCTGTGGCTGAACAAGGATCGAATCTCTATGGTTTTATTGTATCAACTTTCTTTAGGAATTGCAAGGCTTGATATACTGGAAATATAGGAGATATATGGGAAATTTCGCCGTAGAATGATAGGCAATAATAGAAGAAAAGTGAAAAATATGGTATAATGAAACGATAGATTTTTGAATAGGAATACAATCATGTTTGGATTTTTAAAAAAAGATAAAGCAACAGAAACCCCGACAATGGTGCCAGACCACATCGGTGTGATCATGGATGGGAATGGCCGTTGGGCTAAAAAACGGATGCAGCCACGAGTCTTTGGCCATAAGGCTGGGATGGATGCTTTGAGAAAGGTAGCTATTGCTGCTAGTGATATGGGTGTCAAAGCCTTGACAGTCTATGCCTTTTCAACTGAAAACTGGACACGTCCAGATCAGGAAGTCAAATTTATCATGAACCTGCCAGTTGAATTCTATGATAAGTTTGTTCCTGAATTGCATCAGAAGAACATGAAGATTCAAATGATTGGGGAGACTGATCGTTTGCCGAAGCAGACTTTTGATGCCTTGAAAAAGGCAGAGGAGTTGACCAAGTTAAATACAGGCTTGATTCTCAATTTTGCCCTTAATTATGGTGGACGAGCTGAGATTACACAAGCGGTCAAGTTGATTGCACAGGATGTTTTAGATGCTAAGATTAATCATGGTGATATCACAGAGGAATTGATTGGGGAATACCTCTTTACGGGTCATTTGCCAAAAGTTTTGCGGGATCCTGATTTGATTATTCGGACCAGTGGTGAACTTCGTTTGAGTAATTTCTTGCCATGGCAGGCTGCTTATAGCGAGCTCTATTTCACGGATGTCTTGTGGCCTGACTTTGATGAGGAAGCCTTGAAAGAAGCTATCATCGAGTACAATCGTCGCAACCGTCGTTTTGGAGGAGTTTAGGAGATATTATGATACAGGATTTACAAAAGAGAACCCTTTTTGCTATCTTGGCCTTGGCTATCTTTATCCCAATCTTGGCGATTGGCGGCTTATGGCTCCAGATTGCCATGGGGATTGTAGCTATGTTGGGAGTACATGAGTTGCTTCGTATGAAGGGGTTAAATACCATGACGCCTGAAGGGCTCTTGACTTTACTAGCAACCTTTTTTCTGACTATTCCTTTGGAAAACTACCTGAAGTTTTTGCCCGTGGATGGGAACGTTGTTGCTTATAGTGTCGTGATTCTCATTTTGCTAGGAGCAACAGTTTTTAGCAAGAATTATACTATTGAGGATGCTGTTTTTCCGATTGCCATGAGTTTTTATGTTGGCTTTGGCTTTAATGCTTTGGTCGATGCTCGTATTGCAGGTTTGGATAAGGCGCTTTTGGGACTTTGTATGGTCTGGGCAACCGATAGTGGCGCCTATCTAGTAGGGATGAAGTTTGGTAAGAGAAAGCTAGCTCCGAGAGTTTCCCCTAACAAGACCATAGAGGGTGCCATGGGAGGTATCTTGGCTGCTATGCTAGTGACTTTGATTTTTATGCTAGTTGATAGTACCGTTGCTTTACCTTATGGGATTTACAAAATGATGGTTTTTGCTATTTTCTTTAGTATAGCTGGTCAGTTGGGGGATTTGATCGAAAGTGCTATGAAACGTCACTTTGGTGTCAAAGATTCAGGCAAGTTTATCCCAGGTCATGGTGGGGTACTGGATCGTTTTGATTGCATGCTGGCTGTTTTCCCGATTATGCACCTCTTTGGCTTATTTTAAGGAAAGGTAAATAGAAATTAAATGATAGGATTACTAACATTTATCCTAGTTTTCGGGATTATCGTGGTAGTTCACGAGTTCGGGCATTTTTACTTTGCTAAGAAGTCCGGGATTTTGGTTCGTGAGTTTGCCATTGGTATGGGTCCCAAAATCTTTGCCCATATCGGAAAAGATGGGACTGCTTATACTATTCGTCTCCTGCCACTGGGTGGTTACGTTCGTATGGCAGGTTGGGGTGAAGATACGACAGAGATTAAGACTGGAACCCCTGCAAGTCTAACATTGGCAGCGGATGGTAAGGTCAAGCGTATCAATCTCTCTGGGAAAAAGGTTGACCAGACTGCTTTACCCATGCAGGTTACTCAGTTTGATTTTGAGGATAAACTCTTTATTAGAGGCTTGGTCTTAGAAGAAGAGAAGACTTTTTCAGTTGATCATAATGCGACCATTGTGGAAGCTGATGGAACGGAAGTCCGTATCGCTCCCCTAGACGTCCAATATCAAAATGCGACTGTCTGGGGCAAATTGATCACCAACTTTGCTGGTCCTATGAATAACTTTATCTTAGGAGTTATCGTCTTTTGGATTTTGATTTTCATGCAAGGTGGTGTTCGTGATACGCAAACGAACAATTTCAGTATTATTCCAGATAGCGCTTTGGCTAAGGTTGGAGTTGAAAATACGGCCCAAATCACTAAGGTCGGAAGTTATGAGATTTCAAACTGGTCAGACTTGATCCAGGCGGTTGATGCAGAAACCAAGGACAAAACAGCGCCCGTTTTGGATGTGACAGTTTCTGAAAATGGCACTGAAAAACAAGTGAGTGTGACCCCTGAGGAAAGCCAAGGGCGTTATATCTTGGGTGTCCAGCCGAGACTCAAATCAGATATCTGGTCTATGTTTATGGGTGGATTTACAACTGCAGCTGATTCAGCCTTGCGAATTCTCAATGCTTTGAAAAGCTTGATATTCCAACCAGATTTGAATAAACTAGGCGGTCCTGTTGCTATCTTTAAGGCAAGTAGCGATGCTGCCAAGAACGGACTGGAAAATGTCTTGTACTTCTTGGCTATGATTTCCATCAATATCGGAATTTTCAATCTGATTCCAATCCCTGCGCTCGATGGTGGAAAAATCGTGCTCAATATTATTGAGGCTATTCGCCGCAAACCACTAAAACAAGAAATTGAAACCTATGTCACTCTGGTCGGAGTTGTCATTATGGTCGTTTTGATGCTCGCCGTGACATGGAACGACATCATGCGTACCTTCTTTTAAGAAATAGAGGAGTCATTATGAAACAAAGTAAAATGCTTATCCCAACGCTTCGCGAAATGCCAAGCGATGCTCAAGTTATCAGTCACGCCCTTATGTTGCGTGCTGGTTATGTTCGTCAAGTATCAGCAGGTGTTTACTCATACCTACCACTTGCTAACCGTGTTATCGAAAAAGCTAAGAAGATCATGCGTCAAGAGTTTGACAAGATTGGTGCTGTTGAGATGTTGGCTCCAGCCCTTCTTAGTGCAGATCTTTGGCGTGAATCTGGTCGTTATGAAACTTACGGTGAGGACTTGTACAAATTGAAAAACCGTGAGAAGTCAGACTTTATCTTGGGTCCAACTCACGAAGAAACCTTCACAGCTATTGTCCGTGATTCTGTCAAGTCTTACAAGCAATTACCTTTGAACTTGTATCAAATCCAGCCTAAGTATCGTGATGAAAAACGTCCACGTAATGGACTTCTTCGTACGCGTGAGTTCATCATGAAAGATGGTTATAGCTTCCACGCTAACTACGATAGCTTGGATGTAACTTATGATGAGTACAAGGCAGCCTATGAGCGTATCTTCACTCGTAGTGGTTTGGACTTCAAAGCCATCATCGGTGATGGTGGAGCCATGGGTGGTAAGGATAGCCAAGAGTTTATGGCCATCACACCTGCTCGTACAGACCTTGACCGTTGGGTAGTTTTAGATAAGTCTGTCGCATCATTTGACGAAATTCCTTCAGAAGTGCAAGAAGAAATCAAGGCAGAATTGCTGAAATGGATGGTTTCTGGTGAAGATACCATTGCCTACTCAAGTGAATCAAGCTATGCAGCTAACTTGGAAATGGCAACCAACGAGTACAAACCAAGCAATCGTGTTGTGACTGAAGATGAAGTGGCTCGCGTGGAAACACCAGGTGTTAAATCGATTGATGAAGTTGCCGCTTTCTTGAATGTCTCTGAAGAGCAAACAATCAAGACCTTGGTTTATATCGCAGATGAGGAGCCGGTTGTGGCACTACTTGTCGGCAATGACCAGCTCAATGAAGTCAAATTGAAAAACTACCTTGGAGCAGATTTCTTGGAACCTGCAACTGAGGCAGAAGTGAAAGAATTGTTGGGAGCGGACTTTGGTTCACTTGGCCCAGTAGATCTTCCAGAAAATGTCAAGATTATCGCAGACCGCAAGGTACAAGATAGCCGCAATGCTGTTGTTGGTGCCAACGAAGATGGCTACCACTTGACTGGTGTAAACCCAGGTCGTGACTTCACTGCCGAGTATGTGGATATCCGTGAAGTTCGTGAGGGAGAAATTTCTCCAGACGGACAAGGTGTTCTTAACTTTGCGCGTGGTATCGAGATTGGTCACATCTTTAAACTGGGTACTCGTTACTCAGCAAGTATGGGTGCAGATGTCTTGGATGAAAATGGTCGCGCCGTGCCAATCATCATGGGCTGCTACGGTATCGGTGTCAGCCGTCTCCTTTCAGCAGTTATGGAGCAACACGCTCGCCTCTTTGTTAACAAAACTCCAAAAGGTGAATACCGTTACGCTTGGGGAATCAACTTCCCTAAAGAATTGGCACCATTTGATGTACACTTGATTCCAGTTAATGTCAAGGATGAAGCAAGTCTTGAATTGACTAATCGTATCGAAGAAGCCTTGGTCAACAAAGGCTACGAAGTCTTGACAGATGACCGTAACGAACGTGTCGGAGTTAAATTCAGCGATAGCGACTTGATTGGTCTTCCAATTCGTATCACTGTTGGTAAGAAAGCAGCTGACGGTATCGTAGAAGTGAAGATCAAGGCGACAGGAGATACGATTGAAGTTCATGCAGATAACTTGCTTGAAACTCTTGAAATCTTAACCAACAAATAAAATCTATAATCAGAAGAAAAACAAGACAAAAATGTAACTAGTTTTTGCCTTGTTTTTTCTGTATAATGAGAGAAAGTAAGACTCAATGAAAATCAAAGAGCAAACTAGGAAACTAGCCGCAGGTTGCTCAAAACATCGTTTTGAGGTTGCAGATGGAAGTTGACGCGGTTTGAATTTGATTTTCGAAGAGTATAAACATTAAAAGCGTAAAAAGAGGTAGTGCTATGCTAAAATTTCCAAAGGATTTTGTCTGGGGTTCCTCAACTTCTGGGCCGCAGACAGAAGGACGAGTGCCTGGTGATGGCAAGGGAGATAATCTCTGGGATTATTGGTTTCAAGTAGAGCCAAATCGTTACTACAATGGTATTGGACCAGACAACACGTCGACCTTCTATGAAAACTGGGAAAAGGATATCGAACTCTTGTTAGAAACTGGCCACACAGCCTTTCGAACTTCTATCCAGTGGTCTCGTATTTTCCCACAGGGCCGTGGGGAAGTCAACCCTCAAGGTGTGGCTTTCTACCGTCAGGTCTTTGAAGCCATCAAGGCCAAGGGCATTCGCCTCTTAGTCAATCTCTATCACTTTGACCTGCCTTTTGCCCTTCAAGAAGATGGGGATGGTTGGGAAAATAAGGCAACTATTAAGGCTTATGAAGACTATGCTCGTTTCTGTTTTGAAACCTACGGAGACTTGGTTGACCAGTGGATTACCTTCAATGAACCAATCGTTCCTGTAGAGTTTGGCTATTTTTATGATGCCCATTATCCTCACAAGGTAGATGCTAAAGCGGCAGTTAAGGTTGCCTATCATACCCAGCTAGCCAGCACTCTTGCAGTTAAGGCTTGTCATGAAATCTTACCAGACTCTAAGATTGGGATCGTCCTCAACTTGACACCAGCCTATCCACGTAGCCAGCATCCTGCCGATGTCAAGGCTGCTCGTATTGCCGACCTCTTTCAGGCACAATCTTTCCTAGATCCGTCTGTTTTAGGAGCTTATCCAGAAGAGTTGGTGGAAATTTTGGCTGAGCATGACTTGTTACCAGAATACACAGCCGAAGAGTTGAAACTCATTCGCGAGCATACGGTTGACTTCCTAGGAGTCAACTACTACCAACCTTTGCGTGTCATGGCGCCGCGTTTTGCTAAGCATCCTGACAGCCCACTCTTGCCAGAGCATTTCTATGAACCTTACGTCATGCCAGGTCGTAAGATCAATCCACACCGCGGTTGGGAAATCTACGAGCAAGGGATTTATGACATTGCCCAAAACATCAAGGAAAACTACGGTAATATTGAGTGGATGCTGACAGAGAATGGGATGGGCGTTGAAGGTGAGGATAAATTCCGGGAGAATGGCATGATTCAGGATGATTACCGTATTGACTTTGTCAAAGGTCACCTGCGTGAGCTCCATCGTGCTATCGAAGACGGTGCCAACTGTAAAGGCTACTTGATCTGGACCTTTATTGATTGCTGGTCATGGCTCAACAGCTACAAAAACCGTTATGGTTTAGTCGAGCTTGACCTTGAAACGCAAGAACGCCGTCTGAAAAAATCAGGCCACTGGTTCAAAAAACTCAGTGACAATAATGGATTTTAAGAATAAGAAGAGTGAGATGATTTTCATCTCATTTTTTCTTATAGAATCATCACCAAGCTCTCACCATCATAGAAGAGAATGTTACAAGAGATATAGATGGTATCGTCCTTACAACGATTTACCCTCACCTCTCACCAATTTAAATGGCCACACAAGGAACTAAAAATGTCTACTTAATCAAGGCCTTTTCTAATGAGTAAATTCGTTGCAACTATAATTGACTAGTGATAAAATACCTAGATAACTAAAAATTAAACGGGGAAATCCGTATGGTAGAACTAGGAATTTCAACATTTGGCGAAACAACAGCCTTAGAGGGGCCAGGACAAGTTTACAGTCATGATGAACGAATCCGTCAGTTGGTAGCAGAAATTGAGCTGGCTGACAAGGTTGGATTGGATGTGTACGGCATTGGGGAGCATCATCGGGAGGACTTTGCGGTATCAGCGCCAGAGATTGTCCTTGCAGCTGGTGCGGTGAATACCAAGAAGATTCGTTTGACCAGTGCGGTCAGTATCCTCTCAAGTATGGATCCCATCCGTTTGTTCCAACAATATGCGACCATCGACGCCCTTTCAAACGGTCGTGCAGAGATTATGGCTGGGCGTGGTTCATTCACCGAGTCCTTTCCACTGTTTGGATATGACTTGAAAGACTATGAAGCCCTCTTTGATGAAAAATTGGATCTGCTCCAGCTAGCAAATGAAAACACCAAGGTGAACTGGCGTGGAGAATTGACCCAAAGTATTGCTGGAAAAGAAGTTTATCCTCGTCCTGTTCAGGACAAATTGCCATTGTGGGTGGCGACAGGTGGTCATGTAGAGTCAACAGTGAAGATTGCTCAGGCTGGTTTACCGATTGTCTATGCGATTATCGGTGGCAATCCTCGCTATTTTAAAAAGTTGATTCAAGCTTATCGTGAGATTGGAAGTGAAGCCGGTCATGCTGACAAAGACCTGAAAGTGGGCGCTCATTCTTGGGGCTGGATTGCTGAAGATGGTGAGCAGGCAGTGAAAGATTATTTCCATCCGACCAAGCAAGTGGTAGATGCGATTTCCAAAGACCGACCACACTGGCAGGAGATGACCTATGAGCAATATTTGGAGCAAGTTGGGCCCAATGGTGCTATGTTTGTGGGGACCCCAGACCAGGTAGCAGAAAAGTTGATCCGCATGATTGAGGATTTAGACTTGGATCGCTTTATGTTGCACCTACCACTTGGTTCTATGCCACATGATCAAGTTCTCAAAGCCATTGAACTCTTTGGAACGCAAGTGGTACCAAAAGTGCGTGCTTACTTTGCCATGAAAGAAGGGTTATAAAAAAATCCAATCAAATTGATAAAAAATCTATATGCCCGTCTGATCTTTAAAAAACTAGAAATAAAAGAAACTCTGGAAAGCTAATAAAAACAAGCTTTTCGGAGTTTTTTCTTTTGCTGATATAAAAAAATCTAATCGGATTGATAGTCAATATATATTAGGAAAACACAAGATGGAGTGGTAAGATGGTGTCAATCCAAATGGATGAAATGGAGGAGATTAAAATGAGTATCAGTCAATCTCATTTAGAAGAAGAATTTAAATGGTTTCATAGTCATCCCGAATTGTCATTTGAAGAATTCGAGACAACAAAACGAGTACGACAGTTATTAGAAAATGCTGGTATTGAGATTCTAGATTTACCATTAAGAACGGGACTAGTAGCAGTCATTAGGGGTGATGAGAGTGGACCAACAATTGCCATCCGAACAGATATTGATGCCCTTCCTATCCAGGAGAAAACATCTCTAGCCTATCGTTCCCTCCGTTCAGATGTGATGCATGCATGCGGTCATGATTTTCATTTAACTTCTGTATATGGGGCTGCACTCCAGTTGCATGCGCTAAGAAAAGACTTAAAAGGTACTATAAAAATTATCTTTCAACCAGCCGAGGAGATTTTTTCTGGAGCTGTTCATGTGATGGAAACGGGCGTTTTGGATGATGTCGATGCTATATTTGGTTTACATGCCAATCCCTCTTTGCCTGTAGGAACTGTCGCTGTTAAAGCAGGTAGTGTTACAGCAGCCGTTGACCGTTTTCAAATCACTCTACGAGGAGTGGGTACTCATGCAGCTCACCCGGATCAGGGAAATGATCCCATCATTGGGACAACCCAATTAGTGACAGCTTTACAGTCAATCATCAGTAGAAATGTCAATCCTTTTTCAACAAACTTAATTAGTGTAACTCATATAAAAGCTGGAGCAACTTGGAATGTGATACCAGAAGATACTTTTGTTGAAGGGACAGTCAGAACTTTAGATGTAGTGGATAGGCAATTTATCAAAAAGAGAATTTATGAACTAACAGAAAATATTGCACAAGCCTTTCGTTTGAAATCTGAGATCAATTGGATAGCAGGGCCTCCAGCAACCAAGAATGATGTGGCATTAGCTGAGCTTGTCTCAGAAATTGCTCAAAAAAGTGGATTGGAAGTTGTCAAACCAGCAGATAGTTTAGGTGGAGAGGATTTTGCCTTCTATCAAGAAAAGATTAAAGGAATGTTTATCCTGGTAGGAACAGGTGAATCTTATCCTTTACACCATCCAGAGTTTCAAGTGGATCCAGCAGCTCTTCTTGCTACTTCGAACTTGCTAGCAAAAATTGGGAAAGAATCTTTAGAGAAACTTGTTGAGAAAGGGGAGTAAATGATTGAATTAAGAGATGTTACGAAACAGTTTCAAACTAAACAGCACACGGTTACTGCCTTAGATAAAGTCTCCCTAAAAATTGAAAAGGGTGATATCTTTGGAATTATCGGTTATTCAGGTGCTGGGAAGTCGACATTGCTAAGAATGGTAAATGGATTAGAGAAGCCGAATGAGGGTGATGTTATTGTCGCAGGTAAGTTAATCAAAGATTTGACAGAAAATGAACTCAATCAACTTCGGAAAAAAATTGGAATGGTATTTCAACAGTTTAGTTTATTAGAAACAAGAACTGTATTTCAAAATATTGCACTTCCTTTGGTCTTGTTAAGAAAGAATAAGAGTGATATCGCTCAAAGAGTAGAAGAACTACTTGATTTTGTGGATTTAAAGGATAAAAAGGATGTTCCAGTAAATAAATTGTCAGGAGGGCAAAAACAACGTGTAGGTATCGCTAGGGCTTTAGCCACAAATCCAGAGATTTTACTCTGTGATGAGGCGACAAGTGCTTTAGATCCCAAAACAACACAGTCTATCTTGAAATTATTAAAAAAAATCAATCAAAATTTTGGGATTACGATCTTGTTGATTACTCATGAAATGGAAGTTGTAAAGGAAATTTGCAATAAAATGGCTGTCATGGAACATGGGGAAATCGTAGAACAAGGTAGTGTTGTAGATTTGTTCACTTCTCCAAAGAATGACTTGACAAGAAGTTTTATTCATACCATTGTGAATCACAATATTCCACGAAGTATTTTAAAAAGACTTGATCAACGATATCCTATCTATAGATTAACTTTTTTAGGTGAGAATTCAGAACAGGATCTTCTATCAAGAATCAATAAGGAATATAAGGTTTCAACACGGATTTTATCTGCTTCTGTAAATGAAGTAGGGGAAACTGTTTTAGGAATCTTGTTTATCCAAATTGAGGGAGAAGAAAATTTACTCAAAGAGGTTGAGGACTATGTTCGTAAAAATCAAGTTTCAATAGAGAGGGTTGTATATGGTGAAGGATTGGCTACAAATTAGTAGTGATAAATTAGTTGAATCAGCGAATCAGACCATCTATATGATTGGTTGGTCCTTGTTTTTTGGAATGTTACTAGCGATTCCTCTGGGATTAGCAATGACTTTATGCAGAAAAGGTGGTCTAAAGGAAAATTTAGTTGTATTTTGGATCATCAATGGTATTGTCAATATCGTCCGTTCAGTTCCTTTTGTTATTCTATTGGTGTTTATAGCTCCAGTAACAAAAATTGTTGTGGGAACTCGGATTGGTACGACTGCAGCCATTGTTCCCTTGGTTTTGTATATTGCACCCTACCTAGCTCGCTTAATAGAGGCTTCTTTATTGGAAGTGAAATCTAGTGTATTGGAGGCAGCTCAGGCAATGGGAGCTAGTACATTACAGATTATCTGGTATTTTCTATTGCCAGAAGCAAAAGCCTCGCTTATTTTAGCTTTGACAACAGGAACAATTGGTTTGCTTGGAGCGACTGCTATGGCAGGTACGATTGGAGGTGGGGGAGTTGGAGATTTGGCCTTAACTTACGGTTACCAACGCTTTAACACCCCTCTGATGTTTGCTACGGTCGTGATATTGATTGTGATTGTACAGTTAATTCAAGCAATTGGAAATTATTTATCTCACAAATTTAGATAGAAGGAAAGGTAAAATCAATGAAAAAACTAACAAGTGTGATTCTATTTTTAGTAGGGCTACTGTTTTTAGTAGCATGTTCAACAAATGGTGGAAGTAAAGAAGCTACAAAAGAACAGTCTTCTGATAAGAAAGTTATTAAGTACGGAAAAGCAGCAGGACCTTATACAGTATTGTTTGAGGATGCGATTATTCCCATCTTAGAAAAAGAAGGGTATCAATTTAAAGTAGTGGAATTTTCAGACTTACTACAGAATGATACAGCTCTAAATGAAGGCGAGATTGATGTCAATGTTGAACAACATACTGCTTATATGGAAAATTTTAACAAAACACAAAATGGGAATCTTGTTGCTATTAGCAAGATTCCAACAATTCCAGCTGGTATCTTCTCATCTAAGCATAAAGATTTAAAAGCTATTTCAAAAGGTGCTAAAATTGCCATTCCTAGTGATGCTTCAAATACAGCTCGTGCTTACAAGTTGCTTGAAAAAGCAGGTTGGTTAAAAATGGATCCAAATGCATCTGTTTCGAAATTGACGAAAGATGACATTGTTGAAAATCCTTATCAACTTGAAATTACAGAAATGGATTCAGCCAATATCCCTAGAGCTTTGGATGACTTTGATTACGCAGTTATAACAGGAAGTATCGTCTACAGTGCAGGAATCGATGCTTCAACAGCCCTCTTGCAAGAGGATATCTTGGACCATTTGATTTTGCAAGTGGTCGTTAAAGAGGAAAATAAAGATAGTGACTGGGCAAAGGCGATCAAAGATGCTTACCATTCAAAAGAATTCAAAGACTATTTAGAAAAAAATAATAAAGGCTTGTGGTTTGTTCCCAATGATTAATAGCATAAAAAGTGAACCGCTGTAATAAGAAACACCTCATGAACTAGAGCGTTTTCTAGTTCATGAGGTGTTTTGCCATATGAAATGAATTAATCTTTGTTTGAAAATAAAGATACTCCCTAGATGAGACTAGCTTATAACAAGCCCGCAAAAAGCATCAAGGCTGATAAAACAATGAAAGCTAGGCTTGCTAGACCACGTTGGCTTGGACTGTATATCTTTCGTTCACCTCGAACGGGGAAGACAATAGCTAGTAATGCGCCACCGACAGCTCCACCTACGTGTCCAGCAAGGCTGATCCCAGGCATTAAAACACTTCCTACTAGGTTGATGACCAAGAGGGAGAGGTAGGATTGACCGAGCTGTTGAAGATAGGGGTTGCGTGAGGCATAACGGAGAACGACAATAGAAGCGAACATACCATAGAGGGCAGTTGAAGCACCAGCAGTAATGGCATTGGGACTAAAAACGAGGACAAAGAGATTTCCCATCATACCTGATAGAAGGTAGATAAAGAAAAACTGTTTGGAGCCAAAGATTTGCTCCATCTGACGTCCCAAGAAGTAAAGGGATAGCATATTGACTAAAAAGTGCTCCAAGCCAATGTGGATAAAGGTTGCTGAGAATAGGCGCCAGATTTGTTCAGGCATGGCCTTGATTGCTGGGGGATAAACAGCTCCGAATTTATACAGGGTAGCTGCACTTGTGTAATTGAACCCGCTAGTTAGAAACATGATGATAAAAACTAGGGTTGTCACGAGGAGAAAGAAGCTCGTGGTGGGATAACGACGATCAAAAATCTCTTTCATAGATGAGTACCTCCTCAACGGGAATATCGTGTGGATCAGGTTGGAAATCCTGAATCTGGCATGGATAAAGTGTACTAATGGTATGGCCTGGGAAATGCTCCAAGTAGCGGTCGTAATAGCCACCTCCGTAGCCAACCCGATAGCCAGAAGGATTGAAAGCTAATCCAGGAACATGGATCAAGTCAATCTGAGACGGCTCAAAGACAATAGCTTCCCCCTGTGGTTCAAGAAGTCCAAAAGAATTTCTTTCGAGCTTCTCTGGTTCATATAGAACCAAGTCCATTTTCCCATGTGGATAGGTTTTGGGAATGAGAATAGTCTTTCCATCTTTTTGAGCCTGTTCGATTAGTCTAGCTGTTTGAAATTCATGGGGAAAAGACAGGTAAGTAGCGATGGTTTTTGCTTCCTTATAGAATGGATGTTGCAGGAGTTGCTCTGTGAGCCAATCGTTCATGCTCTGCTTTTCTTCCTTGGATAGACACTTAAGTCCTTGCAAGACCTGCTCGCGAATGGTTTTTTTCATAGTTTACTCCGCAGCTTTCTTGGCTAAAAAGCTTGATACAGCCTCAACACCGATAGCTAGAGCTTCTTCTTTAGGACTCATCTTTGGATGGTGAAGAGCGTAGGGACTATCAATACCTAGCCAGAACATGACGCCAGGAACCTTGGAGAGAAGGTAACCGAAGTCTTCCCCTGTCATGGCAGGTTCGATATCGATTAGTTCAATCCCCTCTTTTTCATCAAAGAAAGTCATCAACTTCCGGGCTAATTCAGGGTTGTTTTCGACTGGCAAATAACCTCCCTGCTTGAGTTCGATCTCTACATCCATATCAAAGGCAGCTGCTACACCTTCAGCGATAGCTTTGACACGTTTTTGAACCAAGAGGCTCATGTTGTGTGTAAGAGCTCGAATGGTTCCATGTAAGAAGGCTGTATCAGCGATGACATTATTGGTTGTACCAGCTTGAAAAACACCGAAAGTGACGACAGCTCCCTCGATAGGATCGACATTACGGCTGACAACCGACTGAACTTGGGTCACAAAATAGCTAGCTGCAACCAGAGCGTCGTTGGCTTCATGTGGAAAGGCAGCGTGTCCGCCTTTACCCTTAAAGCGAATCTTAACTTCACATGTTCCAGCAAAGAGTGTATGAGTATTGGTCGCAATTTGTCCAACTTTTAAGTCGGGGCGAACATGGAGTCCATAGAATTGGTCAGGCAACCAGTCACCAAAGGCATCATCTTCATACATGAGCATACCGCCTGCCTCATTTTCTTCCGCAGGTTGGAAGAGAAAGAGGAGGTTGTTTTTTGGTTGTTTTTCTAAAGCACGTTCGAGACTTCCAAGTGCAATAGTCATGTGAAAATCATGCCCACAAGCATGCATGCGGTCTGGATGTTGAGAGGCAAAAGGAAGGCCTGTTTGTTCAACAATTGGGAGTCCGTCAATGTCTGTCCGCCAACCAATGGTACGTTCTGGCTGACTTCCCTGCAAGTAAACTAAAATGCCTGTTCGCCAAGTACGAATCTGAACAAAATCCTTACCAGCTGTTAATTTCTCAATAACATTGAGTAAATAAGCGTGAGTCTTGAATTCTTCTAAACCAATCTCAGGAATTTGGTGAAGATCGCGTCGAGTTTGAATCAAATCTAACATATCTATTTTCCTTTTACTGATACGATAAAGAGGCTGGAAACATTTCCGCCTCTGTTACTAATTACAAGGTGCGAAGCGCATCTTCTAGCGCTGTTTTTTGTTGGGTTTGGCTATCGATTTCTTTGATAACACGAGCTGGAACGCCTGCTACCACAACATTTTCTGGAACATCTTGAGTGACGATGGCTCCTGCTGCAACAACAGAACCGCTGCCGATTTGAACACCTTCGATAACCACAGCGTTAGCACCGATGAGAACATTGTCGCCGACACGAACAGGCTCAGCGCTGGCTGGTTCGATAACGCCTGCAAGAACAGCACCGGCACCTACGTGACTATTTTTACCGACAATAGCACGTCCGCCTAAAATAGCTCCCATATCAATCATAGTACCAGCACCGATTTCAGCACCGATATTGATAACTGCTCCCATCATGATAACAGCATTGTCACCAATCTCAACCTGGTCACGGATGATAGCGCCTGGCTCGATACGAGCATTAATATCACGTTTATCAAGGAGAGGTACAGCTGAGTTACGAGCATCTTGCTCAACAACATAGTCCTTGTTTTCTGTTAGTCCATCAAGAAGTGGAGCGATATCTTTCCAGTCTCCAAAGAGAACATTTCCAAGCTTGATAACAGAAGCAGGGATAGTTCCAGCAAGTTGCCCCTCAAAGGTCACTTTTACACTTGTCTTTTTCTCAGCATTTGCGATAAATTGGATAATTTCTTGTGCATTCATTTTTGTAGCAGTCATAGGTGTCTCCTCACTCTTTGTAATGCTTACTATTCTACCAAAAAAGGCTTCAATTTTGAAGCCTTAAGTGTTAAAAGAGGATTCTTTTAGTTTGTTTTTTGATTCTTCAATGGATAGAAAGATCATTGGAATGATAATCAAAATCATAGCCAGTAGCAGATACCCATCCAAGACTAAACCTAGAAAGAGGACGCTTAGAATAGCAGATGATAAAGGTTCGCTTGCGCTAACGACCGACACCACCAATGGGGAAACGAGAGAGACAGCCTTCATCGATAGGAAGAAGGCAAAGGCAGTTCCCAAAAAGGCAATAGTCAAACAAATACAGATACTGATGGCATCAACCTGGAAGCTAATCTTATAAACGGGGTAGAGAAAATTACTAAAAAGTCCAGCGATAATCATTCCCCAGCCAACAGTTGGGACAAAACCATATTTTTTAGCAAAGCGTTGGGGTAAGATGACATTGAACATGACACCTAGGGCACTGAGAAGTCCTGTCAGTAAAGCAAGTGGAGTGATGGATAGCTTAGACAAATCGCCTTTGGTAGCCATCAAAAAGACTCCAAGCATAGCAGTCAGAACATAGAAGATCGCTTTTTTAGAAGCTTTTTTCTTGTAGATAATACGGTTGTAGATAAGAATGAAGACAGGACTGATAAATTGTAGGATGGTTGCAGTTGTAGCGTTGGAGTACTCCACACAGAGATAAAAGAAAAATTGTACGGAGAAGATCCCTAAGATAGCATAGGCAAGGAAAGGAAGATAATTGTTTCGATTTCTCCAGATATCGAAAAGTTTGGATCGGAGTTTTATACTAGATAAGACGATTACGAAACTACCAGCGACGAGTAGACGCATAGAAGTAATCCACCCTGAAGAGACTTGATAATGTGAAAAAAAGTACTCTCCTAAGATTCCACAGATCCCCCAGATCAAGCCAGATAGGAGAGAATAAATGGTTCCCTTAAAAATATTCTTTTGATATTTATTCATGTTGCTATTGTACCATGAAATGAAAAAAGAAAAAAGAGAGTGGAGAAAAATCATTTCTTTCCCACTCTCAATAATTGTGCTGTTTAGTTAGCGCCGTTGATTGCTACTTCTGCTATTGGAACTAGAGCTACTATTACTGTTCCCGTTACTATTAGAAGTATTATTACGATTATTATTGTTGTTGTTATTGTTATTATTGTTACTGTTACTGCTATTGCTATTGTTTGATGAGGAAGAAGATGCTTTAGGCAGACTTCCTAAAATGGTGTTCCAAGCATTTTGGTAGTCAGAATCGCTTCCACCAATAGCAAATTTGTAGCTAGTAGTTGGAGCACCAGCTTGGTTTGCCCAGTAGCTAGTCACCGTTTCTCCGCTCAGATTAATTTCTTTTCCATTAATAGTCACCTTTCCTGGCTTTTGACCAGTTGATTTGAGGACTTGTGATGAAGTGACACTTGAATCGAGTTTGAAACGTTCTGAACCCCAAGCAGAAGGGGCTGCTTGCTGAATGGCATTTACCAGATGAGCCATATATTTTGCATTGCGGTAGTAAGCTCCCTGGGCTAGAGAACTGTTGTCGTCATGTCCAACCCAGCCTCCCAGAGTTAATCTTGGAGTAGAGACCATGAGCCACATATCTCCTTCTTCATTGCTTGTACCAGTTTTTCCGATCCAGTCAGCACCTGCTAGACTGGAATTGATAGAAGTCAGATCCGTTTGGAAGCTTGTAGTAACTCGAGATGAAAGTACATCTCTTAGCAAACTCTGCATAATGGTTGCGGTAGCTTTAGAGTAAACTTGGATAGGTTTAGCCTGATGTTCATAGAGAACCTCGCCACTCGTTTTCTCAATTTTTGAGATCATGTATTTCTTATGATAGGTACCATTGTTAGCCAGTGTTTGGTATCCATTGGTATGCTGGGCTACAGTAACTTCAATTCCTCCTCCCATAGGAAGACTTTCAATGCCGTATTCTGGGATTTCATAGCCCATTTTTTCCATGTAAGAACGGACATCAACCCCTTTTTCACGGAGCATTCGGTAGGTCCAGTAGGCTGGGATGTTCCAAGAATAGTTCAGAGCTTCTTTAAGGTCTATCATGGCTGTTCCAGGACTGTTGACATGCATGATTGGAGTTCCGTTAGAGAAGTTTGTTGGATAGTTAGAGAGGATGCTAGCACTTCCCATAAGCCCTTGGTCGATAGCAATACCGTAGGCCAATAGTGGCTTGGTAGTGGAGGCAGGGGAACGTTTGGTATCGAAGGCGTGATTGTTTTGATTGGTCTGATAATCTCGTCCACCTACAAACCCTAAAATCGCCCCAGTTTGATTGTCCATCAAGACATTCCCGACTTCAGGTTGACCCGAGCTATCATTTAGAAGGTATCCGTAGTTTGTTACGGCATTTTGCATAGCAGTATGAATCGTTTTATCGATGGTAGTTGTAATACGGTAACCACCGTTTTGGATTTCTTTTTCGGCCAATTCTCGATAAGATTTTCGGATCGATTCGTTCTGTAGTTCTTGGTCAGAAACATTGTCCTTTTGCACCAGATAATCATACATAATCTTGGTAGCCTCGTCGAGCGCAGTGAAGTAGAGGAAGCCTTTAGAGGTAACGCTAGCATTTTCTGCTGGCAAGAAATCTTGCTTAATGTCATAAGCCTTGTAGGTTTCATAGTCTTGCTGGCTGAGGGCTCCTGTTCGATACATATTGTAGAGAACATCTTTTGAGCGCTTAATACCGAGTTCAATATCTTCTTCGCTCTTCATCTCACCAGTAGACTCGTAAGGTGAGTAGGAGATAGGGCTTTGTGGTAAACCTGCTAGGAAAGCTGCTTGAGGAATGGTTAGTTTGCTTGCATCCACCCCAAAAATCCCTTTGGCAGCTTGTTGAGCCCCTGCGATATTTTGACCTTTATTGTTACGACCAAAAGGAGCAACGTTGAGATAGGTGGTTAGGATTTCGTCCTTGCTCATGGCTCTTTCCAAGGCCAAGGCATCCACGATTTCACTGGCTTTACGGGCAAGTGTAGGAGCATCACCAACTACTTGTTGTTTGATGAGCTGTTGTGTTAGGGTAGATCCTCCACTGGAAGAACCAAGTCCGATGAATTTTCCTAGACTGGCACGAATGACAGCTTTAGGAACGACACCGTTATGCTCTGCAAAGTGTTCATCCTCGGTTGCAACGATAGCTTGCTTGAGGTTATCTGAAATGGCATCTGATGATACAGATGTGCGAAGTAGATCGCTTTCGATAGCGCTAATCATGGAACCATCTGCATAGCGGATTTCAGAGATGGATGAAATATTATTGACCTGCTTGATCAAATCCTCCGTTTGAGGGACACTAACTTGATCAAAGAGAGAAACAGCATACCCCAAGGCAACCCCTGTTCCAAGGAGACCGCCAATAAAAGCTAGGATGAAAAGTGTGTTAAAAGTTGCCTTTATTCCAAGTAAAATTTTTGCAAATAAAGTCCAGATATCGAATGGTGTTTGCGTTTGCTTTTTCTTCTTCTTAGAATTTTTTCCACTCTTTTTCTTTGTATTCATTTTAGAAATTGTTAATTTTAGAGACCCAAGTAAGGCCAGTCCTTTTTGTTTGATTCTTGTTACATGTTTGTTCATAGAATTCCTCACTCTTTATTATTATACCATAAAAGCATCTCTTGCAAGAAATTAGGCTTAGAACAGGGCTTTGGATAGGGATTGGAGTTCGAAATTTAGACATCAAAAAAGCCAGATTTAAGTTAAATCTGACTGTTTGACAAATTGTTTATTTTTCTCCTGAAAGTTCTTTTCCAAGATCAATCAAGTAGTCCTTCAAGTGGTCTTTGACTTGTGGATGTTTAAGGGCGTATTCGATGGAAGTCTTCATAAACCCAAACTTGTCTCCGACATCGTAACGTGCACCTTTAAACTCACGAGCAAATACTCGTTGGGTTTTGTTGAGAGTATCGATAGCATCTGTTAGCTGGATTTCATTTCCTGCTCCTGGTGTTTGCTTTTCAAGAATACCAAAAATCTCTGGTGTGAGAAGGTAACGACCGATAATAGCTAAATCACTTGGTGCGTCTTCAGGTGCTGGCTTTTCAACGAAGGTTTCAACACTGTAAAGGCCGTCATTTCCTTCTCCCTGAGGAGCGATAACACCGTATGAAGAAACTTCTTCGTGTGGGACAGGCATTACGGCGATAGTAGAAGCATGAGTCTTCTCATAATCATTCATGAGCTGCTTGGTCAATGGCACAGCTTTGTCATTAGTGATATCCATGAGATCATCTCCAAGCATGACCACAAAGGGTTCATTTCCGACGAAAGCCTTTGCTTGTAAGACGGCATCTCCGAGTCCACGTGGGTGTGTTTGACGGATGAAGTGAAGACGCATACCAGTTGTTTCGTCAACTAGTTTCAAAAGGTCGGTTTTTCCTTTTTCCTTGAGGTTGTATTCTAGTTCAAAGTTTGAGTCAAAATGGTCTTCGATAGAGCGTTTTGACTTCCCAGTTACCACAAGAATGTCCTCAATTCCAGACTTGAGAGCTTCTTCAACGATAAACTGGATGGTTGGTTTATCGACGATTGGCAACATTTCTTTGGCCAAAGCTTTAGTAGCAGGTAGGAAACGAGTTCCAAGTCCTGCAGCAGGGATAACGGCTTTTCTAACTTTTTGCTTCATGAGCTTCCTTTCTAACGGTGACTAAGACCACTCGTTCTCTGCCTTGAACTCATTGCTCATGAGTTCAGAAACGGCATCCTTAATATTAACATTTTCATAAATAACTTGGTAGATGGCTTGGGTGATAGGCATATAAACTCCTAGCTCTTGTGCTAATTCGTAAGCAGCTTTGGTTGTTGAAATACCTTCAATGACCATTCCCATATTTGCTTCGATATCTGCCAAGGCTTCGCCACGCCCAAGAGCATCTCCAGCACGCCAGTTACGTGAGTGGACAGAAGTTCCTGTAACGATTAAATCCCCAACTCCAGAAAGACCACTGTATGTTAATGGATTTGCTCCAAGTTTAACACCCAGACGGGTAATTTCTGCCAGACCGCGCGTGATAATAGCAGCTTTGGCATTATCTCCAAAGCCAAGTCCATGAAGGGCTCCTGCCCCAACAGCGATGATGTTTTTAAGAGCACCAGCTGTTTCCACTCCAATCACATCTGTATTGGTATAAAGACGGAAGTAGTGGTTGCTAAAGAGTTTTTGAACATATTGAGCAGTCTGTAAATCTTTAGAAGCAGCCGTAATCAAGGTAATATCGCGTACAATCGTTTCTTCTGCGTGACTAGGACCAGATACAACCACAATTTCACTACGCAACTCTTGAGGGATTTCTTCTTCAAGAATGGTTGAAAGACGTTTGTGACTATTTGGTTCGAGGCCTTTTGAAGCATGCATGACCACCACTTTATGATCCAAAACAGCAGCCACTTGTTGAGCTACCAATCTGGTCACCTTGGTTGGCACCACAAACAAGACAGCATCAACACCCTTCAAGGCTTCTGCCAAATCATGATAGGCCACAATTTTTTCGTCTAATACAGTATCCTTAAAATAGCGTTTGTTAGTATGTTGTGTATTAATTTCATCAATTTGATCAGGAATATTTCCCCAGATACGCACTTGGTGTCCGTTGTCATTTAGAACTTGTGACAAGGCAGTACCCCAAGAACCAGGCCCTAAAACAGCGATGGTTTGTTTGTCCATATTTTCCTCCTTCTGAGAAAGCACTTTCCTATATTCTACCATAAAAAGGACTATCATGCATCTATATAACTAGCTAAGATATGTCCTATTGATAGGAATCTGTATTTATCGAAGGTGATGATTCGGGAAAATCAAAAGTGGAGATCTAAAAAAACAGCCAGGGGGAATTGGCTGTTTTAGTAGGAAAAAAACTAGAGCGTAATGCTGTTATTTTTAGAAATTTTCATAAATAGTAACAAGGAAGTAACTGTCAAGATAGTGAGGATAGTAGATAGGGCTGCTGCCACACCGTAATTCCCACGAAGTACTTCAGTGTAAATAGCTACGGTCATTGTTCTAGTTTTAACGTTATATAAGAGAATGGAAGTAGATAGTTCCGAAATCATTGTTACCCATGAAAGGATTGCCCCTGATATGATTCCTGAAAGCATCATTGGGGTTGTGATTTTAGTAAAGGTATTGAGACGGCTACTTCCCAAACTTTCTGCTGCCTCTTCGATACTAGGAGCAATTTGTTGCAAACTAGCAACTGAAGAACGAATGGTATAAGGAAGTCTTCTGACAGATAAGGACATAATCAAGATGAAGGCTGTTCCAGTAATCATCAGGAAACCACTTCCGAAGAGGCCTGTATTGAATGAAGAGATAAAGGCAATACCGAGTACAGTTCCTGGTACGATATAAGGTACCATACTAAGACTATCGATTAAGTTGGTAAATAGGTTACGTTTGCGAACTGCAAGATAGGAGATGAAAGTCGCAAAGACAACAACTAGAACCAAGGCAAGGAGAGGGATACGAATGGTATTAAAAATAGCAGATCCCATACGGCTAAAGGCAGTCTTATAGCTGTTTAGTGAATATCCTTTGACGAAAACCATACCAGATGTTTTCAGGAAGGATGTATAAATCAAGTAAACTTGAGGCAAAACAGAGAATAAGATAATGCCATAAACTGTCACATAAATAGCAGCCATCTTCCCTTTTGTCGTTTTCTTAGGTTCAATTGGATGAAGCGAGTTCATACTGAAACTGTAGCGATTTGAAACGTACTTTTGGATGAGGAAGATAACTAGGGCGATTGTAATCGCCATAATTGCTAAGGCTGATGCGAAGGCAGAGTTGCCTCCAACTTCACTGATAAACTGTGTATAGATCAAGACTGGGAAGGTACGATATCCCTCACCAATCAACATCGGAGTACCAAAGTCCGAGAAGGCTCTCATAAAGACGAGGAGTGCAGCTGCTAGTAAGGTTGGAACCAAGAGAGGTAAAACGACTGTTACAATTCGTTTTAGACCGAAAGATCCCATGCTTTCAGCAGCTTCCAAGAGGGAGTTGTCGATACTCTTCATAGTCCCAGCTACGTAAAGAAAGACGAGAGGGAAGAGTTGAAGTGTAAAGACAAGCACAATACCTTTGAAACCGTAGATGTCAAGACCTGGCAAGTGAAGTGTGTTGGTTAGAAACTTTGTGATAACCCCGTTTCTTCCCAGCAATAGAATCCAAGAATAGGCACCTACAAAGGGAGCTGACATGGATGCAATGATGATTAAAATCTGTAAAAATTTCTTTCCCTTGAAGTCATACATTGAAAAAAGATAAGCTAGCAAGGTACCAACAAGGACAGAAGTGATTGTTGCAGTTACAGAAACCTTGAAACTGTTGATAAGGGTTTCAGAGTAGTAAGATTTGCTAAAGAAAGTAACAAAATTTTCTAATGAGAAATGACCTTCATGTACTAGTGCCTGTTTTAATACCGTAACAATTGGATAGACCAGAAAAACAAGATAAGTAAGGAAGATGAAGAAGGAAGACGCCGTCCAGATATTTAGTTTTTTACGCTCCATGGCTGACTCCTTTTATGAGATTGCGCGAACCATCTTCAGAGAAGACATTGAGTTTTTGAGTATTGATACGCAAACGAACGCGATCTCCTTTCTTCAAATCTTCTTCAAATGTAGATTCTTCACTTACCTGAAGTTTTGAAGCAAATCCTGTCTCAATGAAGTATTCGGTATTAAGTCCAAGATAGACACTGTCAGTAATTGTTCCATCGATGGGTCCGTTTTCGTCACGGATAAGTTCTTCGGGACGAATGCTGACATGAATAGCTTGTTCTTCCACCTGATCTAGTGCTGGCATACGAAGAGAATAACCATCTTCAAAGACGATGTAAGCTCCGTCAGCTTGCTTTTCCAAACGAGCAGGGATTATGTTTGTTCTACCAATAAAGGTTGCGACAAATTCATTTGCTGGCTTGTGGTAAAGTTCTTTCGGGCGTCCGATTTGTTGGATAACACCATCTTTCATAACGGCGATTTGGTCAGAAATGGCCATAGCTTCTTCTTGGTCGTGAGTTACGTAGACCGTTGTAATACCAACTTCGTGTTGGATTTCACGAATAGCTTGACGCATATCCAATCGCAGTTTGGCATCTAGGTTACTGAGGGGTTCGTCCATGAGGAGAACGCTAGGATTAACTGCCAAGGCACGTGCTAGGGCAACCCGTTGTTGCTGACCACCACTAAGTTTATCTGGTTTTCGGTCTGCATACTGGGCAATTTGCATCAACTCAAGGTATTTATTTGTTTGTTCGATGAGTTCGTCTTTTGGAACTTTCTTTTGCTTGAGTCCGAACGCTACGTTATCACGCACTGTCAAATGTGGGAAAATCGCATAGTTTTGGAAAACCATCCCAATGTTTCGTTTGCTAGGTTCCATGTTGTTGATTTTAGTATCGTCGAAGTAGAACTCTCCTCCTTCGATGCTATTGAAACCTGCAATCATACGAAGTAAGGTTGTTTTCCCACAGCCTGAAGGCCCAAGGAGAGTGAAAAGGCTCCCCTTAGGAATGGTCACGCTTAGATTTTCGATAACAGCTACATCGTGATAAATTTTCTTGGCATTGATAATCTTGATCTCACTCATAGTTAACCTCTTTTACTGTTTAGATTGGATATCTGTAAAGACTTCGTTGTATTTCTTCACGATATCTGATTTGTTTTTGATGACATAATCATAGTCTTCAGTGAGTGTTTTAATCTGTTCGATTGGTTTCATATTTTCGCTAGTTTTAGCATTTTTACGAACAGGACGGTTAGTAGTTGTTGTACCAAGGGTGTCTTGGACTTCTTGAGAAATGATGAAGTCGATAAATTTCTTAGCGTTTTCCATATTTTTAGCGTTTTTAATAATAGCAGCGCTAGCAGGCAGGAAGACAGTACCTTCTTTTGGATAAACAACCTTGATGTTAGCTCCGTCGTTTAGAAGTTTCACTGCGGGGTCTTCGTAAGAAAGACCAACAGCCATTTCTCCATCTGCTACAGCCTTGTAAACACCAGATGAACTAGAGCCAATCTTACCATCAATCAAAGTAAAGAGATCTTTGACATAAGTCCAAGCCTTGTCATCTGTATAGCCACCTTGTGCTTGCAACATGTTTGTTAGTTGAGCAAAGGCGCTAGAAGAGTTGGCTGGGTCAGCAGTTGCGATTTTTCCTTTGAGTTCTGGTTTGATGAGGTCGCTATAACCTTCAATATTCATCCCCTTAGTTAAGTCAGGATTGACGATCAAAACGCTACCGTCCAATGTGTAAGGAGTTGAGTAACCAGTTGTATTTTGATATTCTTTGATTACATTATCGTTTTCCGTTGATACGTAATTTTCAAAAAGTTCTCCGTGAGTAGCATATTGGGTATAGGAACCACCAAAGATGATATCTGCCACAGGGGCTTCTTTTTCAGATTCTAGTTTCTTAAAGAGTTCACCTGTTCCGGCTTGAATGAGTTCAACCTTGATGCCATACTTTTCTTCAAAAGCAGGAATAGTTGCTCCAATCAATCCTTCTGAGTTTGGAGAGTAGACTACTAGAGTATCGCTTCCTCCATTTTCAGTTGCCTTTTCTCCCGAAGCATCGTCAGAAGAGCAGGCGGTTAGCCCCAAAATAGCAAGTCCACACGCAGCATAATACATCCATTTCTTTTTCATGATGGATACCTCCATAGTTTTGTTACCTCTATTGTAAAGCAATGAAAGCGTTTTTAAAACTTAAAATTCTATCCTAATGGGGTAAAATTCTCTACAAAAAAGAAGAATAGTGTCTAAACTATTCTTCCAATGGCTTTTAACTCTTTTGGAGAGATATGAAAGTATTTCTTAAAAACTTTACCAAAATATTTATAGTCTGAGAAGCCGACTTGTTCAGCGATTTGACTAAGAGGAGAATCAGGATACTGGCTCATCTTTTCAACGGCTTGTTTTAAACGATACTGAAGAATGTATTCGTTCAAGGTGATAGGAAAATCCTCCTTGATAACCTTGTAGAGATAACTTTCGCTATAACCTAGATTCTCTGCAATGGTAGAAATGGTAAAGTGTTGGGAGTAGTGTTGGTGCACAAATTCGAGAATTTGTTGAATCAGTTGGTTTTGAGGATTGATTTTTTGAAGAGATGTTACAAAAGTCTGATAGTCTTGTAAAAATGAATTGGTTTGGTGTTGATCCATCTTGAGGCGTAGAGTTATTTTTTCTAAACACTCTGTTAATTCTGCGACATTTATGGGTTTTGGGAGGAAGTCCACTGCTCCGAATTGCATGGCCTTTTTAGCATTTTGGAAATCATTATAGCCTGAGAGGATCACTTTTTCATAAGAGAGTGAACGAGTCGCTTCAAACATCATAAAAGCATCCATGATGGGCATGGTAATATCTGTCAGGACGATATGTGGCTTCTCTTTTTGAATCAATTCCATGCCTTCTTGTCCGTGACTTGCAGTTCCAACGACTTGAATACCTAAGGCTGAGTAGTCTACGGCGATTTCAAGCCATTTTCGGATCAGGTGTTCGTCTTCGACAATGATTAACTTAAACATGCGTTCTTCCTTTCGTGACAAATTTTACCCAGGTTTCCCCTTTGGAGTTGACTCCCAAATCTAATTCTACATTTTCAAAAAAGTTATTCAATCGTTTGTAACTATTGACAATACCGTGCTGTGTATGTGGGCTGTCCAAGGATTCTAAGATATGTAGACGTTCTTGTTTGGTTAGACCACCAGCATTATCCTTAACGATAAAGGTCAGTGCTTCCTGCTCTTGAGTGATTTGGATAGAGATGGCAAGGTCGATACGATACTGCCTTCCGTATTTTAGAGCATTTTCCACAAGTGGTAATAGGAAAAGTTTCGGAATAGTTTGGGAATGTAGATTCTCAGAACAGTCAATCTGATAAGAAAAATGTTCAAATCGAATCTGATGGATTTTCAGATAAGCTTCGATAATCTCTAGGTCCTGCCCAAGAGTCGTTTCTTTTTCTAGTTCAGTTACACTATATCGCAGGATGCGCGTGAGATTTTGAATAAGTTCTTGAGTAATACTAGCATCAATCATACTCGTGATTTTAATGGTTTCCAAGGTATTGTAGAGGAAGTGAGGATTAAACTGAGCTTCCAGCATCTTTCTTTCAAAGATCCACTTTTCCTTCTCAATGGTCAACATCTTTTGATGGAGCTCATCCAACTCTTGGAGCATATCGGTGATTTTCTCAGCAATCAGTTCAAATTCGTCTCCTGTCTGGAGGATCAGCTTCTTGTCCTTTTTCTTAGGAATTTCTTGCAGTTGATAGACTAGACTTTCAATAGGGCCGGCATTGTGCGTCGCAATTTTATAAGCAATTCGTCTCGCCTGCCAGAAGTATAATAGAAAGATACAGAGTGTTAAGACAGAAGCAAGCCCTAGTAAACTCGGAATGGGAAAGAAAGATTGAAAGGTGTAGATTGAGAAAATCGGTTCAATTTTACGTTTTTCAATCAGAAGTGGATTTTCAACGTACCAATGAGTTTTAGACTGGAGTAATTTTTCATCAAATTTTTCCAGAGTTGATTGAGTAAATTGATTGGTATTACTAGAGTAGATGTTTCCAAAAGTATCTGTAATAGCATATTTTGAATTGATAAGAGGGATACTGGACACAAATTCATTTTCATTTACAAAAGAAATGCTATAAGCCTTAACTCGTTGATTTTGAACGATAGGCATAATGAAGAGTGCGTAATGTTGTTTATCTATTGACAAAGCAACCTTTTCTGTAATAGCTCCTTGAATCGGATTTTGAATTAATAATTTTAAATAATAAGGAGCTAAAATAGTTTCTTGATGGTTGCGATTGGTACTAAAGAGAAGTTTTCCTGTGTCGTCAAGGATGATAAAATCAGAACTGAGTTTCAGTTGAGCTTTTGTTTCATAAAATAGACTAAAGAGTTCTCGGTCAGTGTGTTTACCTTCTAAAAATTCTGGAACCATTTTTTGATTCATGGTCTCCAGTAATTGATAGTTCGCTTGTTTCATGTCGCGAATATGCTGGACGATCTGTTGGGTATCCTTGGTGAGTTGTTGCTTTTGCAGAAAATAGGAAAAACCAAACAGGAGAATGAGGAGTAAAAACGAGGTCGCCAAAGCAGCCAAAGAACTACGGTGAAGAATCTCTTTTTGGAGAGAATGTTTAAAAGAATGTACCATAAATTACCTCTTACAAAGAGCATACTAAAGTAAGTATAGCAGTATTAAAAATGGAAGGCAAGGTGAAAAGAGAAAAGAGTTGAAAAGAAAGAGACGAATTCCCCCTAAAAATGGTATAATAGGAGCATCACGAAAATTGGAGAGACGCTATGAGTTTTTACAATCATAAAGAAATCGAGCCTAAGTGGCAAAAATACTGGGCTGACAATCACACTTTTAAGACAGGAACAGATGCCTCAAAACCTAAGTTTTATGCGCTTGATATGTTCCCTTACCCATCTGGAGCGGGTCTGCACGTAGGACACCCAGAAGGTTACACAGCGACTGATATCCTCAGCCGTTTTAAACGTGCGCAAGGCTACAATGTCCTTCACCCAATGGGATGGGATGCTTTTGGTTTGCCTGCAGAGCAATACGCTATGGATACAGGGAATGACCCAGCGGAATTCACAGCAGAAAACATTGCTAACTTCAAACGCCAAATCAATGCGCTTGGATTCTCTTACGACTGGGATCGTGAAGTCAATACTACAGATCCGAACTACTACAAGTGGACGCAATGGATTTTCACTAAGCTTTACGAAAAAGGTTTGGCTTATGAAGCGGAAGTGCCAGTAAACTGGGTTGAGGAACTGGGAACAGCTATCGCCAACGAAGAAGTGCTTCCAGATGGAACATCTGAGCGTGGTGGCTATCCAGTTGTCCGCAAACCAATGCGCCAATGGATGCTTAAAATCACTGCCTATGCGGAGCGCTTGCTCAATGACTTGGATGAGCTTGACTGGCCAGAGTCTATCAAGGATATGCAACGCAACTGGATTGGGAAATCAACTGGTGCCAATGTCACTTTCAAGGTAAAAGGAACAGACAAGGAATTCACAGTCTTTACCACTCGTCCTGACACCCTTTTTGGTGCTACCTTCACTGTTTTGGCTCCTGAGCATGACTTGGTAGATGCCATCACAAGTCCGAAACAAGCTGAGGCTGTGGCGGACTACAAACACCAAGCTAGTCTCAAATCAGACTTGGCTCGTACCGATCTTGCCAAGGAAAAAACAGGGGTTTGGACGGGTGCTTATGCGATCAACCCTGTAAACGGCAAAGAAATTCCAATCTGGATTGCCGACTACGTTTTGTCTAGCTATGGTACAGGTGCTGTTATGGCTGTACCTGCCCACGACCAACGTGACTGGGAATTTGCCAAACAGTTTGGACTTCCAATCGTAGAAGTACTGGAAGGTGGAAACGTAGCAGAAGCTGCCTACACAGAAGATGGCCTTCACGTCAACTCAGACTTCTTGAACGGTCTTAACAAAGAAGAAGCGATTGCTAAAATCGTGGCTTGGCTGGAAGAAAAAGGTTGCGGCCAAGAGAAGGTGACCTACCGTCTCCGCGACTGGCTCTTTAGCCGTCAACGTTACTGGGGTGAACCAATCCCAATCATTCATTGGGAAGATGGAACTTCAACAGCCGTTCCAGAAAATGAACTCCCACTTGTCTTGCCAGTCACCAAGGACATCCGCCCTTCAGGTACTGGGGAAAGCCCACTAGCCAACTTGACAGACTGGCTGGAAGTAACCCGCGAAGATGGCGTCAAAGGTCGTCGCGAAACCAATACCATGCCACAATGGGCAGGTTCAAGCTGGTACTACCTCCGCTATATCGATCCACATAACACAGAAAAATTGGCTGATGAGGATCTACTCAAACAATGGTTGCCAGTCGATATCTACGTGGGTGGTGCAGAACACGCTGTGCTCCACTTGCTTTACGCTCGTTTCTGGCATAAATTCCTCTATGATATCGGTGTTGTTCCAACCAAAGAACCATTCCAAAAACTCTTTAACCAAGGAATGATCTTGGGAACAAGCTACCGTGACCACCGTGGTGCTCTTGTGGCGACTGATAAAGTTGAAAAACGTGACGGTTCCTTCTTCCATGTGGAAACAGGGGAAGAATTGGAGCAAGCGCCAGCCAAGATGTCTAAATCTCTCAAGAACGTGGTCAACCCAGACGATGTGGTGGAACAATACGGTGCTGATACCCTTCGTGTCTATGAAATGTTCATGGGACCACTTGATGCTTCAATCGCTTGGTCAGAAGAAGGTCTGGAAGGAAGTCGTAAGTTCCTCGACCGTGTTTACCGTTTGATCACAAGTAAAGAAATCGTTGCAGAAAACAATGGTGCTCTAGACAAGGTTTACAACGAAACTGTTAAAGCTGTCACAGAGCAAATCGAGTCTATGAAATTCAACACAGCCATTGCCCAACTCATGGTCTTTGTCAACGCAGCGAACAAGGAAGACAAACTCTATGTGGATTACGCTAAAGGCTTTATCCAATTGATTGCTCCATTTGCTCCTCACTTGGCTGAAGAACTCTGGCAAACAGTGGCAGCAACAGGCGAGTCTATCTCTTATGTAGCTTGGCCAACATGGGACGAAAGCAAATTGGTTGAAGATGAAATTGAAATCGTAGTCCAAATCAAAGGAAAAGTCCGCGCCAAACTCATGGTCGCTAAAGACCTGTCACGCGAAGAACTGCAAGAAGTGGCTCTGGCTAACGACAAGGTCAAAGCAGAGATTGATGGCAAAGAAATTGTGAAGGTGATTAGTGTCCCTAATAAACTCGTTAATATCGTCGTTAAATAACGAGTTTATTAGCCCTATCTGCCACCTTCAATAGTCCACTGGACTATTGAAGCCAACTAAATTGGTTAATATTGTTGTAAAATAACCAATTTATTTGCTGATTTCCAACCTCAAACAGTTTCCCAAGCTGTTTGAGCCAACTAAACTCGTTAATATCGTTGTGAAATAAATTTAAAAGTCCTTCAGAGTTCAGCTCTGGAGGATTTTTTGAATATTATGTGTGAGATGTGATATACTATTCACATCTTTAAACTTATAAGAGTGAGATAAGGAGAAAACTATGCCAGTAAATGAATATGGTCAGATGATTGGTGAACCTGTAGACGATACACCTGGAGTTTTACCGTCGCTTGTACGGATAGAAGGACAGTATACGATTATCGAAGCTCTGTCAGTGGAAAAGCATGCGGAGGATTTGCTGGCTGTTTATGGCCCAGATACCCCTCGTGACATGTGGACCTATCTCTTTCAACCACCAGTAGAAAATCTTGAAGAATTAATTGTTGCTTTAAAGCAGATGATTGAGCGCAAGGATCGCTTCTATTATGCGATTATTGATAAAGCGACTGGAAAGGCGCTGGGGACTTTTTCTCTCATGCGTATTGACCAAGCTAATCGCGTGGTTGAAGTTGGCGCGGTGACCTTTTCGCCGGCTCTTAAACAGACCAGGATGGGAACAGAAGCCCACTATTTGCTTGCTCGTTATGTCTTTGAAGAGCTTAACTATCGCCGTTATGAGTGGAAATGTGATGCGCTAAATCTACCTTCTAGAAAAGCAGCAGAACGTTTGGGATTTATCTACGAAGGTACTTTCCGTCAAGCGGTTATTTATAAAGGGCGTACCAGAGACACGGACTGGATGTCTATGATTGATAAGGACTGGCCAAGGGTTAAAGCTCGTTTTGAATCGTGGTTGAGTCCAGATAATTTTGATGAAAATGGGGAACAGTTGAAATCCCTTAGAGAATGTTAGAAAGGTTTGCTATGATTAATATTACAAAAGAATCCTCTGTTTCAGTTGATGACGTTTTACCGCTCTACCAGGCAGTTGGTTGGACAAATTATACCAATCAGCCCCAAATGTTGGCTCAGGCTCTGACTCATTCACTGGCCATTTATCTAGCACGTGATGGTGAGAAAATCGTTGGTTTAGTGCGTTTGGTTGGAGACGGATTTTCATCCGTTTTTGTCCAGGATTTGATTGTTTTGCCTAGCTATCAGCGCCAAGGGATTGGAAGTTCTATGATGAAAGAAGCCTTAGCTGACTATAAGGGTGCCTACCAAGTACAACTAGCGACTGAACAGACAGAAAAAACATTGGGGTTTTACCGTTCTCTGGGGTTTGAAACCTTATCTACTTACGATTGTACAGGAATGATTTGGGTGGATCGAAAAAAATTAAAATAATTTTTTTATCTTAAGTTAACTTTAAGTTTACTCATGTATCATGTAATCATTAAGTAAAGACCTCCTAACTTTATTTAATAGAAATCCTAAACTTTTCTTTTTCATAATAATCTCCCTAAAGAAGCCACCAAATCAGGTGGCTTTTTTTATGTTCAAATGCAGAAGTTTTAAGGTAGAATTGACCATATAATCATCTATTTCGACCACATAGCACCAAACTATATTTTTTCTTTTTCCTTTTTGTTAAACTGAGAGTGTGAAAAGGAGGAAAGAAATATGATTTTACAAGCAAAAGGTCTCACTAAGAACTATGGAGACCATATAGCAGTTAGAAATATAAATTTAGAGTTTAAAAAAGGAAGTTTTAACGCAATCTTAGGACCTAATGGGGCTGGCAAATCGACCACGATTTCAATGTTAATCGGACTTAAACGAGCAACTAATGGTCAAATCATCTATGCGCCCAATACTAGGATTGGAGTTGTTTTTCAAGCAAGTGTATTGGATGAAAAGTTGACAGTCAAAGAAAACCTAGCCATTCGTGCCCAGCAGTATAAGGGGATTAAAGGTGGTCGTGTGGAAGATTTAATCAATCAACTAGGGTTGACTGCTTTTCAGAAACAACTTTATGGAACTTTATCAGGAGGACAGAAACGTCGAGTTGACATTGCTCGGGCTCTCCTATCCAATCCCGATATTTTATTTCTAGATGAGCCTACGACTGGACTAGATATTCAGACTCGCAAATCCATTTGGGATTTATTGTATCGTCTACAAAGAGATGAAGGGATGACTATTATCTTAACGACTCATTATCTGGATGAAGCAGATGAGGCAGATCAACTTTATATTATAGATCATGGAAAGGTTATTGCCCAAGGTTCTGCTGCTGAGATTAAAAGTGAGTACGCTTCCAATCTTTTAAAAATTTGTTTTAAAGACAAGCAGGTGGAGGAATTCTTACCTAAAAATATGCCTGTGGAAAAGGAAAATGAGTTTGAGTATAGTCTTTATCCTAAGAGCCAATTGGAAGCTATTGATTATTTGACCCAAGTTCGTGAGAAGATTGCTAGCTTTGAATTTCGTTCAGGAACTATGGATGATGCCTTCATAGCACTTACAGGAAGAGAGGTGCGCTAATGTTAGCCTTATTAAAACGTGATTTTTTGTTGTATTTTCATAATCGTTCAGGAGTCTTTTTCTCATTACTGGGAGCTTTGATTTCCTTTCTACTCTATATCATTTTTTTGCAGAAAAATTTGATGGACGCCTGGTCCCAACTTCCTGATAATAAGAGTCTATTAAATAACTGGCTGATGGGTGGAACCTTGGCTGTGACTGGGATTACAACCAGTTTTACAGCTTTGACCCAGATGGTACAAGACCGTGAAAATCAAGTGGATCAGGATCTCTTTTTGACAGACTTAGGAAGCTGGGGCTTGCAACTGTCTTATCTTATTAGTAGCCTTATCATTTCCTTTGTTATGCAAGCCTTTATGCTTATTGTTATGAGCCTTTATTTTCAAGAAATTCCAGCTATGAATAAGCTATTTGAAATAAGTTTAATCATGCTGCTAAGTAGTCTCCTTTCAACATTGGTAAATGTACTCTTGATTTATCATTTCCAGTCAGTAGATAGTCTAGGTAAATTGGCTACCATTGTAGGTACAGCTTCAGGTTTTTTAGTAGGAACTTATGTACCAATGGGAATTCTTCCTAACTTCGCTCAAGTTCTCATGAAGTGCACACCGGCTACCTATCTTGCTTCTCTCTATAGACAGGTCTTAATGAAGGAGCAATTAGAAACTACATTTATGGGGAATAGTAGCTTATTAGAAGAATTTCAAGAAAAATTAGGAATCCGGCTTAATTGGCAGAACCTTTTAACAAAGGAAGAAACATACTTAATAGTGGTGAGTATCTGCCTCCTAACTTTTCTGCTTTGGCTGGTAGTAGTTAAAATCTCTAGCAAAAAAATAAAATTTATAGGTTAAGCTAACTTTAAGTCTTCTCTTGTATCATATGGATATTAAATAAAGACCTCCTAACTTTATTTAATAGTAATCCTAAACTTTTCTTTTTCATAATAATCTCCCTAATGAAGCCATCCAATCAGGTGGCTTTTTTGTTTGTAGGCTGGATTTTTGCTATAATAGGAACATGAGTAGAATTTTAGATAATGAAATCATGGGAGATGAGGAGTTGGTAGAGCGTACCCTCCGTCCCCAATATTTACGTGAATATATCGGTCAAGACAAGGTCAAGGATCAGCTTCAAATCTTTATCGAAGCGGCAAAAATGCGTGATGAGGCGCTGGACCATGTTCTTTTGTTTGGCCCTCCAGGTCTCGGGAAAACGACCATGGCTTTTGTCATTGCCAATGAATTGGGAGTTAATCTCAAACAGACGTCTGGTCCCGTTATCGAAAAAGCCGGTGATCTGGTAGCGATTTTGAATGACTTGGAGCCAGGAGATGTGCTCTTTATCGATGAAATCCACCGTTTACCAATGGCTGTCGAGGAAGTTTTATATAGTGCCATGGAAGACTTCTACATCGACATCATGATTGGTGCTGGTGAAGGCAGTCGCAGTGTTCATTTGGAGTTGCCACCTTTTACCTTGATTGGTGCGACGACTCGGGCTGGTATGCTTTCAAATCCTCTTCGTGCACGTTTTGGGATTACTGGTCACATGGAGTATTATGCCCATGATGACTTGACAGAGATTGTCGAGCGGACGGCAGATATCTTTGAGATGGAAATTACACATGAAGCTGCTGCTGAGTTGGCCCTCCGTAGTCGTGGAACTCCTCGTATCGCCAATCGTCTCCTCAAGCGTGTGCGTGACTTTGCGCAGATTATGGGCGATGGTTTGATTGATGATGTCATTACGGATAAGGCCTTGACTATGCTGGATGTAGACCATGAAGGCTTGGACTATGTGGACCAGAAAATTCTTCGCACCATGATTGAGATGTACGGTGGGGGTCCTGTCGGTTTAGGAACTCTTTCGGTCAATATCGCTGAAGAGCGTGAGACGGTAGAGGATATGTATGAGCCTTACCTGATCCAGAAAGGCTTTATCATGCGAACTCGTTCAGGAAGGGTCGCGACAGCCAAGGCTTATGAGCATTTGGGGTATGAGTACAATGAAAAATAAGCAAGAAATCCTAGATAGTGTTAGAGAAAATTCTGACATGATGGCCATTCTGACTATCATTCGAGACCTGGAGTTGAAAGATTCCTGGTTGGCAGCTGGTTCGGTTCGAAACTTTATCTGGAATCTCTTATCAGAAAAACCAGCTTTTGACCGTGAAACGGATGTGGATGTGATTTTCTTTGATCCAGATGTGAGTTACGAAGAAACGCTGGCTATAGAAAGTAAGTTGAGAGAGGATTTTCCCCAGTATCAATGGGAGCTGAAGAATCAAGTCTATATGCATCAGCATAGTCCCCATACGCCTCCCTATGTGAATTCCTGCGATGCCATGAGTAAATATCCTGAACGTTGTACGGCGATAGGTATTCGCTTGCATACAGATACAACTTTAGAGCTCTTTGCGCCTTATGGCTTGGAGGATATTTTGAGCTTTCAAGTTCGTCCAACTCCTCATTTCTTAGAGAATGAAGACCGAATGAAGCTCTATCAAAAACGTTTATCTAAGAAAAACTGGCAAGAAAAATGGAAAAATCTCATATTTAAAATAACTTAAGGAAACTTTAAGTTAGGAGTTGTATACTTATCTCATAAGTTAAGAAGACCTTAACTTTAACTCCTAAAACTTTTTCATAATAATCTCCCTATAAAAATTAAGTCGCCCAATCAGGCGGCTTTTTTTGATGTGAACTAAACTGTTATCTTAATAACTTTTTAGATTATGGTAGGGATGACCAAATTAGGGGAAAGTGAAACTACACAAGTTTGAAAAAAATAGAATTCAAAGTTCACCGAAATTCGTTTTTTTCTATAAAAATGAAAAATAAAGCCTAGGGAGTTAAAATAAGGTAAAAAATCGTCAAAAAGTTTAGACATAGAGAACAAAAGTGTGCTATAATAAAATGATTAAAACATTGGTTCATATTATAAATTTGCGACTTTATTTGTTAACAAAGATTATAAAAATAAGGAAAAATCGGAGTAACAGTCGTTTTTTTCGCAATAACACAAATAGGGCCTGGTTTTATAAAAAAACAGAATTTAAGGAGACGAAAAATGTTTTTTAGACGTCAAGAAGGACGGTATAGAGAAACTGATCGTGTTACCCGATATAAGTTGATTAAATCGGGGAAACATTGGTTGCGTGCCTCAACGTCACTATTTGGCTTGTTTAAAGTTCTTCGTGGTGGTATTGATACTGCTCAGGTGACAACTGAAGTTGTAGAAGATCGTGTATCAACTTCCATAACAGGGTTAGATATCCTCAAGGGTATAGCCGCCGCAGGGGCGGTGGTTGGTGGTGGAGTTGCTACTCACACGCAAGTCCATGCCAATGAACAAGTTGCTGTTGAGAAGGTGGTTGATGGAACTGACAACTTAGTCACTTCTGACCAAGCTGTCTTGGGAACTGTAAAGAAAGATGATGAGCAACAAACTTCTGTTTCAACATCGAACTCTATCAGTGAGAGTCTCTCAATCTCTGCTTCTACAAGTGCCTCGATTTCGGCCTCAACAAGTGCATCAGAGTCCGTAAGTGCTTCAACCTCAGCTAGCACTAGTGCCAGTGTATCATCTTCAACTTCTGCTAGTACTTCGGCTTCATTGAGTGATTCGACATCAACATCGGCTAGTGCTTCGACTGTTGCAAGCAGTTCCCTCTCTGAGGCTTCGCATGTAGAAGGTTCACAGACGGCTACTAGCGAAGATGCTATCAGTAATGACGGAGCATCCGGAGCTACAGTCAAGGCTAGCGATGTTAAGGTCAACCCTAGCCTTTCTAGTGCTCTGTCAACTGCAGAAAACTTCACAAGTCAAAATGTTAGTTTGACAGCTACTACAACAGCTACTCTTGCTGCGACAACGACTGCAGAAGCAAGTGCTAAAAAGCAAGCAGAAGACCGTAAGAAATTAGCCGCTCTTTCTGCCGAGATGGGTGAATATCTAGCTAAAGCTGCTGGTCTACCAAATACCGATTCAGCTATCACTAAGGTGAATGCTGCTGTAGTAGAGATTGAAAAAGCACTTGCAGATCTAACTGGTGATTTGACAGCAGTTGTGCAAAGGGCAACTTCGGCTCGCAATTCCATCGTGAATGCTGTGACACGTGCAAATTCAGGTCAACGTGATAGCCGTAATGGTCAAGCTATGCCGACAGGAGAAAGCCTCAGAGGCTTTGCACCAGTAACGCTAAATCAGCAGACGACTGCATCCCTTGAGCAAGGAAGCTTTGCAAGTGGAAGCCGAGAAGTTAGCTGGCGTATCAATATGCATGCTCAAAGTGCGTTGAACTATGCAGGTCTGATCGCACAAGTGGATAAAAACACAACCATCACTCGAGTTCTTTTCAACGGAGAACCAATGGAAAAACGTGGTGGTTCTGGAAATGAATATGTCTTTAACAAACGGCATGATTTGAATAGAAACTTAGATGCGACTATTATGATCTATGCAACAGTTAATGAAAACTCTAGTGAAGCTACTTTGGCTGCGCAAGTAGCTACAAGCAGTCGACCATTCGATAGTGCAGCTACTGCTGGTAACTATACAAGTGTTATGAATGGCAAGGTTGCTACTGGTACAGGTCAAAGACAGATAGATAAGGCTCCGACTATCTCTATCAACCCTAATTACGTTGAAATCTACAATGATGAGGCGCTAGGGGGAGCAAATGGAATTCCTTTTGTCATGAGAGATGATAAAGGGGTGCTAAGTATGTTGTTTGCTCCATCAAATAAACATATCAATGGATTGGTCATGAGTCGAACGCCGATTGGAGATCAAGGATTCAAACCTTATTATTCTGATAGAAAGAGCCCTAAGGAACATACATCAGTGCTAAGTGGGACAATTGGCCGTGAGAATGGATGGAATCCAATGACTCCAGGTGTTTATAATTTCGAGGTTCAAGTGTTTGACACTGCTCAACAGCCTACTACAGGTCGTTTGACGCTTAACATCAAAGGTTTCAATGATCGTAACAACCCTGTTAGTGGTGAAACTGTTACAGTTAACAACCCTGCATCTTTGAGCCAGTCTGAAAAAGACCAAATTATTGCAAACTTCAAGAAACAGAATGCGACTATCCTTTCAGGCACTGACTACGTGAAGGGCTCTGAAGGTGGTCATGAAATAACTGTGTCTGATACTGGTGAAATCAAACTGACCTATCGTGATAACACTGTAGATTACGTTCAGGCAAGTTTAAAAGCTGAAACGGAAGTACCTGTACCTGCTGTTACAGTCACGCGTGATGGTCAAACCATCCCAGCGACTCAAAGCCCAGTAGCTAGTCGTGGGATGGAACACATCGTCTATGCAGGTGATGATTTTACCATTAACTTTACTGCGACGGATAACAGTGGTAAGTTAAGTGAATTTAAGATTGTTCCAAAAGCAGAGGGAGGTCACTCAGGATTAAGAGATAACTTCTTTGAAGATCCTCAATATGGTACAGGAACTGTAGGATACTTGACCGGAGATATCACAGCTACGCCAGAAAGTCCTGCGACGATCACAGTCAATGCTCACATGAAGGATGATTTGAAGTGGGTGTCAGGAAATACTTGGCAACGGAATGCGGTTGCAACTGACCAAGTAGGTAATAGACATCAGACAGGTCTTTCTGGCAATGTTCGTATTACCCAAGGACAACTGAAAGACCGTCTTGCAGTGACTAATCCTGAACTTACACCAGTTGCAGATAAGAGTAACTTGACTGAAACTGAAAAGACAGCTGTCAAGAATGCTATCTACGCTAAGAATAATCAGACAACTCACCGTATCAAAGACATTGAAGTTGCAAACGATGGTACTGCGAAGATTCTTTATAATGATTTGACAAGCAATACTCTTCCTCAGTCAGTAACTGTTAATGAACGTCCAAAACTGGTAATTCCATATGACAGACCAGATGTCAAAGAAATCGATATCTATCGTGGTGAGCCTACTAACCTCACCTTTAGTGCGACAGATGATTCTGGCAAGATTTCTTCATTGAAGTTTGAAATGGATAGATTCGCTGATAGCGCGAACGGGAACAACTACGCAGGATATGAAGGTATCAATCGTTCAAATCCGATTACCAGTTTGACTGATCAAGCAAATGCTAACATTACGATAACTGGTACGTTGGCTACAAGGTTTGTAAAAGGCCAAACATTTGAACGCTATTTGATGGCGACAGATGACCGTAATACTCCTGATAGTGACCATGCTAAAAATGGTATTGCTGATAATGGCTATATCAAGTTTGTAATTAAGAACCAAACGGATAAATATAATGCTGTAGCCAAGGTTCCAACTGTCTATACTTATGTAGGCGAATCAGCAGATGATTTGTCAAATGCGGCTAACTTCGTACAGCTGGAAGGCGGTAAGCAACTGCCACAAGGTGCTACTGTCGCTTGGAAGACACCAATTGACACAACGAACTCTGGTGACAATAAAAAAGCTGTAGCGACAGTTACATACTCAGATGGATCTACAGATGATGTTACTGTTACTTACAGTACCATGTCTACAATCAAGCCAAAAGCTCCAATCAATGATATCCAAGGAACAACTCCTCACAATGGTAATGGTTCAAACTGGCTTGACTATGTGTATAAGTCGGGAGATGCTTGGTTCCCAAGTGGTTCTAAACAAACATGGACAAATGAAGATGGAGCTCGCTTGTCAGATGCTCCTATCACTACGACAGAAGCTGGACAACAACGACTTAAATTCACCTTTACATATCCTAAAGGACGTTTAGGTGAGACTGATAGTGCGAAATTGCTTAGCAAGACAGTAGACGTTATTCATAATGTTTACAAGTTTGAGACTAATCGTTCTTATATCTTCACTCAAAATAAAACAGATGATCCGAATTATCAACGTGTAGCTGCAAATCCGAAAGATTCTATCACCAAGGTTACAGGAAGCCCTGATTATGATGTAAATAAGACTAACTTCACTTGGGTTGATGGTGCTCCAGATCTTTCACAAGTGGGACGATTTACAAAAGATGTAGAAGTTGAACTGCCTGTCGATGGTACGGGAGTCCGTGTGAAACAGCGCGTTCCAATCACTTATACAGTCAACCCACAAGCGCCAGCTATTTCAGTTGATTCTACTAATGAAACAGGTGGTTTGCCAAATCGTTCGATCGTTGTTACGAATGTAACACCTGGTGCTCTTGTAACCTTGACTTTAGCTGGACATACGTTCGAGAAGAGAGCTAAGAATAATGAATCAAGCGTTACCTTTGAACCTGCAGATCTGAAAAAAGCTTACGATGGCAATAATGGACTTCTTCCGACAGGAGATGTGACAGCTAAGTCTACAGTTGATGGCCTGAATTCAGAAGTGACGACTGGAACAATCACTCCAGAGCGTGTAAAACCAACGATTACCTATACTGTCAAAGTTAATGGCCAAGAACCTAAGAAAGATGGCAATGGTCGCTATTTGTTCTATGCTGGAGATAATATCCAGATTACTTATACAGGTAAAGATAATAGTGGTAAATTAGTCACACTGAAGGTTTACGGTAATAGAAAAGATTTGACAGATTTCTTCGAAAATAGACCTGAATGGGGAACTGGTCCAATCACAAACATTATCAATACCTTGACCAATGATGACCAGACTACCTTTACTATTAATGCGGTTGCTAATAAAGATCTTGCGTGGAGATCAGGAAACACATGGGGACGTTGGCTCACTGCTACAGATCCTAGTGGAAACACTGTTGACGTTGGAGAAATTCGAATTCAACAAGATCAGTTGCAGAACTTGTTTAAAAAGCCTGCCATTGATGTGACAGAAGTTAAGGATAAAAATCACTTAACAGAAACTGATAAGGAAAAAGTTCGCGAAGAAATCAGAAAAGCTCATGATAAGGTGATACCAAACGGTCGCGATCGTATTTCTAGCATTGATGTAAGTGAGGATGGAATTGCAACTGTCTACTATAAAGATAATGCTAAAGTAGCATCTGGTAGCCAGCCATATCCACCAACGGTCTATAGTCAGGATGAAACTGTTTCAGACAAGAAATATCGTTCTGAGTCAGCGTCAACCAGTGCTTCAGAGTCAGCGTCAACAAGTGCATCGACATCAGCATCAGAGTCAGCGTCAACAAGTGCATCGACATCAGCATCAACAAGTGCGTCAACATCAGCATCTGAGTCAGCATCAACAAGTGCATCGACATCAGCATCTGAGTCAGCAAGCACAAGTGCAAGTACATCAGCGTCTGAATCAGCAAGCACAAGTGCGTCAACATCAGCATCTGAATCAGCCTCAACAAGTGCGTCAGAGTCTGCTTCAACATCAGCTTCTGAATCTGCATCAACCTCAGCATCTGAATCAGCAAGCACAAGCGCATCAACCTCAGCGTCTGAGTCAGC
>NZ_JVHE01000116.1:0-448 GCF_001072925.1 Streptococcus pseudopneumoniae | reverse complement strand
ATCAGCATCTGAGTCAGCAAGCACAAGTGCATCGACCTCAGCATCTGAGTCAGCGTCAACAAGTGCATCTACATCAGCGTCTGAATCAGCATCAACAAGTGCGTCAACATCAGCATCTGAGTCAGCATCAACAAGTGCAAGCACAAGCGCGTCTACGTCAGCCTCTGAGTCAGCAAGCACAAGCGCATCGACATCAGCATCTGAGTCAGCGTCAACAAGTGCATCAACATCAGCGTCTGAGTCAGCGTCAACAAGCGCAAGCACCTCAGCATCTGAATCAGCGTCAACAAGCGCAAGCACCTCAGCGTCTGAATCAGCGTCAACAAGTGCATCAACAAGTGCAAGCACATCAGCATCTGAGTCAGCAAGCACAAGTGCATCGACCTCAGCATCTGAATCAGCATCAACAAGTGCATCGACCTCAGCATCTGAGTCAGCGTCAACAAGT
>NZ_JVHE01000115.1:0-74987 GCF_001072925.1 Streptococcus pseudopneumoniae | reverse complement strand
CAAGCGGTAAGGCAAGGGACTTTGACTCCCTCATGCGTTGGTTCGAATCCAGCTACCCCAGTTATACTTTGCCGGCGTGGCGGAATTGGCAGACGCGCTGGACTCAAAATCCAGTGTCCGCAAGGACGTGCCGGTTCGACCCCGGCCGCCGGTATAATATAGTATTAAGAAACATTGTTAAATCAATGTTTCTTTTTGCTTTGGTCAACTTATGGTCAACAATTCTCTTTTTTAACTAAACTTGTTAATACTGAACGAACTTTATTGTTTTCAATTTCTGCTTTTTCCTTTATCAGATGGCCGTAAGTTTCAGTTATTTGTTTAATATCTCGATGCCCCATTAACTTTGAAACTGCCCAAATATCAACACCCATTGCTAGCATTGCAGAACAATACGTATGTCTAAGACCTGTGCTTGTCATACTTTGAGGATAAATTTTTAAATCCCTTAAAATTTGCTTGAGATGTTTATTGATTCCTGCATTTGTTACAATCTTATAATTCAAATCTACTAAAATCATATTTTCGTTATTTGTAATTGTACCGTTTTCAATGAATACAGCTTGTTCTTGTTTTAATTTTTTTAGAATAGTTAATGTATCATTATCAACAGGAATTGTACGAATTGATTCTTCAGTCTTAGGATTTGCCCATCGTTTTCTAGCTGTATCATATCGTCTATAAGTTTTGATTTCTGAACTTTTCCACAATACACAATCCCAAGTGAGACCTGCAACCTCTCCTGCACGTAATCCTGTTTTTAGTTGAATTAAAAGTAAATACGGTACAATTGAAGTTGTTAAATCAAGATTGTTTTCTAAATATGTTACTAGTTTCTGATAGTCATCAAAACTATGAATATATTTTTCATCTCTTCTTTTTTTGGGGGGACGACCTGAAAGAATGACACCTTCAGTAAAATCTTCTATATTGAGCTTATCTCTTTTAGCAAACACAATCACATTTCTAATTTCCGCATTCATTCTACTAACATTGTCACGACAATTTGTTTCAGCGTACTTATTAATAAATGCTTGATATTCGCTTGCTTTGATTTTTAAAACTGGTTTTTCTTTAAAATATTCTTTGATAAACTTACCACGCAATAAATGTTTATTAAATGTAGTCTCTGCTTTTCCAAGTGGTTTAACTGTTAATTCTAACCACTTTTCCCAAAGGGTATAGAATGTAATATTTTTATCAATTATTGCTCCGTTAATCAATTTGAGTTCAAGGGCGAGTGCTTCAATTTCTGCTTCTCTTTTTGTCTTAAAACCTGAACCTGAAGCAACTACCTTTTTATTTTTATCAAATATTCTATAATCCCATAAATTCTTTTTTCCTCGTTTTCTTAATGAAACTGACATGATTACCTCTTTCTAAAAGACGATAACCAAGATATTATCTTGATTATCGTATCATAAACTAAAGATTTCTGCAAAGTTTTCTTCAAAAAATTGTTTCGTTTTGCTGGCTAAGAAGTAGTACCGTCCGCCCTGATTGTCTGGATATTTCACAAACCCATCTCTGTTTTTATCAATATCGATTTTTGAGCGAATATCAGGCTGATAAAGAACATGTTCGAGTAGCCAAGGCCGAGAGACTGAAACCATCTCTAAAACCTCTGATAGACTCATATATTGCCCCTGTGAAGCCTTGTTTTTCAAGTCAAGATATTCATCTTTCTCTACTATAATGTGTGTTTGAGGAAGATTTACTTCCAAATTTTCTATTTTAATTGAGATTTTATCCGTCATATACATTTCCTCTCGTTCTCTTACTTGAATATTTTCCACGGCTCTTTTTCTTTCTTTAATTCATCTTTTTTATTATTTAAAAAGATGATTGTGTCTGGAGAGGGTTTATACTTTGTTTTGAAATGAATCAAAACATACCTGAAAAATTCCTGAATTGCTTCTTTACCGTAAATTTTGTCAATCTTGTATAGAAACGATTCTAAACCACTATTTTTTAACAGATAGATGTAAGTAGATAATAAGTCATTTTTCCGCCTTGGTTTTGACCTCAATAAATCAAAATCGGTTGAAACATATTCCATCATAACCTTTGAAATATCCCATAATTCATCATTTTTGAAAAATAAATATTTGTCAGTAAAACGTTGAAAGATCAAACTGGATAATTCTTTGTCGTTTCTACATTTTAAAATATCTAAGCCGGTTTGATTAGCGTAAGCCTGCCTAATTGACATTTCAAATCTCACCCAATCATCACATTTCAAGGCTTCATCATAAAAGATGCCCTTCTTTTTCTCCTGCTCCAGTTTTTTATCATAGATTCGTAGTAGTAGAGAGTTTCCTTTGTTTGCCTTGCTACCAACATAAATTGTTTCTACTCTATTGTTTGTATTGAACGTACTGATATTTGACTGATTCTTTCTCAATTTGATTGTATTTGTAAAACTATCAACGTATTTTGATTTTATTATTGATTTGTTTAACTCCTGATGAATCTGATTCACTTTCAGACCCTCATCTATAAAATCAATCGCAAAATCAATTTTTGAAACTCTACAACTACCACTAAAATAATTTTCTAATTCAAAAAATTTTTGAACTAATCGACGATACGAAATTTTTTGATTATCTTCTTCACGTCGTTTCATATAGTGTTTTAAACCTTGCCCTGAAAATTTGAGCAAAATTCCCATTCGTGGGCTGTCTGTGTTGAAACATAATAGAATATCAAATTCATCAAAATTGATAATATAATTGTAGCCTGCAAATCCTTTTTCATTTAACTTATAGTTAACCGTGTACTTTTCTAATTCCAATAATTCATCAATTTTTAAACAGATAGTTGAAGCAAATGCTTCATAATTAGACATCATCTCGTTATACTCTGGTAAAAATACAAATGAAATTTCATCAACGTCACATTGAATCATATAAAATAACTCCTTCTTCTAGTTGCTTTTGTAGTTGCCCCTGTGAGGGGTGGTGGGATGGGGGTCATTACTAGACCCCCATGAATTCTAGTACCCCATTATTTACTCTTTTTTCTTAATCTCTGACCGTATAAAAACGCTTGTTTAAATATACTAATCTTTTCCAAACCGTGTTCGTGTAGATTAATATTCCAAAATCGTCTAGGTTTGCTGAACTCTCCATCACTAGTCATGATATAGCCTGAGAACCTGGGCGCATGATTATCAATATTATCTGTTTCTCCAAAGACCATTCGAGCTAATTCGTCAGTTATAGCGCCGTTTGATAGACAGATACGAACACCTAAATTATCTCGTACCGCTGTACTCAAAAGCTCTGCTCGTGGTTGTTGCATGCAGATACACATGTAGACACCACTCGAGCGAGAACGCGAAACAATAGACAAGACCAAATCTTGAACCCTTTTTCTCATCTTGTTATCTGTAATGCTTGAAAGCATGGCTGAATACTCTTCGATAACACACAGCTTCATTTTCATCTCTTTACCGAAATTAACGAAAGTAGCGCCAGTAATGTCATCACGTGCCGATAGATTTGCAATTTCTTTTTCACGTTTAATAACTAATTCCAACAATTCTTCAAAATATGCTAAAATCTCTTCACTATGAGAAAGAATCACACCTTTTTGAAGAAAGTCCCATGAACTAAATTCAGATTTAACATCTAAGATTGTTAAATCAACTTCTGAATCAAACATAAAAACTTGAGTAAGTAACGATTTTAAGAAAGTTGTTTTAGAACTGGATGTATTGCCAACAATTAATGCATGGCAATTTTTTAGCATTGAGAATGTCAAGCCTTTTTCAACTGTTATTTCAAAATCATTGACTGGTCTTAATTCAGTTATCCTTAGTGGTGTGAGCTGTCTTGCTCTAGCTTCGACAATATCATCTAATAAATAGATGAACTCTGTATTATCTTCACTTAACCAATAATCTAAAACAATGAGTGAACGGTTTTTACCCACTAAACACGCTGATAACATTTCCGCAAACTTTTCTAAATCGTCAGTAGTTTGGTCAGCTAATTTTTTGATTGTAACCTTGATGCGCCTGCTTAGCTTCTCGAAGCTCGCATGCGCTTTACTAACATCGATGAATTTGCTACCAACTTTGCGATTAGCAGTTACTGAATCTAACAACGCTTTGTGTGTCTGTCGTTCAATCAATCTTAATTGATAGTATAAAGATATTGAGCCAATTTTTGATAGCCTCAAAACAAACCTAACCAGTAAAACAAGATTCGTAAAAAGCAAGACAGCTATTCCAATTACTTCTAAATGAAAGCCAAGCTGTGCTTCACTTCTAAAAATCCCAATCTCTGTTCCTTTAAATCCTAGCCATCGAATAATACTACCCCCAAATAGTAACCCAACTCCAAAAATTTGGAGTAGAGTTACAAACTTGGGAAAAGCTGGACTTAAATGACCTGTATTTTCATTTAACCTGTATCTAATCATAAATACCTACATATCTCTTGCATTTCTGTTAACATTTTGCGACGCATGAGTTCAAAATACATGTATGAACGAATAAAATCAGTGTATCGACCGTTTGAGTAAACTAAACTCAAATTAACAAAAGATGAAACTCGTCCTTCAACCTCAGAACGCATGTATATTGATAAAACTTTACGAAGTTCCAAAGGAAGATCTAAAGCTGATAAATCATCTAATTCTTTAGAAATATCTTTCATATCTATTTCCTTTCTACTTTAAACTAACTTCGTTGACATCTTCAGCCCAAACTTCGATGACATCATAACTTTTGAACTTATAGCGACCGAGTGGGTTGACTAACTGATACAAATGTCTGAACTGAATCTTGTTCGCAATTTCTAAAGTTGGGACAACAAGACTAATCAATTTAACTGTTCCATCATCTTTGGGCATTGATAAAAATACTTCATAACCAATTGATTTGTCAGAAAAAACTGGGGCGTTTTTACCATTTTGATTTTTCTCAAATCCCACAATCGGAAAGAATGGCTTTGGCTCTGTAACACTTACAGCTACACAAGTTGAAATATTAGTAAGAGCTGGGGCAGTACGGCGGTCGTTTACAATTGAATCGCCTGATTGATTTGAGTTGCTTCCAAACAATCCTGTTTGAACTAAATTATTATTCATATTTGTTACCAAACTAGCTAAAAACTAGTACTTTCTGTTAAATATTTCTTGTAAATATTTGAACGTTCGTTATTTACATTTTCAGTTTATCATGATTAAAAATTCCGGTCGTCAAATGCACCAAAAGGGAAAAAATAAAAAATTTGCATTAGGAAATTTTATTTGATAAGCTGAAAATAGCGATAAGGAGGATATTATATTGGAAGAAAAGTATTATAATGTAAAAGAAGCTTTGGATTATATTAGAAGTTATCCCAGCGGAAGAATAGAAAAAGAATTTTATATGGATATAACTGAAAAACAAATTCGTGATATTTTGAAAAAAGATGTACTAGGGCAATATATGCACTGTTCGGAGGGAGAACATATAAGTGAAATATACGAAAATTTTCAAGGAGATGAAGTAGTTGAAACTTTGTATGTATTTCCAAAATTTGGGAAGCATTCCAAAATTCTCTCGAGTTGGGATGTTCTTTATAAAAAAGAAGATAAGCTAGTAAAGGAATTGCAACGGCAAGGTTTAAAAACACCAGAAGAGAAAATTAGAGAAGAGTTTAAAAATTCTGGAAAACCTGCGTATTTAATGAATGAAGATTATCTTTTTTCATTAAAATTGGAGATTGAAAGACGTCAACTACCGATTAAAATTTTTCGCATTCAGCCACGTACTAGTTCAACAATTAAGCAACTATTGAATGAAGAAATGTTGGAGACTAATTTTGAGTTAACTATAAATACTTTATTAGAAGAATTTGAACAAAGATTAAAAGAAGATTGGTTTGAAAATCAGAAATTATGCATTGAACAAGCTGAAAAAGTAGGTGAATTATTAGAGGATGTCCGGGGGCGAACAGAAATATTACAGTCTGTAGCACCAGAATTGTCATTGGATGCTTACAATAGTAGATTAAAAGAAGTAGAAGAATTTTATAATAAGTCAAAGAATCAAGAATTTATACCACCTTTTAATTTTGAAAAATCTTTCAATAAGTTTAAAAAAAATTATATGAATCAAGAAAACAAGAACGTGATTTCTTCTCTTTCAAATAAAATATATGAATTTGAAAAGTATCAGATTAACAAGTATAAAGAAAAGATTGAAGAACAAAATAAAAATAGAGTTATAACTGAAATTTCATTTAAACGGTATTTAGTCGAATTTTACAAGACTATAAATGACTCTTTTTGGAGAGAGGATTTTCTAAGTAATTTAGAGGATAATTTTGGGATAAAAATAAACCGCTAAGATTTTTTTCTTAGCGGTTCTTTACATTGTTTAATAGGGTTGTTATGTTATCAATTATAGCGTTTTGATTTTGATTAAAATATTATTTAATTTGATTCAGAATCATGTTGAATGCAGAAAGTATTTCTTTTTGTTTATTATCAGGTAAATTTTTTATATTTGAAATTAATTCAACAATTTCAGGATTTTCATCTTTTTTTGTAATATCAAAGAAAGATGAAATATCACATTCAAGGGCATTCATAACTTTTTCAAGGGTATTAATTGTTATGTTTGTTTCTAGGTGTTCAAGTTTATATACATAATTTGTTCCAAGATCAGCTCTTTCTTCAATTTGTTCTTGTGTAAGTCCTTTTTTCAACCTTAAAAGGCGAATTCGTTTTCCTATATACTTTCTTAATGATTGTTTCATGCAATACCTCTCAAACTAAATATTACAGTATTTTTTCTACATATTTTAGTTCTTAAAAGATTACTTATAACTTTACAAGGTTGGTTCGATGTGGTATAATTAAATAAAAAAAACAACTATATATAGTTGTTTTGTAAATTTTTGGAGATTCTATGTCAAACAAAACTATTAAAACCCTCACAACTTCAACAGCTATTGCACTTGCATCAGTTGGTGCGCCTGCATTTGCTCAAGAAGCTCAAGCGACTCCAGTACCTTCTAACACTGCTGTCAATGAACCTGCTCTTGTTACTAAACCACAAGTGAAACCACTTGAAAAGAGTGAAGTTCCTGCACCTTCTACAGTAAAACCTGCGCTTGATGCACAAAAAGCTGTTGTTAAAGACGCTAATACTAAAGTTGATACAGCTAAATCTGATGTTCAAGCAAAAGAAGCTACTGTTGCTTCAATTGAAACAGAATATTCTAATGCAGATAAGGCTGTTAACGATGCGCAAGCAATTGCTTCACAAGTAACACCTGAAAAAGTTGCTGAAGTCAAAGATGCTCAAGCTAAGAACCTTGAAGCGCAAACCACTAACCAAAAAGCAACTGAAGCTACAAATGAACAAATCAAAACTGAAACAGCAGTTCTTGCTGAAAAGCAATCAGACGTGGCAAGTGCTGAAGCTAATCTTGAACAAGCAAACCATAACGTTCAAAGTGCTGAAAAAACAGTCGCAAATGCAGAATCTGCACTTGACGGAACTGGACTTGCAAATGCTGAAAAAGATTTAGAAAATGCTAAAACTGCTGTAAAAGGAGCTGAAGCTACAGTCGCTGAAGCTGAAGATGCTTTCAAAACAGCAAAAAAAGCTGATGAAGCACGCGCAGATGCTATCAAATCAGCTGAAACTGATGTAAATACTAAAAATGATGCTGTCAAATTGGCTAAAGAAAAATTGACAACAGCTAACCAACATGCTGAATCAGTAGAAGCTAAATTGGAAGATGCTCAAACTGAACTTACTAAAGCTCAAGATGCATTGGACAATGTTGATATTGTAAACATCGCAGACTTGACTCAGTTCAAGAAAGATAAAGCCGAAGGCGACTCAGACTTCATGACTGACTCTGGTGCAACTGTTATTGAAAATTCTTCAACAAAAATCAGCAAAGCTGATAAGAAACGCACAGTTAATCTTGATGATTTGACTGATGAACAACAAAAAGAAATCAGTCTATATGCATCAAAAGTGTTAACTGAAATCCATAAACAATTTGGATTGAACGAAGTTACTGTTACAGACTCTGACCTTCGTATCGCTCGTGAACAAGCTAATAAATATGTAGCTCGTGGAATCTCAGCAGACAAAGCTGGTCACATCAATGGTGCTTACCATAGTGAAAACATCTCACTTGCAAATGAAAAACACTCTATGACCATGTATGAATTGAAACAAACTGTATTCAATGCAATTATGGGACAAACATTTGCTGACGCTCCATCTAAGTGGGGACATTCACGTAACAACTTTGTTAACAACACTGTCGGAATTGCAACAGCAATTGTTGACGGACGTTTACATTTTATCTCAACTCTTAACTTAGCTGGCGGAAACGTTATCAAAGATAACATCGACATCGAAACTCTTGAAAAAGCTGTCGCAACAGCGGAATCAAACCTTGAACAAGCTAAAACTGCATCAGAAAACGCTAAGAATGCTTTGACAACAGCTTCAACTGATTACGCAAGCGCACTTAGCTTGAAAACTGAAGCTGAAAAAGTCTTAGCAGACGCAATGGCTACGCCACTCCAAGCCCAAGTTGCTGAAAACAACCTACGTTTGGCAAACATTGCTCTTGAAAATGCTAAGAAACGTGAAGCTCAAGCAAATGAAGCAGTCGCTAACTTCTCAGCAAGTCTAGCTGACAAGAAAGCTACTCTTGAAAAAGCTCAAGATGCACTTAAATCAGCTAAAACCGCTAAAACAATTGCGTCACAAGCTCTTGAAAATGCTTCAGCTAAACTTGAAGACCAAGAAACTAAACTAGACAACTTGAACAAACAAGTTACAAAACTTCTTGCTGAAAAAGATGCTCTTGTTAAAGAAGCTAAAGAATTGGCTGAACAATTGCAAGCATATTTGGACGCACCAGTTGCTCTAACTAAAGCAAAACAAGCTAGAACAGCCGTTAGTGTCAAATTGGAACTCGCTAAATCTGACCTAGAAATGGCACAGTCTAAGCTTGAAAACTTGTTGACTGCACAAAAAGCTGAAGAAGCTAAACTTGCAGAACTTGAAGCAACATATGCTAAACTCGTTGACCTTGCAGAAAAAGCTCAAGAAAACGTTGTTGCAACACTTCCTGATGGAACAGTAATTGCTGTACCAAAAGTAGCTCCAACTGCTGAAACTCTTCCTGAGTTGAATCTTGATGCACTTGTTAAGGAAGATGCGAAAGATAGCACTGTTAAAACACTTCCTGACGGAACAATCGTTGCTGTTCCTAAAGATGCACCAGTTGCTGAAACTCTTCCTGAACTAAATCTTGAAGAACTAGCTAAAGAAGATGCTAAAAATAGCACTGTTAAAACACTTCCTGACGGAACAATTGTAGCTGTTCCTAAAGATGCACCAGTTGCTGAAGAACTACCTACTGTCAATGTTGACGAATTGAAGAAAGCTCTTGATGCAGGTAAAGAAGTGACTATCGATGCACAAGGGAATGTTGTTGTACGTGAAACAAAACCAGCTACTGATGAAAAACCAGTTAACGTTGATCGTCCACAAGCCGATAATGATAAATCAAATAAAGATTATGCAAGTGATAAAAACGTTACTATCGATAATAAAGGAAATGTTATCACAAAAGGTCAGACTTACACAAGTCAACAACAAGCATCAAGTAAATCAACTTATTCACGAGTAGAACGTGCAAAAACATTACCAAATACAGGAGAGTCATCAAGTGTTACAATGTTGGTACTCGGTGCAATTCTTGGAACATTTGGACTTGTAACAGTACGTAGAAAAAATTAGAATAATAAAAAAATCTTCTTATTACAAATAGGAAGATTTTTTTGATTCACAAAATTAGTTTAAAAGACTACGCTATTTAAACCAATTTTGAGAATGAATATTGGACTATACCGATTGCGCCGAACACGGTATCGAACTATGTATAAAAAATTGTGATTATTAAATTTAAAGACTATAAAATTAAAGCAAAAGTTTAAAATTTATTTGGTCAACCACTGGTCAATTTCCTCAATTTCAATACTAACTAGCGTGTGATAATATCTTGATTTAATCGTTTCTTGGTTATTTATTTTAACTTATTTTAACGCTAGTTTGTTGGCCGCCGGTATAGTAAAAAAGACAAGGTATAAAAACCTTGTCTTTTTTGTTGAACAATTTATTAAAATTTCACTAAAAAAGGTCTATACCATTTACAAATTGTTTTGAAAGGTTTATAATGTAATTGACATAATAAATAGTAGATTATTTCTTAAGGGGGTTATCATTATGCCTAAGTATATTAAAGCTGATCAATTTTTCTATCCACATGGTATTCGTCGTGGAGGTTATTTGGAACTTATTGATGGTAAGTTTGGTAAGCATGTTGAAGAGATTTCTGAGGATGCTGAAATTTTAGATTATTCTGGTTATAGCATCGCACCTGGTCTCGTTGACACCCACATTCATGGTTTTGGTGGTGTGGATGTCATGGATAATAATATTGAAGGAACTCTTCATACGATGAGTGAAGGTCTTCTTAGCACAGGTGTTACTAGTTTCCTACCAACTACACTAACTTCATCATACGAACAATTGCTGGCTGTTACTGAAAACATTGGTGCACGCTATCAAGAAGCATCTGGTGCTAAGATTCGTGGTATTTATTTTGAAGGACCATACTTCACCGAAGAATTTAAGGGAGCTCAAAATCCTGCCTATATGAAAGATCCACGTATGGATGAGTTCCGTGCTTGGCAGAAGGCTGCTAATGGTCTTCTTAATAAAATTGCTCTTGCACCTGAACGTGATGGGGTTGAGGACTTTGTACGTACTATTACTGGTGAAGGTGTAACTGTTGCTCTAGGTCACTCTAATGCTACATTTGATGAAGCTAAAAAAGCTGTTGATGCCGGGGCTAGTGTTTGGGTTCATGCCTATAATGGAATGCGTGGTTTAACACACCGCGAACTTGGTATGGTTGGTGCGATGTATGAGTTACCACACACTTATGCAGAATTGATTTGTGATGGTCATCACGTGGATCCTAAGGCTTGCGAAATTCTTCTTAAACAAAAAGGAACTGAAAATATTGCCCTTATCACTGACTGTATGACAGCAGGCGGTTTGCAAGATGGCGATTATATGTTAGGTGAATTTCCAGTTGTAGTTGCAAATGGGACTGCTCGCCTTAAATCTACAGGTAACTTGGCAGGTTCCATTCTCAAACTTAAAGATGGTTTGAAAAATGTCGTTGAGTGGGGAATTGCAAATCCTCATGAAGCAGTCATGATGGCTAGTCTGAACCCAGCTAAATCAGTTCATATCGATGACGTCTGTGGACAAATTCGTGAAGGCTATGATGCAGACTTTATCGTGTTAGATAAAGATTTGGAATTAGTAGCAACTTATCTAGACGGTGAAAAACGTTATCAAGCATAATTTCTAAAGAAGAAACTAGTTTAGTTTCTTCTTTTTTAAAATAAATTTGTTATTTCTTTCACAAACTACTTGATTTTTGCATTGAAAAGGCTTACAATTATGATATAAATAATACAAATAAAAAAGCGGAGGATTGCTTATGAAAGCTTATACTTACGTTAAACCAGGTCTTGCGTCATTTGTTGATGTGGACAAACCAGTTATTCGCAAGCCAACAGATGCTATTGTGCGTATCGTTAAGACTACTATTTGTGGTACAGACCTTCATATTATTAAAGGCGATGTTCCTGCTTGTAAGAGTGGAACTATCCTAGGACATGAAGGAATTGGTATTGTAGAAGAAGTCGGTGCAGGAGTTTCAAACTTCAAAAAGGGTGATAAGGTTTTGATTTCTTGCGTTTGTGCATGTGGTAAGTGTTACTATTGTAAAAAAGGAATCTATGCTCACTGTGAAGACGAAGGTGGATGGATTTTTGGACATTTGATCGACGGTATGCAAGCAGAATATCTTCGTGTGCCTCATGCTGATAATACTCTTTATCATACTCCAGCTGACTTGTCTGATGAAGCTTTGGTTATGTTATCTGATATCTTGCCAACTGGCTATGAAATTGGTGTCTTAAAAGGGAAAGTTGAGCCTGGTTGTAGTGTAGCTATCGTTGGTTCAGGGCCAGTCGGATTGGCAGCTCTTTTGACGGCACAATTCTATTCACCAGCCAAATTGATTATGGTGGACCTAGACGATAACCGCTTGGATACTGCAGTTTCTTTCGGTGCTACTCATAAGATTAATTCTTCAGACCCTGAAAAGGCAATTCAAGAAATTTATGATTTGACAGATGGTCGAGGTGTGGATGTTGCTATAGAAGCTGTTGGTATTCCTGCAACGTTTGATCTCTGTCAAAAGATTATTGGTGTAGACGGAACAGTAGCCAACTGTGGTGTGCATGGTAAACCAGTTCAGTTTGATTTGGACACTCTTTGGATTCGAAACATTAACGTAACTACTGGATTGGTTTCTACCAATACAACTCCTCAGCTTTTGAAAGCCTTAGAAAGTCATAAAATTGAACCAGAAAAATTGGTAACTCATTATTTCAAACTTAGTGAAATAGAAAAGGCCTATGAAGTATTTAGTAAGGCCGCCGATCATCATGCGATTAAAGTGATCATTGAAAACGATATTTCAGAAGGCTAATCTTGTTTTTAAATCCAGTTATTCGTTTTTGAATAGCTGGATTTTTTGAAAATGTTATATAATTCGTGAAAATGAGCAAAATTCTTTCATTGTTCTCAAAATTTCGCTATAATATACGGTACAAAGGAAGTTAAACTATGTATCGAGTTATAAAAATGTACGGAGATTTTGAACCGTGGTGGTTTATAGAAGGCTGGGAAGACGACGTCATTGCGAGCAAAAAATTTGATAACTATTATGACGCCTTGAAATATTATAAGTCTTGTTGGTTTGAGTTAGAAAAGGAAATCCCCCTTTACAAAAGTAGAGGAGATTTGATGACTATTTTTTGGGATCCAGAAGATAAACGCTGGTGTGAAGAATGCGATGAATTTCTTCAACAATATCATTCCTTGGCTTTGTTGGAAGATGGTCAAGTCATTCCTGATGAAAAATTTAGACCTGGTTACGAAAAACAGACTGGTTTAGAAATCCACCGTACTTGTCGCATAAAAAAAGAAGAAACAACTTTTTAATGAAGTTGTTTCTTCTTTTTTATATTTTCTTCGAATAATAAGAATGAGGAGGAAGATATGGTACAAATACTTGCACAAGAATTGATTACACTGGCCAAAAAACAAGGAGCTCAGGACATCTATTTTGTTCCTAAAGAAAAGTCTTATGAGCTACATATGCGAGTTGGAGATGAGAGACATTTGATTAACACCTATGACTTTGAAAAGTTGGGGGCTGTCATTAGTCATTTTAAGTTTATTGCGGGGATGAACGTTGGAGAAAAACGCCGTAGTCAGCTTGGTTCCTGTGATTATCAGCATGGAGACAAGGTTTCTTCATTACGTTTATCGACGGTAGGAGATTATCGTGGTTATGAGAGTCTAGTAATCCGACTTTTGCATGATCAAGAACAAGAGTTGCGCTTCTGGTTTCAGGACCTTATAGAACTGGAAAAGGGCTTTAGGCAACGCGGACTTTATCTTTTTGCAGGCCCCGTAGGAAGTGGCAAAACTACTTTGATGCATGAATTAGCCAAGTCATTGTTTAAGGGACAACAGGTCATGTCCATTGAAGATCCAGTCGAGATTAAGCAAGAAGAAATGCTACAATTACAGCTCAATGAAGCTATCGGACTTAGCTATGAGAACTTGATCAAACTTTCCCTACGACATCGTCCAGATCTTTTAATCATTGGAGAAATTCGAGATAGCGAAACAGCCCGTGCCGTTGTACGAGCTAGTCTGACAGGTGCCACGGTATTTTCGACAATCCATGCCAAGAGTGTTCGTGGGGTTTATGAGCGTCTCTTAGAACTTGGTGTTAGTGAAGATGAACTCGCAGTTGTTTTACAAGGTGTTTGCTACCAGAGACTAATCGGGGGAGGAGGAATTATTGATTTTGCAAACAAAAATTACCAAGAACATCAGGCAGAAAAGTGGAATGGACAAATTGACCAGCTTCTTAAAGAAGGACATATCACTGCCCTTCAAGCTGAAACGGAGAAAATTAGCTACCAGTAAGCAGAAGAAAATAATCACACTCTTTAACAATTTATTTTCCGGTGGTTTTCATCTGGTAGAAATCATTTCCTTTCTAGAGAGAAGTCTCTTGTTAGAAAAGGAATATGTATCGCAGATGCGTCTAGGACTCTCGCAGGGAAAATCCTTTTCGGAAATGATGGGGACTTTAGGTTTTTCAAGTTCAATTGTCACGCAACTTTCCTTGGCTGAAGTTCATGGGAACCTTCATTTGAGTTTAGGGAAAATTGAAGAGTATTTAGATAATCTTGCTAAGGTCAAGAAGAAGTTAATTGAAGTTGCGACCTATCCAATCATATTGTTAGCTTTCTTACTGCTCATTATGTTGGGGTTGCGAAATTATCTCTTGCCCCAACTGGATAGTAGTAACATAGCTACCTTAGTGATTAGTAACCTACCACAGATTTTTCTTGGACTTACTCTGGCGCTAGGTCTCGTATCTTTAACAGGACTGATATTCTACAGAAAATCTAGGAAGATAGAAGTCTTTTCTTTTCTAGCTAGAATTCCCTTTCTAGGTGTATTTGTTCAGTATTATCTGACGGCCTATTATGCTCGAGAATGGGGAAATATGATTGGACAAGGTTTAGAGTTGTCACAGATTTTCCAGATGATGCAGGAGCAAGGCAATCCTCTTTTTAAGGAAATCGGACATGATTTATCCCTGTCCTTGCAAAATGGGCATGAATTTTCTATGGTTGTGCAGGATTATCCTTTTTTTAGAAGAGAGTTGGGATTAATCATTGAATATGGAGAGATCAAATCCAAGTTGGGAAGCGAATTGGAAATCTATGCAGAAAAAACGTGGGAATCCTTCTTTACCCGAGTTAATCGTACGATGAACTTAGTTCAACCACTGGTCTTTATTTTTGTAGCTCTGCTAATCGTTTTATTGTACGCAGCTATGTTGCTGCCTATGTATCAAAATATGGAGGTAAATTTTTAGATGAAAAAAATGATGATGAAATTAAAAGAAGCAAAGGTAAAAGGATTCACTCTTGTGGAAATGTTAGTGGTCCTCCTTATCATTAGTGTTCTACTCTTACTGTTTGTGCCAAACCTAACTAAGCAAAAGGATGCAGTGAATGACAAGGGTAAAGCAGCAGTCGTCAAGGTGGTAGAAAGCCAAGCTGAACTCTATACTCTAGATAAAAATGAGGATGCTAGTCTAAGTAAACTAGAGGCAGATGGACGTATCACTGCTGAGCAAGCAAAAGCCTATAAGGAATACCATGCAAAACAAAAGACAAGTCAAACAGTTGCGGATTAGGGCTTTTACTATGTTAGAAAGTTTATTGGTCTTAGGGATAGTCAGTCTGTTAGCCTTGGGTTTGTCAAGTTCAGTTCAGTCCACTTTTGTGGCTGTGGAAGAACAAATTTTCTTTATGGAGTTTGAGGAACTTTATCGGGAAACTCAGAAGCGAAGTCTGGCTAGTCAGCAGAAGATCAACTTGATTTTGGAAGAGAGAAGTATTGGAAATGGCTATCAGAAATTAACCATCCCTAAAGGAATTCAACTACAGTCCAATCAGTCAATTTCCTTTGACAAGTCTGGTGGGAATTCGTCTCTGGCCAGCGTGAGATTTCAAACAAGGAAAGAAGTGGTTCGATACCAACTATATCTAGGAAATGGAAAGATTAAACGTATTCAAGAAGCAAAAAATTAAGGCGGTTATTTTACTGGAAGCAGTGATTTCACTAGCTATTTTTGCCAGTATAGCAACTCTCTTACTGGGACAAATTCAAGAAAGTAGAAAAAGAGAAGTAGAACTTCTAAAACAGGAAGAAGTTTTGCGAGTGGCTCGTATGGCTTTGCAGACTGGACAAAAGAAGTTGACTGTCAATGGCCTTACGGTTCATGTTGTCTCGAATGAGCGAGGTTTGGAGGTATACCATGGAACTGAGAAATTACTGGCGATTCAAGACAAGTAGGGTCAGAGCTTTTACACTATTAGAATCCTTGGTTTCCCTTATCGTTATTAGTGGTAGCTTGCTTCTTTTTCAATCTATGAGCCAACTCTTAGTTTCAGAGGTTCGCTACCAGCAGAGAAGTGAGCAAAAAGAATGGCTTTTATTTGTGGATCAGCTGGAAGCAGAGCTGAATCGAACCCAATTTGAAAAAGTGGAGAATGATAGGATTTACCTCAAACAGGAAGGCAAACCCATTTCCATGGGGAAATCAAGGTCAAATGATTTCCGGAAAACAGATGCTAGTGGACGTGGTTATCAACCCATGGTTTATGGCCTTAAATCAACGCATATTTACCAAAAAGGGCAAAATGTTCATTTCAATTTTCAGTTTGAAAAGGGACTAGAGAGGGAATTTATCTATCGTGTTGAAAAAGAAGAAAGTTAGAGCTGGAGTTCTCCTTTACGCTATTACTATTGCTGGAATTTTTAGTCTTTTGTTGCAGTTTTATCTGAATCGACAAGTAGCACATCATCAGGATTATGCCTTAAATAAAGAAAAACTCCTTGCATTTGCAATGGCTAAGAGAACCTATGAAAAAGCTAATTCTGAAAATGGAGAGCAGTCATTTAATGTAGGAAAGTCAACTTATCGTAACGACGAAAACTTCTTCACAGCGACTATTGACACAGGAAAAAATCAGTTTGAATTTCACTTTTCTCCTTTGAAAAGGACCGACGATAAGACGAAGAAAACAGAAAAAAAGTCAAAAGAAGAACAGGTTAAAAAAGAGGCCACCGAGCCATCTAAAGTTGCTCCTTCTAAGAATGATAAGACATAGATTATCAGATTTATAAAATCTAGTTTAAGTGGTGATGTTGGACTCAGTGGGTTAGGACAAGGTTTTTGTCTGAAATCATGCTATAATAGATACATATGGAGGACAGAATATGTCAAGTGTAAAATTGTATCTAGTACGTCATGGGAAAACAATGTTTAATACGATTGGTCGTGCTCAAGGTTGGAGTGATACTCCACTGACAGCTGAAGGGGAACGAGGCATTCATGAATTGGGGATTGGCTTGCGTGAGTCTGGCTTAAGGTTTGAGCGTGCTTATTCAAGCGACTCTGGTCGGACTATTCAGACTATGGGAATTATCCTTGAGGAACTAGGTTTAACAGGGCAAATTCCTTATCGTATGGATAAACGAATCCGTGAATGGTGCTTTGGTAGTTTTGATGGTGCTTATGATGGAGACCTTTTTATGGGCATCATTCCTCGTATCTTTAATGTCGATCATGTGCATCGTTTATCCTACGCGGAGCTAGCTGAAGGCTTGGTAGAAGTGGATACAGCAGGCTGGGCTGAAGGCTGGGAAAAACTAAGTGGTCGCATCTGGGAAGGTTTTGAAGCCATTGCTAAGGAAATGGAAGCTAATGGGGGAGGAAATGCTCTCGTAGTCAGCCATGGAATGACTATTGGAACCATTGTTTATTTAATCAACGGAATGCATCCGCATGGCCTTGATAATGGAAGTGTGACGATTCTCGAGTACCAAGATGGTCAGTTCTCGGTCAAGATTGTTGGCGACCGTAGCTACCGTGAAATTGGACGAGCTAAACTAGAGGAGCAAGCTAGTTCAGAACAATAAAAGCCTATAAATGGCAGGCTCTAGCTTCCTTAATTATGACAGGTCTAATGGTAACGAGCTCACTCCTGCAACCACGTTATCTACAGGAAGTTTTAGAGGCACTGCTAACAGGTGATAACGAAGCTATTTATCATATTGGTTTTTGGTTAATCCTTGTTGCCTTGATTGGTTTGATTGCAGGTGGCATCAATGTTGTGTTAGCTGCCTACATTGCTCAAGGAGTTTCGTCAGACCTAAGGGAAGATGCCTTTCGTAAGATTCAAATTTTCTCATACGCTAATATTGAGAAGTTTAATGCAGGGAACCTTGTTGTTCGTATGACCAACGATATCAATCAGATTCAGAACGTAGTCATGATGACCTTTCAAATTCTCTTTCGACTACCACTTTTGTTTATCGGTTCCTTTATTCTAGCAGTTGTCACCCTACCTTCTCTGTGGTGGGTGCTAGTTCTCATGGTCGTTCTGATTGTTGCCATAATGGGTTTTATGATGGGAGTTGTGGGACCACGCTTTGCAAAATTCCAGACCTTACTAGAGCGTATCAATGCCATTGCTAAAGAAAATTTGCGTGGTGTGCGCGTGGTTAAGTCTTTTGTCCGAGAAAAAGATCAGTTTGATAAATTTACGCAGGTGTCAGATGAATTGTTGGGAGAAAACCTTTATATCGGTTATGCCTTTTCTGTTATGCAACCTGCAATGATGTTGATTTCTTACGGGGCTGTTTTTCTCTCAATCTGGCTTGTAGCAGGTATGGCAGAGTCAGATCCATCAGTAGTTGGTTCCATTGCTTCCTTTGTGAACTATCTGAGTCAGATTATCTTTACCATCGTCATGGTTGGATTTTTGGGGAATTCAGTCACTCGTGCTATGATTTCCTTCCGTCGTATTCGTGAAATCCTGGATACAGAACCGGCTATGACCTTCAAGGATGTGGAAGATGAAGAATTGGAAGGAAGTCTCAGTTTTGAAAATGTGACCTTCACCTATCCAAATGATGCAGAACCTATCCTAAAAGATGTATCCTTTGATATCGCAGCTGGTGAGATGGTTGGGGTTGTTGGAGCAACTGGTGCAGGGAAATCAACCTTGGCTCAGTTGATTCCACGACTGTTTGATCCTCAGCAAGGTTCGATCAAAATTGGCGGAAAGGACATTCGGACAGTTAGTGAAGGGACACTTCGCAAAACAGTTTCTATCGTCTTACAGAGAGCCATTCTTTTTAGTGGAACCATCGCAGATAACCTCAGACAAGGAAAGGGAGATGCGACAGTTTCAGAACTGGAACGCGCAGCTCGTATCGCCCAGGCAAGTGAATTTATTAGTCGTATGGACTTAGCCTTTGAAAGTCCGGTTGAAGAACGTGGGACCAACTTTTCTGGTGGACAAAAACAAAGAATGTCCATTGCGCGTGGGATTGTCAGCAATCCTAAAATCTTGATATTTGATGATTCAACCTCTGCCCTTGATGCCAAGTCAGAGCGCTTGGTTCAAGAAGCTCTCAACAAGGATTTGAAGGGAACGACTACGATTATCATCGCGCAAAAGATTAGCTCTGTTGTTCATGCTGATAAAATTTTAGTGCTTGACCAAGGTCGCTTGATTGGTCAAGGTAAACATGCTGACTTGGTTGCAACAAACCCAGTTTATCGCGAAATTTACGAAACGCAAAAAGGAAAGGAGGAGTAGGATGAAGACAGTTGAATTTTTTTGGAACTATTTTAAAGTTTACAAGACATCCTTTGTCGTTGTTATTGCTATGATTATCATTGCAACGATTGCGCAAGCCCTCTTTCCAGTATTTGCAGGTCAAACAGTCACAGAGCTGGCTAACTTGGTTATAGCCTATCAAAATGGTAACCCAGATATGGTTTGGCAAAGTCTCCTAGGACTCCTGCTCAATCTTGCCTATATTTTAATCGTTTTAGTAGTTTCTAGTCTTATCTATATGGTCTTGATGAGCCGCATTATTGCCGAATCTACAAATGAGATGCGTAAGGGACTTTTTGGCAAGCTTTCTCGCTTGACGGTTTCCTTCTTTGATCGCCATCAAGATGGGGATATCCTGTCACGTTTTACCAGTGATTTGGATAATATTCTCCAAGCTTTCAACGAAAGTTTAGTGTCTGTCATGACTAATATTGCCCTTTTTATTGGCTTGCTGATTGTTATGTTCGCAAAAAATGTCACCTTGGCTTTAATCACAATTGCCAGCACTCCAATAGCTGTTATCATGGTCTTCTTTATCTTAAAGCTAGCACGAAAATACACCAACCTCCAACAAAAAGAAGTTGGGAAGCTCAATGCTTATATGGATGAGAGTATCTCTGGACAAAAAGCCGTTATTGTTCAAGGCATTCAAGAAGATGTGATTGCAGGTTTTGTTGATCAAAATGAACGGGTTCGAAAGGCCACTTTCAAGGGAAGAATGTTCTCAGGAATTCTTTTCCCTGTTATGAACGGAATGAGCTTGGTCAATACAGCAGTAGTTATTTTTATAGGTTCAGCTGTTTTACTGAATGATCAGAACATCGAGACAGCAACTGCTCTGGGTTTGATTGTCATGTTTACTCAGTTCTCGCAACAGTATTACCAGCCCATTATCCAATTAGCAGCGAGCTGGGGAAGCTTGCAACTGGCCTTTACAGGTGCGGACCGTATCCAAGAAATGTTTGATGCAGAAGAAGAAATTCGTCCTCAAGATGCTCCAGTATTTAACGAATTAAAAGAAGGTGTGGAGATTCGTAACGTGGACTTCTCCTACCTGCCAGGAAAACCAATTTTGAAAGATGTTAGCATTTCAGCTCCAAAAGGAAAAATGATTGCGGTAGTTGGTCCGACAGGTTCGGGGAAAACAACCATCATGAACTTAATCAATCGTTTTTATGATGTGGATGCAGGAAGTATCAGCTTTGATGGCAGAGATATTCGCGAGTTTGATTTGGATAGTTTGCGAAGTAAGGTAGGAATTGTTTTACAGGATTCTGTTTTATTTAGTGGAACCATTCGAGACAATATTCGATTTGGTGTACCAGATGCCAGTCAGGAAATGGTAGAAGCAGCAGCCAAGGCTACGCATATCCATGAATATATCGAAAGTCTACCAGATAAGTATGATACCTTGATTAATGATGACCAGAGCGTCTTCTCGACTGGTCAGAAGCAGTTGATTTCCATCGCTCGTACCTTGATGACAGATCCACAGGTCTTAATCTTGGATGAGGCAACATCAAACGTTGATACTGTAACAGAAAGTAAGATTCAAAATGCCATGGAAGCTATTGTGGCAGGAAGAACTAGTTTTGTGATTGCTCACCGCTTAAAAACCATTCTCAATGCCGATCAGATTATTGTCCTTAAGGATGGTGAGGTTATCGAACAAGGAAATCATCACGAATTACTCAAGCTTGGAGGTTTTTACTCCGAACTGTATCACAATCAATTTGTCTTTGAATAATACTCTTCGAAAATCAAATTCAAACCACGTCAGCGTCCCCTTGCCGTACTCAAGTATAGCCTGCGGCTAGCTTCCTAGTTTGCTCTTTGATTTTCATTGAGTATAAGCAAAAAAGTTGTCCTAATTTTGGGCAACTTTTTCTGATAAAAAAAATTTATCACGGACTTTAAAAAAACATATTAGACAGGAGTGGGGAAGGATGATAAGATAAGATTATCAATGAAAACGAAAGGAAATCAGTAATGGCAAGAACGGTTGTTGGAGTTGCAGCAAATCTATGTCCTGTGGACGCAGAAGGAAAAAATATTCATTCATCTGTCTCTTGTAAATTCGCTGAGAGTATTCGTCAGGTTGGCGGACTTCCTTTGGTGATTCCAGTTGGTGATGAGTCAGTTGTCCATGACTACGTAGAAATGATTGATAAGCTTATCTTGACTGGAGGACAAAATGTTCATCCACAGTTTTATGGTGAGGAAAAAACGATTGATAGCGATGATTATAACCTAGCTCGTGATGAGTTCGAGTTGGCTCTTCTACAAGAGGCCCTACGTCAGAACAAACCAATTTTAGCCATTTGCCGTGGTGTTCAACTGGTTAACGTTGCCTTTGGCGGTACGCTCAATCAGGAGATTGAAGGTCATTGGCAAGGCCTACCTTTTGGGACTTCACATTCTATTGAGACAGTTGAAGGAAGTGTTGTGTCAAAATTGTTTGGTAAAGAAAGTCAAGTTAATTCAGTGCACCGTCAGAGCATTAAAGACTTAGCTCCAAATTTCCGCGTAACAGCAGTAGATCCACGTGACCAAACTGTTGAAGCAATCGAATCTATCGACGAACACCGTATTATTGGTCTCCAGTGGCATCCAGAATTTCTGGTTAATGAAGAAGATGGCAACTTAGAATTATTTGAGTATTTATTGAATGAATTGTAACGACTAGAAACCTAGTCGTTTTTTTATTCGTTGCTTACGAATATTTATAGAGTTGTATTTTTACGCAAACGTTTGAATTGTGATAAAAATTGGAAATTTTTAGTATAAAAACTTGAAAAAATTGTTAGTAAGCGTTATGATAGAAAAGAAGAAATTTTGGAGGAATACTATGTCACATATTAAATTTGATTATTCAAAAGTATTAGACAAATTTGTTGCACCACATGAAGTGGAGTACATGCAAGCACAAGTTACAGCAGCAGACGAATTGATCCGTAAAGGAACTGGTGCTGGTAGCGACTTCTTGGGTTGGTTGGACCTTCCTGAGAACTACGACCGCGAAGAATTTGACCGCATCTTGAAAGCTGCTGAACAAATCAAATCAGACAGCGATGTCTTGGTTGTTATCGGTATCGGTGGATCATACCTTGGAGCTAAAGCAGCCATTGACTTCTTGAACCACCACTTTGCAAACTTGCAAACAAAAGAAGAACGCAAAGCGCCACAAATCCTTTACGCTGGGAACTCAATCTCATCAACTTACCTTGCTGACTTGGTAGAGTACGTTTCAGATAAAGACTTCTCAGTAAACGTGATTTCTAAATCAGGTACAACAACTGAACCAGCCATCGCTTTCCGTGTCTTCAAAGAACTTTTGGTGAAGAAATACGGTCAAGAAGAAGCTAACAAACGTATCTACGCAACAACTGACCGCCAAAAAGGTGCAGTTAAGGTTGAAGCAGATGCTAACGGTTGGGAAACATTTGTTGTTCCAGATGACATCGGTGGACGCTTCTCAGTATTGACAGCAGTTGGATTGCTTCCAATCGCTGCATCAGGTGCAGATATCAAAGCCCTTATGGAAGGTGCGAATGCTGCTCGTAAAGATTACACATCAGACAAACTTTCAGAAAACGAAGCTTACCAATATGCTGCAGTGCGTAACATCCTTTACCGTAAAGGCTATGCTACTGAAATCTTGGTAAACTACGAGCCATCACTTCAATACTTCTCAGAATGGTGGAAACAATTGGCTGGTGAGTCAGAAGGGAAAGACCAAAAAGGTATTTACCCAACTTCAGCTAACTTCTCAACAGACTTGCACTCATTAGGTCAATTTATCCAAGAAGGAACTCGTATCATGTTTGAAACAGTTGTCCGTGTTGACAAACCACGTAAGAACGTAATCATCCCTACTTTGGAAGAAGATCTTGATGGACTTGGATACCTTCAAGGAAAAGACGTTGACTTCGTTAATAAAAAAGCAACTGACGGTGTTCTTCTTGCCCACACTGACGGTGACGTGCCAAACATGTACGTGACTCTTCCTGAGCAAGATGCCTTCACTCTTGGCTACACAATCTACTTCTTTGAATTGGCAATCGCCCTTTCAGGTTACTTGAATGCCATCAACCCATTTGACCAACCAGGTGTTGAAGCATACAAACGTAACATGTTTGCCCTTCTTGGTAAACCAGGATTTGAAGAATTGAGCAAAGAACTCAACGCTCGTCTATAATAGAGCTGAAAAGAGAGTGGTTTTACCACTCTTTTTACTATTTCTCGAAAAGAGAAATTGGACTCTGGCACGACTTGTGATATAATATAGAGAGCAAAAAGGCAGACGCCTAGAGACTTTATAGGAGAAGATATGTCAAAAGATATTCGTGTGCGTTATGCACCAAGTCCAACAGGACTACTACACATCGGAAATGCCCGTACAGCATTGTTTAACTACTTGTATGCACGCCACCATGGTGGAACTTTTATCATCCGTATCGAAGACACAGACCGCAAACGTCATGTCGAAGACGGAGAACGTTCACAGCTTGAAAACCTTCGTTGGTTGGGCATGGATTGGGATGAAAGTCCAGAAACTCATGAAAACTACCGCCAATCAGAGCGTTTGGAACTCTATCAAAAATATATCGACCAATTGCTTGCTGAAGGGAAAGCCTACAAATCTTACGTCACTGAAGAAGAGTTGGCAGCTGAACGTGAACGCCAAGAAGCAGCTGGTGAAACACCTCGTTACATTAACGAATACCTTGGTATGAGCGAGGAAGAAAAAGCAGCTTATGTTGCAGAACGTGAAGCCGCAGGTATTATCCCAACGGTTCGTTTGGCAGTTAATGAGTCTGGTATCTATAAGTGGCATGATATGGTCAAAGGTGATATCGAATTTGAAGGTGGCAATATCGGTGGGGACTGGGTTATCCAAAAGAAAGATGGCTACCCAACTTACAACTTTGCCGTTGTCATCGATGATCACGACATGCAAATCTCTCACGTCATTCGTGGAGACGACCACATTGCTAACACACCAAAACAGCTTATGGTTTATGAAGCACTCGGATGGGAAGCGCCAGAATTTGGTCATATGACCTTGATTATCAACTCTGAAACTGGTAAGAAGTTGTCTAAACGTGATACCAATACTCTTCAGTTCATCGAAGACTATCGTAAGAAAGGTTACCTTCCAGAAGCAGTCTTTAACTTTATCGCTCTTCTTGGTTGGAACCCTGGCGGGGAAGACGAAATCTTCTCTCGCCAAGAACTCATCAAGCTCTTTGATGAAAACCGTCTTAGCAAGTCTCCAGCAGCCTTCGACCAGAAGAAACTTGACTGGATGAGCAATGACTATATCAAGAATGCAGACCTTGAGACTATTTTTGAAATGGCAAAACCATTCCTTGAAGAAGCAGGACGTTTGACAGACAAGGCTAAAAAATTGGTGGAACTCTACAAACCACAAATGAAGTCAGTTGACGAAATCGTTCCATTGACAGACCTTTTCTTCTCAGACTTCCCAGAATTGACAGAAGCTGAACGAGAAGTCATGGCTGGTGAAACAGTGCCAACGGTACTTGAAGCCTTCAAAGCCAAACTTGAAGCTATGTCAGATGACGAGTTTGTGGTAGAAAATATCTTCCCACAAATCAAAGCAGTCCAAAAAGAAACAGGTATCAAAGGGAAGAATCTCTTCATGCCAATCCGTATCGCCGTTTCAGGTGAAATGCATGGTCCTGAATTGCCAGATACCATCTACTTGCTTGGACGTGAAAAATCAATTCAACACATTGAAAAAATGTTGGCTGAAATTGCGAAATAATCTTACGAAATTAAATTTCGTTCTAGATATTTGTAGAAGTAAAAACCGAGAGAATCACCTGGTTCTCTCTTTTTTATTGCCAAAGCAGAATCATATTCAATCAATACTCTTCGAAAATCTCTTCAAACCACGTCAGCTTTATCTGCAACCTCAAAGCCGTGCTTTGAGCAACCTGCGGCTAGCTTCCTAGTTTGCTCTTTGATTTTCATTGAGTATAAATTTTTAAGTGACGCTTTAAAAAGAGTTCTTTTTATATGTACTTATTTGAAAATGCAAAAGTTTTAGTGTATAATACTAAGTGACAGGGCAAGGGAAAGAAGTCAGTGATATGGTAAAATTCTTTACAAACAGACTCGAATTAGCCCAGACATCGTCTATGTTGTTTGTTGAGTCGACTTATTTTTTCTTTGCGTTTTGCTGAACACAGGAAGAAATTCATGAGTTCATGCAACTATCATCCATAACGATGCCTTCGTTTTCGATTCGAAGTTTATATGCGAGACTTTAGATTTAGATGTATGTCTTACTAGAGGTGCATATTTTTCTCTTTCTTCTCCCAAAATAGAAAGAAATCGACCTTGCTCTGTTTACCTTGCGTTAAGCAAGGTTTTTTTGTGGAATAGTAGTGGGCGATTTACGATTTTTCTATCAAGTGGTATAATATTAACTATCCTGATGAATTGAGGAAATCAAATGAAAGAATTTAACAAATCAATCAAATTAGAGCATGTGGCTTATGATATTCGTGGACCAGTTCTTGAGGAAGCCATGCGTATGCGAGCAAATGGAGAAAAAATCCTCCGTTTGAATACAGGGAACCCAGCTGAGTTTGGCTTTACAGCACCTGATGAGGTTATCCATGATTTGATTATGAATGCGCGTGATAGTGAAGGTTATTCAGATTCAAAAGGTATCTTTTCAGCCCGCAAAGCTATTATGCAGTACTGTCAGCTCAAAAAATTCCCAAATGTAGGTATTGATGATATCTATCTTGGAAATGGTGTTAGTGAGCTAATTGTTATGTCCATGCAAGGTCTCTTGGACAATGGCGATGAAGTCTTGGTTCCAATGCCTGACTATCCTCTGTGGACTGCTGCTGTCAGCTTGGCTGGAGGAAATGCCGTTCACTACGTCTGTGATGAAGAAGCTGAATGGTATCCAGACCTAGATGACATTAAGTCTAAGATTAGTTCAAATACTAAGGCTATCGTTTTGATCAATCCAAATAATCCAACGGGAGCCCTCTATCCCAAAGAGCTCTTGTTAGATATTATTGAGATTGCTCGTCAAAATGACTTGATTATCTTTGCGGATGAAATCTACGACCGTATGGTTATGGATGGGAATGTCCACACACCAGTAGCTAGTTTGGCTCCAGACCTTTTCTGTGTCAGCATGAATGGTCTGTCTAAATCTCACCGTATCGCTGGTTTCCGTGTGGGTTGGATGGTCTTGTCTGGACCTAAACATCATGTAAAGGGCTATATTGAAGGTCTCAACATGCTTTCAAACATGCGCCTTTGTTCCAACGTCTTGGCTCAACAGGTTGTTCAAACTTCACTAGGTGGTCACCAATCGGTGGATGAATTACTCTTGCCAGGTGGTCGTATCTACGAGCAAAGAAACTTCATTTATAATGCCATTCAAGATATCCCAGGTTTGTCTGCGGTTAAACCTAAAGCGGGTCTTTATATCTTCCCTAAAATTGACCGCAATATGTATCGTATCGATGATGATGAACAGTTTGTTCTTGATTTCTTGAAGCAAGAAAAAGTACTTTTGGTTCACGGACGAGGCTTTAACTGGAAAGAGCCAGATCACTTCCGTATCGTTTATCTGCCACGCGTAGATGAGTTAGCCCAAATCCAAGAAAAGATGACTCGTTTCTTGAAGCAGTATCGTAGATAAGGCTTTCATAGCAAAAAAGCTGGAAACATTTGCCAGAGCTATTGACAAATGCGAAAGAATCAGATAGAATAGTAAAGTATGTTTAGTAACTGATCACTTTATAGCCGGCTAAACGAATACAAAATCTATGAGGAGGTATTCATCGTGAAACGTACTTATCAACCAAGTAAACTACGTCGTGCGCGCAAACACGGATTCCGTAACCGTATGTCAACTAAAAACGGTCGTCGCGTATTGGCAGCTCGTCGTCGTAAAGGACGCAAAGTTTTGGCTGCATAATCCAAACGAATTCAACAAAGAAGTCAGTAGGAACTCGAGTCTACTGGCTTTTCTGTTGCCTAAAAAAGTGAATTTTCTAAAATATCTTTTTTAGAATAAAAACTTCAGCAGATGTATTGGAAAGACAGCATATAGAAAAAAGCTCAAAATCAGAAGGTGAATTTCTGATTTTGAGCTTTTCTTTATTCTTTCAAATGATAAGAGTAGCTGGCAACGACGACATCTTCGTGCCATCTGAGAGCATATTTTAATTTGAGACTCATTTGATTGTGTAGGATATTTTGCCAAGGTTTGTTAGGGATAAATTGGGGTACTAGAACTGTAACTGTGTAGTTCTTTTTCTTGGCTTCTTGAGAGATTTTACGAACATAGCGAACTGTAGGTGTGATGATATCGCGATAGCTAGTATTAATGTTTTTTAGAGTGATATTTGGGAAGTAGTCAGCAAATTCTTGGAGGATTTCTTGGTCTTTTTCTTCAGTTTCTTTGGTGGAAATGTGCATAGCCAAAACCTCATCTCCAATACTTTGAGCGTAGTTAATCGCTCCAACGCTGACTCGGGTCACATTTCCCACTAATACAAGGACGATATTGCCATCGTAGGTTTTCTTTTGAATTCCTTCATAAAGGCGAAGCTGTTTGGCCACTTTTTGGTAATGACTGTGGATGGACAAGAAGAGGAAGGTTAGGACCAGGATAATAGGGAAGAATGGCCAGATATCTCCAAGTCTGAAGAAGAGTAAGATAAGAACGATAGCATAACAAATGATGGCACCGAGGATATTTGCAAAAGCTGACTTCAAGAAATGAGAACCTTTTTCTTTTTTCCAGTGGCGAATCATCCCTGTTTGAGAAAGGGCAAAGGGGACGAAAACTCCGATAGTATAAAGAGGGATCAAGCGTTCTGTATTTCCGTTGAAAATGAGCAGGAGGATCATAGCACCGAAGGCCAATGTTAAAATACCGTTTGAGTAACCCAGGCGGTCTCCCTTTTCCATAAAGAGATGGGGCATGTACTTGTTCTTAGCCATATTGTATGCCAACATCGGGAAGGCAGAAAAACCAGTATTTGCAGCTACGGCTAGGATTAGGGCAGTTGAAAATTGGAAGAGATAATAAACAATCTGACCGAGAGCTGAATCCCCTAAAATTCCTTTAGCCATTTGTGAGAGGATTGTTTCTCCGTGTTGAGGTGTAATTCCCATCCAGTAATTTAGGAAGGTAATCCCTGCAAAGAGAAATCCAAGAATCAGAGACATGATGGTCAGTGTTTGAGCTGCATTCTTTTCTTTTGGGGTCTTGAAAAATGGAACAGCATTTGAGATGGCTTCAACCCCGGTTAATGAAGCTGAACCGCTGGTAAAGGCTCTTAAAATCAGGACGATTGAGAGACTCGGGACAGTTTGACCAATTGCAGAAGTTGCATGATAGCTGAGAGAACCAGTCAATAGTTGGAAGATACCAAACAATAAGAGGAAGACCGTGCTAAAGATAAAGAGATAGACAGGGATCATCAGAGAACTAGCAGATTCCCTCAAGCCTCGCAGATTCAAAAGCATGAGTAAACAGACCAAAAAAATGGAGATGTGGAGGTTGTAGGGATGGAGAGCAGGAAGTGCTGCTGTGATAGCATCAGCCCCTGCGGCCACGGATACGGCTACTGTTAGCATATAGTCAACAAGCAAGCTTCCACCGGCAATCAAACCGAGCTCAGGAGAAAGATTTTCTCGTGTTACCATATAGGCACCCCCACCTTGAGGGTAGGCGTGAATGATTTGTCGGTAAGAAATGGTTAGACTAGCAAGTAGCAAGAGGACAAAAATGCCGATAGGGAGACTCCACCAGATAGCAAGCGGAGATAGGCTAGCCAAGACAAGGACGACCTGCTCAGGTCCATAGGCGATAGATGAAAGGGCATCGCTTGAGAGCATTGCAAGTGCCTGTGTTTTTCCAAGTAGTCCTCCCTCGCCTTCAGTCAAGGACTTAAGGGGACGACCAATAAAGGTATATTTTAATTTCGTAAACATTTTCTTTCCTTTTCTGAAAATTTCAACAAGAGTTATTATACTGCTATGAAAATAAGTCGTCAAGAAAAAGTGAGTGATTTTAAAATATTTTTTCCTATAAGGATGAGAGCAGTTTTTTGGTATAATAGAAGGTAGAAAAAACGAGGAAATATAAATGATTTTTGATACACATACCCACTTGAATGTGGAAGAATTTTCAGGAAGAGAAGCAGAAGAAATAGCCTTAGCAGCTGAAATGGGTGTGACTCGGATGAATATTGTTGGTTTTGACAAACCGACTATTGAGCGTGCCTTGGAATTGGTGGAAGAATATGACCAACTTTATGCGACGATTGGTTGGCATCCAACAGAGGCAGGGACCTATACAAAAGATGTTGAGAATTACCTGTTGGATAAGCTAAAACATCCTAAAGTGGTAGCCTTGGGTGAGATTGGTTTGGACTATCACTGGATGACAGCCCCAAAAGAAGTGCAGGAGCAAGTTTTCCGTCGTCAGATTCAGCTATCAAAGGAATTGGACTTACCTTTTGTAGTTCACACCCGTGATGCGCTCGAAGATACCTATGAAATTATCAAAAGTGAGGGAGTCGGTCCCCGTGGTGGCATCATGCACTCCTTCTCAGGTTCTCTGGAATGGGCTGAAAAGTTTGTGGAGTTAGGTATGACCATTTCCTTTTCTGGAGTGGTAACTTTCAAGAAGGCAACAGATATCCAGGAAGCAGCCAAAGAATTGCCTTTGGATAAGATTTTAGTAGAGACAGATGCGCCTTATTTAGCCCCAGTACCCAAGCGTGGTCGCGAAAACAAGACAGCTTACACGCGCTATGTAGTGGACTTTATTGCAGACTTGCGTGGCGTGACAACAGAAGAATTAGCTGCTGCGACAAGTGCAAATGCAGAACGAATTTTTGGACTGGAAAGTAAATCATGAAAGAGAAAATTTCCCAAGTCATCGTAGTCGAAGGGCGTGATGATACGGCCAATCTCAAACGTTATTTTGATGTGGAGACCTATGAGACTCGTGGCTCTGCTATCAATGAGCAGGACCTTGAACGAATCCAACGTCTACACCAACGTCATGGGGTGATTGTCTTTACAGATCCTGACTTCAATGGGGAACGCATTCGTCGTTTGATTATGACGGCTGTTCCATCAGTGCAACACGCTTTTCTCAAGCGTGATGAGGCAGTTCCTAAGTCCAAGACCAAAGGACGTTCCCTAGGAATCGAACATGCCAGTTATGAAGACTTGAAAACAGCGCTGGAACAAGTCACAGAGCAGTTTGAAGCAGAAAGTGACTTTGACATTAGCCGTAGTGACTTGATTCGATTGGGATTTTTGGCTGGAGCAGATAGCCGAAAACGCAGAGAATATCTAGGAGAGAATCTTCGTATCGGTTATTCCAATGGGAAACAACTTCTCAAGCGTTTAGAATTATTTGGCATCAGTTTAGCTGAAGTTGAAGATGCCATGAAATCATATGAGAATTGAGAAACCGTCCCAAAATGTAGGGGGAATATGATACAATAGAAGTAAGCATATACGGTTTAATCAGGCTTGATAGCAAGCATTAGAAAAGTGCTCCACGGGATTAGCCTTGTGTGGAGTTAATGAGGAAAAGTTATGGGAATCTTTGATTTTTTAAAAAAGACGGAAGCAACTGAGGCGAGTAAGGAAACGGTAGAAACGAAAGGCAATGCTTGCGTGGGTGTTCTAGATTTGTTCCCGATGAAGGAAACGAATCAATTATTGATTGTTGGAAGTCTAGAAGGTAGTCTCAAGGTTGGAGATCAGTTGCAGTTTTGCAATCCCGACCAAGGAATGGAAAGTCTTGGTAGTGTAGAGGTTAAAAAACTCAGCAGTCAGAATAAGGATGCAGATAGTCTAACTGATGAAGTTCTTGCCCATCTAGTGGTTGATAGGATTCCTTCTTTGGATAAACTGAAAAAAGGAAGTGTGCTCTTTAGTTCGGGTGTTGATGAAGAGCAAAAATTATCTAGCTATTCAGATGCTCTTTATCGTGCTTTTGTAGCCATTCAAGAAGGTCAATTGACTAATGAAGACTATTTAGCAGCTAGTCTTGATGATAGCGTAGAGATTTTACGCCTCTTTTTATGGAAATGCCGTCAAAATCAGGAAACTGAAAGTGAAGAAAGCTATCAAGCTAACACCCGCAAGTTGGAGCGTCTAGCAGAAATTGTCAAGGATAAGTTGTTAGCAGCAGATTCAGTTTATGCAGTTTTCTCAGAAAAAACAGGCGAACCCTATCTTTTCTCAACGACCTATGACAGGGGAGAAGAGGGGTATCTCTGTACGGATCCCATGATCATGCTTTTGACGCCATCTTGGTATCGCCAATTCAAGGAAACCATTGATAGTCGACCAAACTCTGTCGTAAAACTGATTGAAAATACGGAAGATAAAAAAGGGATTGAGAATTTCCTTGGAACAGCCTTTTACTTAAATGGTGCCTTGGGAGCAATCTTTAATTCCAAGGAAGTTAGCATCAGTGCCTCGGCCTTGGTCCAAAAACCAGATTATTCTAATTTGCCAGAAATACAAGTTCCTGTAATGAATCCTGACCTAGTAAGATGGATGTTGTTGATGGGACAATTGGATAGCCCGACGACAGAAGATGAAGAAGTAATTTATAAGCTCTATTATAAGTTCTTTTCAGAAGCTATGCCGAAAGCTAAATTCCTAATTCCTCTAGATGCGGCTTCGGAATTTAAGGGCGATAGTCAGGAAGGAAATTCCTTCGTTTTAGAAAAAGATTCTAGTTTCAACATTCCAGTTAAAGAAGGAAAAAATGGCAGAAATTCTGTTCCAGTATTTACTGATTGGAAACGTCTGCGAATGGTCTTTGACGAAAAATGGAATGGCATGATTGAAGAAGCGGGAGGCATGATTGAAGTTTTTGACTATGCCATTAATCCAACGGAGTATTATGAAGCGGGTGCTTATGTTAGCCTAACAGCTTTTAAAGAGATGCAAAAGCTTGGTGAGGAACTAGAAGGCAGAGCTAACGGTTAAACAAAGAATGAAAATACGAGTTGATAGAGATTCTGTCTGTATGGGGGACGATGTTCTGTCGCATGAGATAGAATTTGATGTTCCTGAAGATATGACGGTGAAAGATTTTTTTGGTTTTCTAGAAAAGGAACGTTATTTGCCGTCTATCCAAGGAAATAATGTGGCCTGGGAACTCCATAATCGAAATGGGGAACAAGGTGTTTATTTCACTAAAACAGGAGAGATTATCCATCCAGATGGAGTATTAAAAGAGATGTTGGAAGGAATTACTGAGACACCCTTATTTGTTTTGCTCTATCATTACACCCCGGAAGCATACTACATTAGTAAAGAGAATAAATGAGAATTGCAGATGATGTCCTGACCAAGGTTGAACTGGTCATGTATTGTTATCGTCCCTTTGTGCTTTTTGAAACATCTTTTTAAATGAAGTCTAGGTTTTTGATTGGGGATGAAAAATTGGAAACTATATAGTTTTATCTACATCCTACTTGAACCACTAACCTTTTTCAAAGATTGTGAAAGGAAATGATATGGCAAATAGAAGTTATATTTACTTAAAAAACGGAGATGAAGCTCGTATCTTAACAGAAGGCATCTACACGATACCTTATTTTTGGCAATTGTTTTGGGATGAAGAAGATTTAAAAGCTCCGATTGCTCTCTGGGAAACAGCAGAAAAACTGGAAGAAGATGAAGAGCAAGCAGAAAGATTTTACCAAGAGCAGAATGTAGATATCTTGCTTTCTATTGAAAAATTCCAGCAGAATGCCCTCAAAAACCGATCTTTTTTAGAAGAGAATGCCCAACAATCCGTGCAACTATATGATGCCTTTGTCCGTTATATTCTTGCAAATGTCAAAGATGGTGATGTGCTCGGATTTGATCTTTTAGATGTTGTTTTTATGGACCAAGTGTCTGTTGTTTCTGATAAACTGTTAAAAAATATACGAGCTATTCGGGAAAATCAACCCAAAGATTTAGATTTTTCTTTGACTGAAAAGAACTTAATTGGTCTTGCTATGGGTTTTCCTGATTATTATGCTTCAGAATTATTGCCAGAAGACAATATTCTAGATTCGGTTGCCTATCAGGATGAACTGAAGAAAACGAACCCCCAAGAAGATAAGAAAGTGCTTGATATGACTGGATCTGATTCAAAAGGGAACAAGCCTCGTGTTCTTTTAGTGTTTTGGATTTTGTTGGCACTAGGAATTATGTGGGTTTTATATATTATTTTTAGCTAATAAATAGAAAAGAGAATAAATGAGAATTGCAGATTATAGCGTGACCAAGGCAGTGCTGGAGCGTCACGGTTTTACATTTAAAAAGTCCTTCGGACAAAATTTCCTGACGGATACCAATATCCTTCAAAAAATTGTGGATACGGCTGAAATTGATGACCAGGTTAATGTTATCGAAATAGGGCCGGGTATTGGTGCCTTGACGGAATTTTTGGCTGAGCGTGCAGCTGAAGTTATGGCCTTTGAGATTGACCACCGCTTGGTACCAATCCTAGAGGATACCCTGCGTGATTTTGACAATGTGACCGTAGTTAACGAAGATATTCTAAAGGTTGACTTGGTCCAGCATATCCAAAATTTTAAAAATCCTGACCTGCCTATTAAGGTAGTAGCCAACTTGCCTTACTATATCACGACACCTATTCTCATGCATTTGATTGAAAGTGGCATTCCGTTTAGTGAGTTTGTGGTCATGATGCAAAGAGAAGTGGCGGATCGTATCTCTGCTCAACCAAATACCAAGGCTTACGGTAGCTTGTCGATTGCTGTGCAGTATTACATGACGGCCAAAGTTGCCTTTATCGTACCTCGTACGGTCTTTGTACCAGCGCCAAATGTGGACTCAGCCATCCTGAAAATGGTACGCCGTCCAGAGCCAGCGGTTGCGGTAGAAGATGAGAATTTCTTCTTTAAGGTTTCCAAGGCTAGCTTCACTCACCGCCGCAAGACCTTGTGGAACAACTTGACAGGTTACTTTGGGAAGACTGAGGAAGTCAAGGATAAGCTGACCAAGGCTTTGGAGCAAGCCGGCTTGTCACCAAGTGTACGTGGTGAAGCTCTTGGTTTAGAAGAATTTGCCAGTCTAGCAGATGCGCTTAAAGGACAAGGACTCTAGGATGCAGGGACAAATCATTAAAGCTTTGGCCGGCTTCTACTATGTGGAGAGTGATGGTCAGATTTATCAGACACGCGCGCGTGGAAATTTTCGAAAAAAAGGCCATACGCCCTATGTTGGAGATTGGGTAGATTTTTCTGCGGAGGAAAATTCCGAGGGTTATATCCTCAAGATTCACGAACGAAAAAATAGTCTGGTTCGCCCGCCTATTGTCAATATTGACAAAGCTGTTGTCATTATGTCCGTTAAAGAACCTGACTTTAATAGCAACTTGTTGGATCGCTTTTTGGTTCTTTTAGAGCATAAGGGCATTCATCCTATCGTCTATATTTCTAAAATTGACTTACTGGAGGATAGGGGAGAACTGGATTTTTACGAGCAGACCTATGGTGCTATTGGTTACGACTTTGTGACCAGTAAAGAGGAACTCTTGCCCTTGTTGACAGACAAAGTGACGGTCTTCATGGGGCAGACAGGTGTTGGGAAGTCAACTCTCCTCAATAAAATTGCACCAGATCTCAATCTTGAAACAGGAGAAATTTCAGATAGTCTGGGTCGTGGGCGCCATACCACTCGAGCTGTTAGTTTTTACAATCTCAATGGTGGGAAAATCGCAGACACGCCAGGGTTTTCATCTCTGGATTATGAAGTGTCAACAGCAGAAGACCTTAATCAGGCCTTTCCAGAGATTGCATCTGTTAGCCGAGATTGCAAGTTCCGTACTTGTACTCATACTCATGAGCCTTCCTGTGCGGTTAAGCCAGCAGTAGAAGAGGGGATTATTGCTACCTTCCGTTTTGATAACTACTTGCAATTCCTCAGTGAGATTGAAAATCGTAGAGAAACCTATAAAAAAGTCAGCAAAAAAATTCCAAAATAAGGAGAAACCTATGTCTCAATACAAGATTGCTCCGTCAATTCTGGCAGCAGATTATGCCAACTTTGAACGTGAAATTAAACGCCTAGAAGCAACTGGGGCAGAATATGCCCATATCGATATCATGGATGGTCACTTTGTGCCACAAATCAGCTTTGGTGCAGGTGTGGTCGAAAGCCTTCGCCCCCATAGCAAGATGGTTTTTGATTGCCACTTGATGGTATCTAACCCTGAACATCATCTAGAGGACTTTGCGCGTGCGGGAGCGGATATTATCAGCATCCATGTTGAGGCAACACCTCATATCCATGGCGCTCTTCAAAAAATTCGTTCTCTCGGTGTTAAACCTTCGGTAGTCATCAATCCTGGTACGCCTGTTGAAGCGATTAAGCATGTGCTTCATTTGGTTGACCAAGTATTAGTCATGACCGTTAACCCAGGTTTCGGCGGACAAGCATTTCTGCCTGAAACCATGGATAAGATACGTGAATTGGTTTCCCTTCGTGAGGAAAAAGGCTTGAATTTTGAAATTGAAGTGGATGGTGGGATTGATGATAAAACTATTGCTCAAGCCAAAGAAGCTGGTGCAACAGTTTTTGTAGCAGGATCCTATGTTTTTAAGGGAGATGTCAATGAACGAGTGCAAGCTCTCAGAAAACAACTGGACTAAAGTTGCAGTTTTTGCAGGCGGAGACCGCGGTCACTATCGGACAAATTTTGACTGCTATGTCGGTGTGGACCGAGGCTCGCTTTGGGTACTAGAGGAAAAACTTCCTCTTTCTCTTGCAGTTGGGGATTTTGATTCTGTGACTGTAGAAGAACGTCAGTTGATTCAGGCGAATGCCCAGCACTTTGTCCAAGCCCAGCCAGAAAAAGATGATACGGATCTGGAACTAGCGCTTTTAACGATTTTTGAAAAAAGTCCTCAAGCTCAGGTGACCATTTTTGGTGCCCTAGGTGGTCGCATTGATCATATGTTGGCCAATGTCTTTTTACCCAGTAATTCCAAATTGGCACCCTATATGCGCCAAATAGAGATTGAGGATGGGCAAAACTTGATTACCTATTGCCCAGAAGGGACCAGTCAGTTAGAACCACGTTCTGACTATGATTACCTTGCTTTTATGCCTGTGAGGGATAGTCAGTTGACCATTATCGGAGCCAAGTACGAACTGACTGAGGAGAATTTTTTCTTTAAGAAAGTTTACGCTTCTAACGAATATATAGATAGGGAAGTGTCAGTGACTTGCCCAGATGGCTATGTGGTTGTGCTGCATAGTAAGGACAGGAGGTAGGATGGAAAGTTTACTTGTTGTTTTATTAGTTGCTAATCTAGCCGGCCTCTTTCTCATTTGGCAAAGGCAGGACAAGCAGGAAAAATATCTGACCAAGAGTTTGGAAGACCAAGCTGACAATCTTTCGGATCAGTTGGATTATCGATTTGAACAAGCTCGACAAGCTAGCCAACTAGATCAAAAGGACTTAGAAGTGGCTGTCAGTGACCGTTTGCAGGAGGTGAGGATTGAATTGCACCAGGGTCTGACACAGGTGCGCCAAGAGATGAACGAAAACCTTCTCCAAACCAGAGATAAGACTGACCAACGACTACAGGCCTTGCAGGAGTCAAATGAGCAACGCTTGGAACAGATGCGCCAAACGGTCGAGGAAAAGCTAGAAAAGACCTTGCAGACACGCTTGCAGGTCTCCTTCGAGACGGTTTCTAAACAACTGGAATCTGTCAATCGAGGTCTGGGTGAAATGCAGACGGTTGCGCGAGATGTCGGTGCGCTTAATAAAGTCCTTTCTGGAACCAAGACCCGAGGAATTCTAGGTGAATTACAACTGGGGCAGATTATTGAAGACATCATGACACCTGCCCAGTATGAACGAGAATTTGCAACGGTTGAAAACTCTAGTGAACGTGTGGAGTACGCCATCAAGTTGCCTGGACAAGGTGACCAGGAATATGTCTATCTACCAATCGACTCTAAGTTTCCCCTGGCGGATTATTACCGTCTGGAAGAAGCCTATGAAGCAGGTGACAAGGACGAGATTGAGCGCTGTCGTAAGTCTCTCCTAGCAAGCGTCAAGCGTTTTGCCAAGGATATCAAGAGTAAGTACCTGGCGCCACCTCGGACAACTAATTTTGGAGTCTTATTTGTTCCGACAGAAGGTCTCTATTCGGAAATCGTTCGCAATCCGATTTTCTTTGATGATTTGAGACGGGAGGAGCAAATTATCGTTGCAGGTCCAAGTACCTTATCAGCCCTACTCAATTCTCTATCTGTTGGCTTCAAAACTCTCAATATCCAAAAGAGTGCTGACCATATCAGTAAAACCCTAGCTAGTGTCAAAACAGAATTTGGCAAGTTTGGAGGTGTTCTGGTCAAGGCACAAAAACATCTCCAACATGCCTCTGGCAATATTGATGATTTATTAAACCATCGTACTACAGCTATCGAGCGAACGCTTCGTCACATTGAGTTATCAGAAGGTGAGCCTGCGCTTGATTTGCTCCAATTCCAAGAAGATGAGGAAGAATATGAAGATTAGTCACATGAAGAAAGATGAGCTTTTTGAAGGCTTTTACCTGATCAAGTCAGCTGACCTGAGACAGACACGTGCTGGGAAAAATTACCAAGCCTTCACCTTCCAAGATGATAGTGGAGAAATCGAAGGGAAGCTCTGGGATGCTCAACCCCACAATGTTGAAACCTTTACAGCAGGGAAAGTAGTCCATATGCAAGGTCGTCGTGAAGTGTACAACAATACGCCTCAGGTTAATCAAATCACCCTTCGCTTACCACAACCTGGCGAACCAAATGACCCAGCGGACTTCAAGGTTAAATCTCCAGTAGATGCCAAAGAGATTCGTGAGTATATGGCGCAGATGATTTTTAAAATTGAAAATCCAATTTGGCAGCGAATTGTTCGGAATCTCTACACTAAGTATGACAAGGAATTCTACTCCTATCCAGCTGCTAAGACCAACCATCATGCCTTTGAAACAGGTCTTGCTTATCATACAGCTACTATGGTTCGTTTAGCAGAAGCAATTGCAGATATTTATCCTCAGCTCAATAAGAGCTTGCTCTACGCGGGGATTATGTTGCATGACCTGGCCAAGGTTATTGAGTTGACAGGTCCTGACCAGACAGAGTACACAGTAAGAGGAAACCTTATCGGTCATATCGCTCTGATTGATAGCGAAATTACCAAAGCAGTAATGGAGCTTGGCATTGATGATACCAGAGAAGAAGTTGTACTTCTTCGCCATGTCATTCTCAGTCATCATGGTCTCCTTGAGTATGGTAGTCCAGTTCGTCCTCGAGTGATGGAAGCAGAAATTATTCATATGATTGATAATTTGGATGCCAGCATGATGATGATGACAACAGCTCTGGCCCTTGTTGATGAGGGAGAAATGACCAATAAAGTCTTTGCTATGGACAATCGTTCCTTCTACAAGCCAAAATTAGACTAGAAACTAAAAAAATGAACTTTATTTAGGCAATAAAGTTCGTTTTTTTGCTTTAGTGTGATATAATGAGAAAAAGACTAAATAAAAAAGAATGGTAAAAATATAATGAAATTAAGAAGAAGTGATCGGATGGTTGTCATTTCCAATTACTTGATTAACAATCCATACAAATTAACCAGTCTCAACACCTTTGCGGAAAAGTATGAATCTGCCAAATCGTCTATTTCTGAAGATATCGTCATCATTAAACGTGCTTTCGAAGAAATTGAAATCGGTCATATTCAAACGGTGACAGGTGCTGGTGGTGGTGTTATTTTTACACCATCGATCTCTACCCTTGAGTCTAAAACGATTATCGAAGAGCTTCGTGATAAACTTTCAGAGAGTGACCGCATTCTGCCAGGTGGCTACATTTATTTATCTGACCTATTGAGCACTCCAGCTATTTTGAAAAATATCGGTCGCATTATTGCTAAGAGCTTTATGGATCAGAAGATTGATGCCGTTATGACTGTTGCGACCAAAGGGGTTCCGCTTGCGAATGCGGTAGCAAATGTCCTCAACGTACCATTTGTCATTGTCCGTCGCGACTTGAAAATCACTGAAGGTTCAACTGTTAGTGTCAACTATGTTTCAGGTTCTAGTGACCGTATCGAAAAGATGTTCCTTTCAAAACGTAGCCTCAAAGCAGGAAGTCGTGTCTTGATCGTCGATGACTTCTTGAAGGGTGGAGGAACCATTAACGGGATGATTAGCCTCTTGTCTGAGTTTGATTCAGAGTTGGCTGGTGTAGCTGTCTTTGCTGATAATGCACAGGAAGACCGTGAACAACAGTTCGACTACAAGTCACTCTTGAGAGTCACGAACATTGATGTGAAGAACCAACAAATTGCTGTTGAAGTTGGAAATATCTTCGATACAGAAAAATAAGAATTGACTTGAAATACAAAGGTTGGAACTTTCGTCCCAGCCTTTCTTTGATAATGAATATGAAGGAGTCCTATGAAAACACCATTTATTAAACGTGATGCCTTAGAAAAGATTGTTGAGGAGTTTCCAACCCCATTCCATCTTTACGATGAAAAAGGGATTCGTGAGAAAGCACGCGCAGTAAACAAGGCCTTTTCTTGGAATAAGGGCTTTAAAGAATACTTCGCAGTTAAAGCAACCCCAACACCAGCTATCTTGAAGATTTTGCAAGAAGAAGGATGTGGAGTGGATTGTTCTAGTTATGTAGAACTCTTAATGAGTCACAAGCTTGGGTTTACAGGGGCGGATATGATGTTTTCATCTAATAACACCCCAGATAGAGAGTATGCTTATGCTCGTGAATTAGGTGCGACGATTAATTTAGATGCCTTTGAAGATATCGAGCATTTGGAACGTGCAGCAGGCATCCCAGAAATCATCTCTTGCCGTTACAATCCTGGTGGCGTATTTGAACTGGGCACGGACATTATGGATAATCCTGGTGAAGCTAAGTTCGGGATGACTAAGGAACAGCTTTTTGAAGCCTTTGCCATCTTGAAAGAAAAGGGAGCTAAAACCTTTGGGATTCATTCCTTCCTAGCGTCAAATACAGTGACCCATCTCTACTATCCAGAATTAGCACGTCAGCTTTTTGAGTTAGCGGTAGAAATCAAGGAAAAGTTAGGTATTTCACTGGACTTTATCAATCTTTCTGGAGGTATCGGGGTTAACTATCGCCCAGATCAAGAACCTAATGACATCGCTTTGATTGGTGAGGGAGTTCGTCAGGTTTATGAAGAGGTTTTGACACCAGCAGGCCTTGGTCAAGTTAAGATTTTTACAGAACTAGGACGTTTCATGTTGGCACCTCATGGCATTCTCGTCACAAAAGTTACTCATAAAAAGAAAACCTACCGTACTTATCTAGGAGTAGATGCGTCAGCTGTCAATCTTATGAGACCGGCTATGTACGGTGCTTACCATCATATTACTAATATGATGCATCCTGATGGTCAGACTGAAGTAGTTGATGTTGTTGGCTCTCTTTGTGAAAACAACGATAAGTTTGCAGTTAATCGTGAACTACCTCAAACAGAAATTGGTGATTTGTTAGTCATTCATGATACAGGTGCGCATGGCTTCTCTATGGGCTACCAGTACAATGCCAAGCTTCGTTCGGCAGAAATTCTCTATACAGAGGACGGTGGAGCACGCTTGATCCGCCGAGCAGAGCGACCAGAGGATTATTTTGCGACTCTCTATGGGTTTGATTTTGACAAGGATTAATAAATATTTTGAAAATCATGAAAGTTGAAAGTGAAAAACAGATTGTTTTCTAAAAAATAGGCAAAATCTGTGGTTTTTCTTTTCAGTCATGGTATAATAAAGACTATAAAACGTTTTCAAGGAAGGTAACGATATGTCTGAGGAAATAATTGACTATGGACAAGTGACAGGAATGGTGCATTCGACAGAGAGTTTTGGGGCGGTAGATGGCCCTGGGATTCGTTTTATTGTCTTTTTGCAAGGCTGTCAGATGCGTTGCCAATATTGCCATAACCCAGATACTTGGGCTATGGAAACAAATAAATCTCGTGTACGAACAGTAGATGATGTTCTAGAAGAAGCGCTTCGTTATCGTGGTTTCTGGGGTGACAAGGGAGGTATCACAGTCAGTGGAGGAGAAGCCCTCTTGCAGATTGATTTCTTGATTGCCCTCTTTACTAAGGCAAAAGAAAAAGGTATCCACTGTACCTTGGATACTTGTGCCCTTCCATTCCGTAACAAACCACGCTATCTAGAAAAGTTCAACAAGTTAATGGCCGTGACAGACTTGGTTCTCCTTGATATCAAGGAAATCAACGAAGCACAACACAAGATTGTTACCAGTCAAACCAATAAAAATATTCTGGCTTGTGCTCAGTACTTGTCAGAAATCGGTAAACCTGTTTGGATTCGTCATGTGCTAGTGCCAGGATTGACAGATCGCGATGAAGATTTGATTGAACTTGGTAAGTTTGTAAAAACTCTCAAAAATGTTGATAAGTTTGAAATCTTGCCTTATCACACCATGGGTGAGTTCAAATGGCGTGAACTTGGGATTCCGTATTCACTTGAAGGAGTTAAACCTCCAACAGCAGATCGTGTTAAGAATGCTAAGGAATTGATGGATACAGAAAGCTATCAAGATTACATGAAACGTGTACATGGATAAAAAGAAGCCTGATGGAAACATCGGGCTTTTAAGTTTACACAAATACATACGGATAAGACTAAAATAAACAAAATTTTTATGATTTATACTCTTCAAAAATCTCTTCAAACCACGTCAGCTTCCATCTGCAACCTCAAAACGGTGTTTTGAGCAACCTGTGGCTCGCTTCCTAGTTTGCTCTTTGATTTTCATTGAGTATTATATGACAATACAGATTTTATAAAGATTTAAAATTCTGAAAAAAATCCGAAAATTATTGGTTAATCTATACTTGTTTAAAACGACAAAACAACAAATTGAACAGGAGACATCTATGGAACAAAGTATTACCATTAAAAATCTATGTAAGTCATATGGTCAAACTCAAATTTTAAAAGATATTTCTTTTGAAGCCAAAGCAGGTAGAGTAACTGCTTTCCTGGGTCCAAATGGAGCTGGTAAAAGTTCAACCTTACGTATCTTATTAGGATTAGATAAAGCAACATCTGGCCTTGCCAAAATTGGAGATCAAACTTATAAGGAATTACAATTTCCTCTAAAGACTGTAGGAGCTTCATTTGATAGTGTAGGAGCTCCTGATGATCGGACTGTTTATCAACATTTGAAAATTGTTGCTGCTAGTAATGGGATATCCAGTCAGCGAATTGAGCAAGTCTTGGATATGGTGGATATTAGCCATAAGAAAAAATCTAAAATTGGGAAATTATCATTAGGAGAAGGACAACGCTTGGGAATTGCAACAGCTTTATTAGGGAATCCTCAGTATCTGATATTGGATGAACCGACAAATGGATTGGATCCAAGAGGAATTCGGTGGTTTAGAGAGTTTATAAAAAAACAGGCTCAAGAAGGGAAGACAGTCCTACTATCATCTCATATATTATCGGAAGTGGAAGCAGTAACAGATGATGTCGTCATCATAAATAAAGGAAAAGTTCTTATAAAAGGGACTTTACAAGAAGTGATGAAAAATCTTTCTTCACTAGAAGAAGTCTTCTTTAGTTTAACAGAGGGAGGAAAGTGACATGGCACTTATTTACTCGCTTCATTCTGAAATATTGAAATTACTTTATAAGAGAGCTACTCATATTGTACTATTCTTGATACTGGTATTTCAAACGTTTTTAGCAAATATTGGTGCATCTCAAATTGTTTCAGTTGGTATCCATGCTACACCAGAGACAACCCCAGAGTTAGTAGAAGCTATTCCACCTATTGAATTTTTAGGATTTGATGTTACTCTAGTTGGCATTTTTTTTATGATTATCTTAGGCTCAATCTACGGAGCTGAAGAGTATAAAGGCTCTGCTATTCGCACAAGCCTCCTCTCGAATACGAGTCGAATTACTCTCCTAGTTTCAAAGACATTAATTTGGCTGGCATTTTCTTTTGTCATTTCCTTCCTATCAATATTTCTGACGATTAACATGACACATTATGTTTTAGGACAAGATGGTTTATTGCTTTTTTCACTAAATGGGACAGTTTGGTTCTATATGTTTTTGGACAGTATAGCTTGGACATTGTTGGGGCTTTTAGCCTATGTTCTAGCTTTAACATTTAAAAAAGCCCTTGTTCCCCTATTGTTTTTGCTTCCTCAAGTCTACAATTTAGGAACATTCTTAGCCGACCATATATCAATTGCAAAATTTCTGCCAGTTTCATTGAGCTATGGACTGATTGCTACATCTCCTCAAATGTTAGAACAGAATAGTTTACAAAATATTTTGCTTTTACTATGTTGGAATTTGTCATTCTTGGCTTTGGCAATCTACCGATTACTTCAGTCAGATATCGGAGGAGGTGAGTAAGTTGAAAGATCAACTTAAAAGTGAGTATCTCAAGTTTATGATGAATCCTTGGCACTGGTTGATTATAGGTGCTCTGTTACTTTGTGTTCCGGCGATGGTTATTTTTTTAAATAGTAAGCCAGACCAGTTGACACTAGACTTTGTTTTGGAACAGCTACTGCAAAGTCTCTATCTAGGACAGGCAGGTTTCATTAGTCTAGCTGTCCTATTTATAGGTCAAGAATTTACAGGTTCTAGCCTTCGTACCAGTTTTCTTACCTGTCCAAACCGTTTGAAATTTATAATATGTAAACTAGCTATTGTGTTATGTGTGGAAATTGTATTATTGCTAGCTGTAATATCAGTATGTATACTAATTGCCCAAGGATACTACAATATCAATCTTTTGAGCAATATTAAACATGTTCTAACAATCCTATTTCCAGTTTGTATTTCTATTTTAACCTTCTCTCTTTTAAGTGGTATTTTTGTATTTATTTCCCAGTCTTTTATCTTAATTTTGGGAATAAGTTTATCCCTTTTATTGGGGTTGGGACAAATGCTACTACAATTCAGTTCTTTTTTTAGAAATTTACCATTACTAGCTAGTATGAACTGTTACTATATCCATCCTTTATCACTTTATTATCCAGTTTGGCAAGGTCTGGGGATACAAATAGTTTGGTTATTAATTGTTTTTGTAGTTGCTACACTGATACTTAGAGAAAGAAATGTACGCTAAAGACAGGGGATATCCTGTCTTTTTATCAGTTAATGATATAATATAATTTAGGAGCGTGAGTTATGGCTTATAAAATTTTAGTGGTAGATGATGATCTTGCTATTCTTCGCCTAATAAAAAAGGTACTAGAGTATGAAAAGTATGAAGTAGTCATACGAAATAACATAGAAGAGATTGATCTTTGTGATTTTACAGAATTTGACTTGATTTTGTTAGATATTATGATGCCTGTTAGTGGTTTAGAAATCTGTCAGATGATTCGCGATCAGATAACTGTTCCTATCTGTTTTATAACTGCTAAGGATATGGCTGAAGATTTGGTAGCTGGAATCAATGCAGGCGCCGATGATTATATTATGAAACCTTTTAGTATGCAGGAGCTTTTAGCACGTGTTAAAATGCACCTACGTCGTGAAGAACGGACTAAAGGAACTGTTCATCAGATAAAAAGCGGGAAGCTTGTACTATATACTGATAGTAAGGAACTATTTATAAAGAATGATAAGATTGCCTTGACAAGAAGGGAATTTGATATTGTCAGCCTTCTAGCAAGTCACCCAAATAAAATATACTCAATTGAGGAAATTTATAATTATCTATATCCACAAAGTTCAGAAGCTCTTTTACGTTCGGTTTCAGAGTATATTTATCAAATTCGTCAAAAGCTGAAACCTTATCAATTAAATCCGATTAAAACCTTGTACGGTGGAGGTTATCAATGGGTAGAATCAAAAGTTTTAGACAATTAATTCGAGAAACCTGTTGGAGAATTATTTGGCAGTTTAGTCTTGGCTTATTAATGGCCTATCTTATTCCCTTAGCTTCTGTATCCATACAAATAATGGAGGATGGAAAACCTCTTAAAAATAATGATGTTCAATCAATTTTTTTCAATGTGTCATCATGGGTATATATTTGTGTTTTATTGATTGTTCTAATAAGTTATCACATTGGAAAATTGTTGAAAAAACTGAGTTATGAAATGAATTTGATTTATGAAAAGAGTATGTGGCTAGAAAGCGAATGTACAGAAAGATTAACAGTTAAGGAATTTCGTGAGACTGGAAATCGAATTATTGTGATGCAAGATCGTATTCGACAGCTATTAGATGATGAGAAGCAACAGAAAGAAGATTTGATGTTTCAGGTTTCAGCAGTGTCTCATGATTTGAAGACACCTTTAACTATCATCAAAGGGAATGCAGAATTTTTGCACACGTCCACTAAAGATGAGCAGTCTAAAGAATGTTTAGCAGATATAGTTCATGCTAGTCAACGCTTGCTTGATTATTTTAATCAGTTGATTCATTATTCTAAAACTTACTATGATGATGAGACAGGTTGGACGGAGTATTCTTCTTCAGATTTTATCAATGAATTAGAGAAAGAAGTCTCTTTTTTGATAAAAAATCAGATGAAGTTTTCTTTTGAACAAAATTTGAAAGGAACTGAAAGCTATTATATAAATCCATCTCTTCTGATTCGTGCAATACAAAATATTTTAACAAATGCTTTGGAGTACGCAGATAAACAGAATCCTAAAATTAAAATTAGAGTAGAGCAAGAGGGAAAAGAATTAAAAATAGGTATATGGAATAATGGCTCTGAATTTCCAGAAGAAGTTTTAAATAATTATGGGAAGCTCTTTTATCGTATGGATAAAGCTAGATCGTTTAAAGAGCAACATTATGGTATTGGACTTAGTTTTGTATGTAGAGTTGCAAAACTGCATAAAGGCCAAGTCGAACTGAGGAATAGAGACGAGGGAGCAGAAGTTTTAATGACTCTCAATTGTATTAAATCAAAGTGATTTACTTACTAATTTGTTGTTATAGGATTTAAATAAATTAAGATGTGAAAGTAGATAATAAAAACGAATGAATGATACCTAGTTCATGAAAACTATTTGTCATTCATTCGTTTTTTAATTATTGGATAATACACGTAGCTTTATCTAGAATGTTGTTTGCCAGAATTGCGTTTTTTGTTTTTCTTCTTGTTAGAAGTTGCGATAGCTGAGACTGGTTCAGGTGTGACATCTTTACGAGTAGCTGAAGTTTTACTTGCTTTTGGTGGATTCTTGGCATATTCTTCACGTACTTTTTTACGAAGTTTTGGACGAACGATGTAGTTGATGATAAATTGTTGAAGAATCATCATGAAACCACCGACAACCCAGTAAAGTGTAACGCTGGCTGGTGAGAAGACAGAGAACACGACAATCATGAGAGGGCTCATATAGAGCATCTTCTTGATTTGTTCTCTTTGAGTTTCATCCTCAACTCCATGTAAAGAAAGGAGTGATTGAAGATAGTAAAGGATACCAGCAAAGGCAACCAAAATCATACTAGGTGAGCCTAGAGGAATTCCTAGGTAGCTTGCTTGGGCAACTCCTTCAGTATGTTGGGCAGCAAAGTAGATAGCAGAGAAGAAAGGCATTTGAATGAGAATAGGGAAACATCCCACGCCGCCAAACATGCTGATGCCGTGCTCTTTTTGAGCAGCAAAGAGAGCTTGTTGAGCTTCTAATTTTTCTTCTTGAGTCGTTGCTTCTTTCAGACGAGTCTGATGTGGTTCAAGAACATGCTTGAGAGCATTCATCTTCTCAGAGTGAAGCGTTGCTTTCCATGATTGGTAGATACCAAGTGGGAGGATAATCAAGCGGACGATAATGGTTACAATGATGATTCCAACACCGAAACCGAGGCCTTGGTCATTAGCGAAGTATTTGATAGCTTCTCCCATCGGAGCACCCAAGAAATCCCAAACGGGACCAATTGGCTTACCTGTTGCTTTATCAACCTGGACACAACCTGTCAAGACTAATAGCATAGCCACTCCCATGACTGAGAGAGCGATTCGTTTAATTGATTTCACTGTTTTTATTCCTTCTTTAAAAATTATACCTTTCTATTCTACTGTTTTTTTGGAAAATATACAATAGTTCTAGAGACCTAATTTGCGACTTTGAAGTCTGAATAAGATGGAAAGTTACTCATTTGCACATCTAGGTAGGTTACTTTAGAGAATGGGGTAGGGCCTTTTCGAATCTCTTGGATAAACTTGGCCATGATGGCAGAAGACTCAGCCTGAGCTAGAATTTCAACTGTTCCATCGTCGTTATTCCAGACACGACCCGTAATGCCACCTAGTTCTAGAGCTAGGGTATAGACACCCCAGCGGAAGCCCACTCCTTGGACGCGACCTTGGGCGATCATTTTAACCTTTTGCATACCAAACCTCCTTGATTGTGTTATAATATTTCTATGACTATTATAACCTCTAAAGCCAATTCTGTGGTGAAAAATGCCAAAAAATTACATCAAAAAAAATATCGGAAAACCTCTTACTTGATTGAGGGTTGGCACTTGTTTGAAGAAGCTGTTCAAGCTGGTGCAAAGATTGAAAAAATTTTTGCTCTGGTAGAGTATGGAGATAAACTGGTAGACTATCCTCAAACTGTTTTTGTAACCGAAGAAATTCTGCTTGATTTAGCAGATTCCCAAACGCCTCAGGGCATTGTTGCCATTGTTCAAAAGGAAGAGGACCAGTTGCCAGATTTGAGCCAAGGGAAGTATCTCTTTTTAGAAGATGTGCAGGATCCTGGAAATGTAGGGACCATGATTCGGACAGCAGATGCGGCAGGTTTTTCAGGAGTCATTGTTTCAAGCAAATCAGCAGATATTTATAGTTTGAAGGCTCTCCGCTCCATGCAAGGCAGTCATTTCCATTTGCCGATTTATCGCATGCCTGTTGAAACATTTGTAGAAGAGGCTAAAAAGGGCAATTTACCAATTTTGGCAACTACTTTGTCCCAAAAATCTAAAGATTATCGTGAGCTTGCTCAGCTAGAAGATTTCGCCTTAGTCATGGGGAATGAAGGTCAAGGCATTAGTCCATTCATGACAGACCAGGCAGACCAACTGGTTCATATCAGCATGAAAGGGCAAGCGGAAAGTCTCAACGTTGCCATTGCTGCAGGCATACTCATGTTTTATTTGAGTTAAAATAGTTTATTTTTGTTATAATCAGTAAAAAGATTTCATAAGGAGAAAAAGATATGAATCAAACAATTATTCAAGAACGTTCTGGCTTGAATCAATTTTATGCAAAAGTCTATACTTTTGTAGGGATTGGGATCGCCTTATCTGCACTTGTTTCAGCCTTAATGTTAACAACCTTCCAAGACCTTCTTGTTCAGTTGATGTTTAACGCCCGCATATGGCTAATCGTAACAGGAGTAGTTGAAGTTGCTCTTGTCATTGCAGCCAGTAATATGGCTTATAAAAATAGCCCAGCAGCTCTTCCGATGTTTCTCATCTATTCAGTAGTGAACGGTTTTTCACTGAGTTTCATCGTGTCGCTCTATCTACCAGGAACGGTTCTAACGGCCTTTATTTCCAGCGCAGCTCTCTTCTTTGTCATGGCTATTATTGGAGTTGTGATTAAAAAGGACTTGAGTGGTATCGGACGTGCTTTGATTGGAGCCTTGGTAGGTCTCATCTTGGCTATGATTGTTAATGTATTCTTAAACAGTGGTCTCTTCGATTACATTATCAGTATTGTCATGGTTCTTGTTTTTGCAGGTTTGATTGCCTGGGATAACCAAAAGATTCGCTATGTTTATGAAGAATCAAATGGTCAAGTCGCTACAGGTTGGGCAATTTCATTGGCACTTAGCCTCTACCTCGACTTTATCAACCTCTTCCTCAGCTTCTTGCGTATCTTTGGAAGTGACGATTAATACTTTTAGAGCTCAAATGAGCTCTTTTTTAAATTTTTACTTTTATTTTTACTGGCAAAAGGGTATAATCATCTTATTATTCAAAAGGAGAGATGTATGAAGAAAAGTTTTATCCATCAACAGGAAGAAATTTCCTTTGTAAAAAATACCTTTACCCAGTATTTGAAAGATAAATTAGAAGTTGTAGAAGTGCAAGGACCAATCTTGAGTAAGGTTGGGGATGGGATGCAGGATAACCTTTCAGGGATTGAACATCCAGTTTCTGTTAAGGTTTTGCAAATCCCAGATGAAACCTATGAAGTGGTGCATTCCCTTGCTAAGTGGAAACGCCATACCTTGGCTCGTTTTGGTTTTGGCGAGGGTGAAGGCCTCTTTGTTCACATGAAGGCCCTTCGTCCAGACGAAGATTCGCTAGATGCGACTCACTCTGTCTATGTTGACCAGTGGGACTGGGAAAAGGTCATTCCTAATGGGCAACGCAATCTAGCCTATCTCAAAGAAACAGTCGAAAAGATTTATAAGGCTATTCGTTTGACAGAGTTAGCAGTAGAAGCACGCTATGATATTGAGTCAATTTTGCCTAAGCAAATTACCTTTATCCATACAGAAGAGTTGGTAGAACGCTACCCAGACTTGACACCAAAAGAACGTGAAAATGCTATCTGTAAAGAGTTCGGTGCGGTCTTCCTAATTGGTATCGGTGGAGAATTGTCAGATGGAAAACCTCATGACGGACGTGCACCAGACTATGATGACTGGACAACTGAGTCTGAAAATGGCTATCATGGCTTGAATGGGGACATCCTTGTTTGGAATGATAATTTGGGTGCAGCCTTTGAATTGTCTTCAATGGGCATTCGTGTCGATGAAGACACTCTCCGTCGTCAAGTAGCTATCACAGGAGACGAAGACCGTTTAACCTTAGAATGGCATAAGGCTCTTCTAAATGGACTCTTCCCATTGACAATCGGTGGAGGAATTGGCCAATCTCGTATGGCTATGTTCCTGCTTCGTAAGAAGCACATCGGTGAAGTCCAAACCAGTGTTTGGCCGCAAGAAGTGAGAGATACTTACGAAAATATTCTTTAATCAATCGAGCCGTAAGGTTCGATTTTCTTTTTTTGATAAGAATTTGGTATAATAGACGTTATGAAAATCGTATCAGGAATCTACGGTGGGCGTCCTTTAAAGACGCTGGACGGTAAAACGACAAGGCCAACATCAGACAAGGTTAGGGGCGCTATTTTCAATATGATTGGCCCTTACTTTGAAGGCGGGCGTGTGCTAGATCTCTATGCTGGTAGCGGGGGGTTATCCATTGAAGCAGTTTCAAGAGGGATGTCTAGCGCTGTCCTAGTTGAGAAGGATCGCCGAGCCCAGAATATAGTCGCAGAAAATATTCGGATGACCAAGGAAACCTCTAAATTTCAATTATTGAAAATGGAATCCAGTCGCGCATTGGAGCAAGTGGATGGTGTCTTTGATCTTGTTTTTTTGGACCCTCCCTATGCAAAAGAACAAATCGTGTCCGATATTGAAAAAATGGCAGAGAGAAATCTTTTTTCAGAAGATGTCATGGTGGTTTGTGAGACCGATAAATCAGTAGAACTTCCAGAAGAAATTGCTTGTTTGGGTATCTGGAAGGAAAAAATATATGGGATTAGTAAGGTGACGGTTTATGTCAGATAAGATTGGGCTATTTACAGGTTCCTTTGATCCGATGACCAATGGACATTTGGATCTTATTGAGCGTGCAAGTAAGCTCTTTGATCAATTGTATGTGGGAATTTTTTATAATCCTCATAAAACAGGATTTTTAGCGATAGAGAGCCGAAAGACAACTGTTGAAAAAGCAGTAGCACATCTCAAAAATGTCCAAGTCATAGCTTCTCACGATGAATTAGTCGTTGATGTTGCTAGAAAATTAGGCGCAGAGGTCTTGGTGCGTGGCTTGCGTAATGCAACAGATCTTCAGTATGAAGCCAGTTTTGATTTTTACAACCATCAACTAGCGGGAGAAATGGAGACAATCTACCTCCACAGTCGCCCAGAGCATGTTTACATCAGCTCTTCGGCTGTGAGAGAACTATTGAAATTTGGTCAAGATATCAGTGGGTATGTACCAAATGTTGTCCTAGAGGAGTTAAACAATGAAGAAAAAAACTAGATGGCCCTTATATCTCATTATTGGGCTCATTATCACTTTTATCGCTTTTACGGTGCCCCTGCCTTATTATATCGAGGTGCCAGGAACTTCTGAAGATATTCGAAAGGTTTTACAAGTTAATAACCAACCTGACCAAGAGGAAGGTTCCTACCAATTTGTGACGGTTGGAGTTAAGCACGCTAGACTGGTTGACTTAGTCTATGCCTGGCTAACTCCTTTCACGGACATACATAGCGCCAAAGAAATGACTGGTGGTTCGTCAGATGCGGAATTTATGCGAATCAACCAGTTTTATATGGAAACTTCGCAAAACATGGCCAAATATCAAGGTCTAAAGACGGCTGGTAAGGAAATTGAGCTCAAATATCTGGGTGTCTATGTTTTGACTGTGACAGATAACTCGACTTTCAAGGGGGTTCTCAATATTGCTGACACGGTAACAGCTGTCAATGATAAGACTTTTGAGAGTTCCAAGGAGATGGTTGACTACGTTAATTCTCAAACTCTAGGTGATCAGGTTAAGGTTACTTATGAGGAGGATGGAAAAGTTAAGACTGCCGAAGGAAAGATCATTACTCTGGAAAATGGGAAGAATGGTATCGGAATCGGCTTGATTGACCGCACAGAAGTATCAAGTGATGTGCCAATCAAGTTTTCAACTGCAGGCATTGGTGGTCCTAGTGCTGGGCTGATGTTTAGTCTATCTATCTATACGCAAATTGCAGATCCAACTCTTCGAAATGGACGGATTATTGCCGGTACAGGAAGTATCGATAGAGATGGGAATGTTGGTGATATTGGTGGAATTGACAAAAAAGTTGTTGCCGCATCTAAAAAGGGAACTACTGTATTCTTCGCTCCTAATAATCCCGTTTCTGATGAAGCTAAAAAGGCAAATCCAAACGCCAAAAGTAACTATGATACGGCTGTAGAAGCGGCTGAAATGATTAAAACCGACATGAAAATCGTTCCAGTCAAAACGCTTCAAGATGCGATTGACTATTTAAAAAACAATCCCTAAACAGTAGGCGAATCCCTAAACTAGCGTAGAAAAAAAGAAGATGGTATAATAGGCAAATGATTCAATTGTTTTTTACCCTTAGTAGTCATATGTTTTTTGTCTACCTAATCTTTCAGCTCTTGAAAGATTTGGTCAGATGGGATCAAATTTTGAAGGTGACAAAGGATAATGCGAAGAAGGTTCGACTCTTGGTAGTATTGTGTAGTATCGGTTTAGGATATCTGATTAGTTCCTTTTTTCTGAACCTCTACCAACTTTGGCAAGAAGCAGTTAGAACACTATTCTAAAATTGTAAGTGAAGGAAAATACTCTATGGAAAAAATTGTAGTTCAAGGTGGCGATAATCGTTTGGTTGGAAGTGTTACCATCGAGGGCGCAAAAAATGCAGTTTTGCCACTGCTTGCAGCAACTATTTTAGCAAGTGAAGGAAAAACAGTCTTAAAAAATGTTCCTATTTTATCGGATGTTTTTACCATGAATCAGGTGGTTCGTGGATTAAATGCGAAAGTAGACTTTGATCAAGAAGCACATATTGTTGAAGTTGATGCAACCGGTGATATCACAGAAGAAGCTCCCTATAAGTATGTCAGCAAGATGCGTGCTTCTATTGTAGTATTGGGGCCAATCTTGGCTCGTGTAGGACATGCTAAAGTTTCGATGCCAGGTGGTTGTACTATCGGTAGTCGCCCTATCGACCTTCACCTAAAGGGACTCGAAGCGATGGGGGCTGAGATTACTCAGACGGCAGGATATATCGAAGCTAAGGCAGAACGCTTGCACGGTGCACATATCTACATGGACTTCCCAAGTGTAGGTGCTACTCAAAACTTGATGATGGCAGCAACTCTTGCTAACGGTGTGACTGTCATTGAAAATGCTGCGCGTGAACCTGAGATTGTCGACTTGGCTGTTCTCCTAAATAAAATGGGTGCCAAGGTCAAAGGTGCAGGAACAGAAACTGTGACGATTACTGGTGTTGAGCAACTACACGGTGCAACCCACAATGTTGTGCAAGACCGTATCGAAGCAGGAACCTTCATGGTAGCAGCTGCCATTACAGGTGGAGATGTCTTGATTCAAGATGCCATTTGGGAACACAATCGTCCCTTGATTGCTAAATTACAGGAAATGGGTGTTGAAGTCATTGATGAGGACGAAGGAATTCGTATTCGTTCTCAACGTGAAAAATTAAAGGCTGTCCACGTTAAGACACTTCCACATCCAGGATTTCCGACAGACATGCAAGCGCAGTTCACTGCTCTAATGACCGTTGCTCAAGGTGAGTCAACCATGGTAGAGACAGTCTTTGAGAATCGTTTCCAACATTTAGAGGAAATGCGTCGTATGGGTTTGCACTCTGAAATCATCCGTGATACAGCCCGTATCGTCGGAGGACAGCCTCTCCAAGGTGCAGAAGTTCTATCTACAGACTTACGTGCCAGTGCAGCCTTGATTTTGACAGGCTTGGTAGCTGAAGGCGAAACAGTTGTAGGAAAGCTTGTCCATTTAGATAGAGGTTACTACCGTTTTCATGAAAAATTAGCCCAGTTAGGAGCTAAGATTGAACGGGTAAGTGTGGAAGCTGATGAAGATGAATAAACGATCCAAATATGTCTTACGTCGCTTTATCCTAGTAATTGTAGTATTACTACTAGGATTCTTAGCTCTTGCTATTGGTTTGATGATTGGCTATGGTATTCTAGGAAAAGGTCAAGATCCTTGGGCTATTTTAGCACCAGCAAAATGGCAAGAACTCATCGCAAAATTTACAGGAAAATAGACTGGGAGACCAGTCTTTTTCTAGGAAGTGAATGTAATACTCAATGAAAATCAAAGAGCAAACTAGGAAGCTAGCCGCAGGCTGCTCAAAACACAGTTTTGAGGTTGTGGATAGAACTGACGAAGTCAGTAACACATATACGGCAAGGTGAAGCTGACGTGGTTTGAATTTGATTTTCGAAGAGTACAAGGAGAAAATATGAATAAAAAAACAAGGCAGGCCCTAATTGGCCTCTTGCTCTTTTTGCTCTTGTCAGCAGGAAGCTACTATATTAAACAAATGCAGTCTTCCAATACTGCACCACAAACACAAGTAAAACAAAAATCACAGTCGTCTGATACTCCAAGTCAAGAACTGGCTGAAAGTGTCCTAACAGATTCGGTTAAAAAACAAATTAAGGGTACTCTAGAGTGGAATGGCGCAGGAGCCTTTATCGTCAATAACAATAAAACCAATCTGGATGCTAAGGTTTCAAGCAAACCCTATGCGGATAACAAGACAAAAACTGTAGGAGGAGAGACAGTTCCCACAGTAGCGAATGCGATCATGTCAAAGGCAACAAGGCAGTACAAGGACCGTGAAGAAACTGGCAATGGTTCAACATCTTGGACGCCTGCGGGTTGGCATCAGGTTAAGAATCTAAAAGGAAGCTATAACCATGCGGTCGATAGAGGACACTTGTTAGGCTATGCCTTGATAGGTGGCTTAGATGACTTCGATGCTTCTACCAGCAATCCTAAAAATATTGCCGTACAGACAGCTTGGGCCAACCAAGCGCGTGCAGAAGATTCCACAGGCCAAAACTACTATGAAAGTCTGGTTCGAAAAGCCCTAGATCAAAACAAACGAGTGCGTTACCGTGTGACGTTGCTCTATGCGTCTGAGGAAGACTTGGTGCCATCCGCATCGCAGATTGAAGCTAAGTCCTCTGACGGAGAATTGGAGTTTAATGTCGTTATTCCAAATGTCCAAAAGGGAATTCAGTTAGATTACCGAACAGGTGAGGTCACAGTCACAAAAGCTAACTAATTGTTCAAGAGGTTGAGAGGAAATCCCAACCTCATTTTTTATTACTCATGAACTGTTGACACGATTGCTTGTATTTTCCTCTTTTCAGATTTTAAAGAGCATTTTTGAAGATTTACAAGGCTTGAACTAGGGTGTCAGGACTTGGATTGCAGCTCTCTATTCAGCGACTCTTTATCATAGAAATTGAAAATTAATGTGTAGAAATTGGAAAATATGGTATAATAGTTTCAATTATACTTTTTAGGAGAAGGAAAATGGAAGACCCGAGCAGTCAGGATTTGTTACTGCAATTTGTTTTATTAGTTGTTTTGACCTTTTTAAATGCCTTTTTCTCTGCAACAGAAATGGCCATGGTTTCACTTAGTCGTTCACGTGTTGAGCAAAAAGCTGAGGAGGGAGATAAACGCTATATCCGTTTACTAAAGGTACTTGAAAACCCGAATCACTTTTTATCAACCATTCAAGTTGGTATCACCTTAATTACAATCTTGTCAGGGGCTAAACTAGCAGATTCACTTGGAGAGTTGATTGCCTCTTGGATGGGAAATAGCGAAACTGCCTATGCGGTAGCTAGCTTCTTATCATTAGCTTTCTTGACCTATATTTCTATTGTTTTTGGTGAGCTTTATCCTAAGCGAATTGCTCTAAATCTTAAGGATGCCTTGGCTATCAGAACAGTACCGTTTATTATTGCTCTGGGTAAGATTGTGAGTCCCTTCGTTTGGATGCTCTCAGCATCAACTAATCTCTTGAGTCAATTGACACCGATGACATTTGACGATGCAGATGAAAAAATGACTCGTGATGAGATTGAGTACATGTTGTCTAAGAGTGAAGAAACCTTGGATGCTGATGAAATTGAAATGTTACAAGGGATTTTCTCGCTAGACGAGCTCATGGCACGTGAAGTCATGGTTCCTCGAACCGATGCTTTCATGGTAGATATTCAAGATGATACTCAGACGATTATCGAAAGCATCTTAAAACAAAACTTTTCTCGTATTCCTGTCTATGATGATGACAAGGATAACGTGATTGGTTTGATTCATACCAAGAGTCTGCTAAAAGCAGGCTTTACCGATGGTTTTGACAATATCGTATTGAGAAAGATTTTGCAGGAACCGCTCTTTGTACCTGAAACTATTTTTGTGGATGATTTATTAAAAGAGTTGAGAAATTCACAAAGACAAATGGCTATTCTTCTCGATGAATATGGGGGAATGGCTGGTCTAGTTACGCTAGAGGATCTCCTTGAGGAGATTGTCGGTGAGATTGATGATGAAACTGACCGAGCTGAAGTCTATGTTCATACAATTGGCGAAGATACCTATATCGTTCAAGGAACAATGAATTTAAATGACTTCAATGACTACTTTGATGTTGAACTTGAAAGTGATGATGTAGATACGATCGCTGGTTACTATTTGACTGGCGTGGGAACTATTCCAACATCAGAAAAACTTAGCTATGAGTTAGAAAGTAGCAATAAGCATATCACCCTAACCAATGATAAGGTCAAAAATGGACGTGTAACCAAGCTTAAGGTTCAAATCCAAGAACTCGAATCAGAAGAAGAAACAGAATAAAACAAAAGCTTTATCAGAGTAGAACTGATAAAGCTTTTCTACTAGTAAAAAAGAAAAGACTCCTATAGGAGCCTTTGATAATATAGAGGCGGTAGACGGCTGGTACTACCTGAAAGCAGATGATAGTATGACAGACAAGACGGAGTTTACGATTGAGCTTGATGCTTGATTACGACCAAATAAAATGTGATATAATAGTTGTGGAATAACGGAGGAAATGATGGATCATGAAAAAATTGGTCAGGTTACTAATGAAGTAAAAGAGATTTTTAATATTGTTCTTGAAGCGAGCGACATCAAGGTTAACAAAGAAGGGTTGAGAAGTCATATGCTGAAACGACATCATAATGATGTGATTCAGTATATTGAAGACTTGGAACTCATACTAAGTAATCCAGATTTCGTTGGGATCAATCCACGAGAGAAAGGCGCTAGTTTTGAATATGTAAAAAGATTTGATGATAATGTACTTGTTGCTATCAAGTTACATAAAAGTGGCGATTTCTTTTACGTCCCGACCATGTATCGTATACAAGATTACAAGTTACAAAGTCGTATTAAGTCTGGTAGATTGAGAAAAATTGACAAAAAAAGTAGATAGTGCTAGAATAAAATTAACGAAAGACATTTGAGGGCAGAAAGGTTCCTGCCGCACCTTGAAAAAGGTATCTGAGATGCTGGGTACACCGACCAGCCAAGTGTCCGTTATTTCAAAAGAGGAGCTGTAATGCTCCTTTTTTATTCGAGAATTTTAAAATAGGTTACACCAAATGCAGGCTCAGGCTTGAGTTTTTTTTGAAATAATAAAAGCAGTGACCGAAATCACTGCTTGTCAGATAAGGCAAAATCATAAAGTTTTTCTGCTGTGAGAAGGGCCATTTTGTCCATGCTTGTTTTTCCTTTTCTGAGATCAGAAACAGTAGTCCACGGCACTCCAGCGCCTTGCGAAATAGCAGATGTAGACATCGAACTGTCTAATAATTGTTGAATAACTTTTCTCATATTATTTGTCCTCTTTATTTTTGAGATAAATGTATACATTGATTGCAATTATAAAAATAGTTATTGCACTAACCATTGCTTTCCCTCTTTTCGTTTGAAAAATAGAGGTGTAAGGGGCTTTCGCCCCTACCTCTTAGCGTTTACCTTTTCTTTTGCGGGAGTTTGGTTTACGCTTTTAGTTTTGCCTTGTGACCGTTATCGCGGTCATTAGACTTGCGATAGCAGTTCCTGATTCAGGGATATTGTCTATCGCTAAGCCAATCTTCTTTGCTCACTTTCCTCGTTTCCTTTGCTTGATTACATCATGTCACGGGGAAGCGAGAAAATCAAAGGTTTTGGTGAAGTTTTTTAGAAAATATTTGCCCCAAACTCTCCCCAAAAGTTTTTTTAAGTTATCCTTATTTATACGAAGAAAAAAATAAAAAAGCCCATAAAATCGAGGCTTTTGTCTGGATAAATTCCGATAAAATCGGTATCATAAGGCGGTAGACGGATTTGAACCGACGATCAAGCTTTTGCAGAGCCGTGCCTTACCACTTGGCTATACCGCCTTAACTTTTATTATTATACCTTTTAAATTAAATCTCGTCAATAGTTTCTTTTCTGAAAATGTAAGTTTTCCTGTTTACAAAAGGCATGCGACAAAATATTCTGAAAATTCGTTTACTTTTGAAAGGGAGTGTGGTATAATTAACAGTATCTCATTAATTTTAATAGAGGAGTTAACTAAACATGAAAAAAAGTCGGATTTTTGCGGTAGCAGGGGTTGCCCTACTCGCAACAGGCGTTCTCGCAGCTTGTGGTTCTTCAAAATCATCAAATGCTGAAGCACCAAAAGCCTATGGCTATACTTATACTGCTGACCCAGAAACATTGGACTATCTTATCTCTGGTAAACAAAGTACTAAAGTTGCCACTTCAAACGGTATCGACGGGCTCTTTACAAGTGATAAGTATGGTAACCTTACTCCTGCAGTCGCAGAAGACTGGTCAGTGTCTCAAGATGGTTTAACATACACTTACAAAATTCGTAAAGGTGTAAAATGGTTAACATCTGATGGTGAAGAATATGCAGAAGTAACTGCAAATGACTTTGTTACAGGTTTGAAACACGCAGCCGACAATAAATCAGCCGCTCTTTACCTAGCACAAAATTCTGTTAAAGGATTGGCTGACTATGTATCAGGGAACAATACAGACTTCTCTGCTGTAGGTGTAAAAGCTGTTGATGATTACACTCTTCAATACACGTTGAACCAACCAGAACCATACTGGAACTCTAAATTGTCTTACGGAATTTTCTGGCCTTTGAACGCAGAGTTTGAAAAATCAAAAGGTAAAGACTTTGGTAAGGCGACAGATCCAACATCGTTGCTTTACAATGGTCCGTTCTTGCTTAAGGGATTGACAGCTAAGTCTTCTATCGAATTTGCAAAGAATGATCAGTATTGGGATAAAGACAATGTTCACATCGATACTGTAACACTTTCTTACTATGATGGTTCAGACCAAGAGTCACTTGAGCGTAACTTTACAAATGGTGCATACAGTTATGCCCGTCTCTTCCCTACTAGCTCAAACTATTCTAAGGTAGCAGAAACATATAAAGATAATATCTACTATAACCCACAGGGAGCAGGTATTGCTGGTTTAGGTGTTAACATTGACCGTCAAAGTTATAAATATACATCAAAAACAACTGACGAGGAAAAGACTTCTACTAAGAAAGCTCTTCTTAACAAAGACTTCCGTCAAGCTTTGAACTTTGCTTTTGACCGTACTGCTTATTCAGCTCAGCTAAATGGTAAGGATGGAGCAGCACTTGCTGTCCGTAATCTATTTGTAAAACCTGAATTTGTTTCAGCAAATGGAAAATCATTTGGTGATTTAGTTACTGAGAAGGTTGTTTCTTATGGTGATGAATGGAAAGACGTAAACTTTGCTGATGCTCAAGATGGTCTTTACAATGCTGATAAAGCTAAAGCAGAACTAGCTAAAGCTAAAAAAGACCTTGAAGCAGATGGTGTAAAATTCCCAATCCACTTGGATATTCCAGTTGACCAAACAGCTAAAAACTATATCGCTCGTATCCAATCATTTAAACAATCTGTTGAGACCGCTTTGGGTACAGATAATGTAGTTATCGATATCCAACAAATCACTACGGATGAATTACACAATATCACATACTACGCTGCTAGTGCGGCAGCAGAGGATTGGGATATTTCAGGTGCAGTTGGATGGAATCCAGACTATGATGATCCATCAACTTACCTTGATATCTTGAAAACAACTAATAGTGAAACAACTAAGACCTACATGGGCTATGACAATCCATCAAACCCAGCGGTTGCTCAAGTTGGTTTGAAAGAATATGATAAATTAGTTGACGAAGCTGGAAATGAAACAACCGATCTTAACAAACGTTATGAGAAATATGCAGCAGCACAAGCTTGGTTAACAGACAGCTCACTCTTCCTTCCAGCTATGTCTTCTTCAGGAGCAGCACCAATCATTTCTCGCGTAGTACCATTCTCAGCATCATATACTCAATCAGGTGATAAAGGTTCAGATGTTTACTTCAAATATCTTCAATTGCAAGCAAACACTGTAACAACCAAAGAGTACAAAGAAGCTCGTGAAAAATGGCTCAAAGAAAAAGCTGAATCAAACGAAAAAGCTCAAAAAGAGTTAGCGAGTCATGTGAAATAAATAATGCTCATCAGAACTTTCTCTCCTAAAGGAGAAGGTTCTTTTGGGATTTTAAAGGAAATAATATGAAAAAATATGTTTTTATGCGTATCTTGCGGTCGTTGGTTTCTATTTTCTTAGTAACGACCTTGATTTACACAATCATCTATACGATGGTTCCACGGAAGTTGATCTTCAAACAAGATACTAACTACAATAAAATTGCAACAACGGCTGATAAACGTGATAACTATGAAAATACCGTTTTTGAGCGTATGGGTTATATCGAATATTACGATACGAAAGAGTTGCAGGAAAAAGCTAGTAGCATTGACTCTTCTGTTACAGTAGATGCAAATGATACAAATAAAGCAATCTATGAAAAATATATCCAACAACTTGGGAATGGTTGGACTCTAGGTGAGTTTACAGAGAGTGGACAATTCTACGCTACACGTGAAATTCCTATTTTTGAGCGTGTGTTCAAATTCTATGCAAACTTGCTTGATATTGACCATACAAACAAGATCCAAGACCCTGAGAATCCTAACTTAGAGCGTTATTTGCGCTTTGAGAATGACCCTGCTATCGGTTGGTCTCTTGTGGGTTCAGGTACTAAACACAAATACCTCTTGTACTTCAATAGTCAGTTCCCATTTGTTCACCAAAACTTTGTCAACTTGAACCTAGGAGATTCTTACCCAACATACGCTAACACTCCTGTACTTCAGGTTATTACACAAGGACAAGGACAAACAAAGACTTCTGAAGTCCAATTCCCAACTGGTAAGAAAACATCATCAGTCAATATCTACTCAAGAACTTATAAATCTCCGAGTCAAGCTGATGCTCGTGAAGTAGCGAACTACGGTAAAGATGATCCATATACTGCTACTGAGAGCAACTATCAGTACCCATCTATGATTGCAAGTTCTGCTATCACTGGTTTGATTGGTCTTTCGATTTCATACGCGATTGCGATTCCTCTTGGTTCAGCAATGGCTCGTTTCAAAAACACTTGGATTGATAGTTTCGCTACAGGGACTCTAACTTTCTTGTTGGCTCTTCCAACGATTGCCCTAGTCTATATTATTCGTTTGATTGGTTCTTCAATTGGCTTCCCAGATTCATTCCCAATCTTGGGTGCTGGTGATTGGCGTTCTTATGTCCTTCCTGCTGTGATTTTGGGCTTGTTAGGAGCACCTACTATGGCAATTTGGATTCGCCGTTATATGATTGACTTGCAATCACAAGATTTCGTTCGTTTTGCTCGTGCAAAAGGTTTGTCTGAGAAAGAGATTTCTGATAAGCATATCTTTAAAAATGCTATGGTACCACTTGTTTCTGGTATTCCAGGTGCTATCATTGGTGTTATTGGTGGAGCAACTCTTACTGAAACAGTCTTCGCCTTCCCAGGTATGGGTAAAATGTTGATCGACTCTGTAAAGGCTTCAAACAATAATATGGTAGTTGGTCTCGTCTTTATCTTCACTTGTGTCTCAATCTTCTCAAACCTTATTGGTGATATTTGGATGACGATTATTGACCCACGTATTAAATTGACAGAGAAAGGAGGCAAATAATGTCTACAATTAGTAATGAAAAATTTCAGTTTGTAAAACGTGATGATTATGCCTCTGAAGCAATTGATGCTCCTGCCTACTCATACTGGGGTTCTGTCTTTAGACAGTTTTTGAAGAAGAAATCAACAGTAATCATGCTAGGTATCTTGATTGCAATTGTTTTGATGAGTTTCATTTACCCAATGTTTTCTGATTTTGACTTTAATGATGTAAGTAAGGTAAACGATTTTAGCGCTCGTTACATTAAGCCAAATGCTGAATATTGGTTTGGAACAGACAGTAATGGTAAATCTCTCTTTGATGGTGTCTGGTTTGGGGCTCGTAACTCTATCTTGATTTCGGTTATTGCTACCTTTGTTAACCTTTTTATCGGTGTTGTCATTGGTGGACTTTGGGGGATCTCAAAATCAGTTGACCGTATCATGATGGAAGTCTACAACGTTATCAACAATATTCCATCACTTTTGATCGTTATTGTTTTGACTTACTCTATCGGGGCAGGTTTCTGGAACTTGATCTTTGCCATGAGTGTAACCACTTGGATTGGTGTTGCCCATTCAATTCGTATCCAAATGTTACGTTACCGTGATTTAGAGTACAACCTTGCTTCACGTACCTTGGGAACACCAAGTTATAAGATTATTGTGAAAAACATTATGCCCCAATTGGTATCTGTTATTGTTACGAGTACGTCGCAAATGCTTCCAGCCTTTATCTCATATGAGGCTTTCCTATCATTCTTTGGACTTGGCTTGCCCATCACAGTACCAAGTTTGGGACGTTTGATTTCAGATTATTCTCAGAACGTAACAACCAATGCATATCTCTTCTGGATTCCATTGACAACTTTGGTCTTGGTATCCTTGTCCCTTTTCGTAGTAGGTCAAAACCTAGCGGATGCTAGTGATCCACGTACACATAGATAGGAGTAGACATGATAAAAGGAAAAAATGTAATTTTGACTGCTCAAGATATTGTCGTGGAATTTGATGTTCGTGACAAGATTTTGACAGCTATTCGAGGTGTCTCCATCGATTTGATTGAGGGAGAGGTCCTCGCCTTAGTTGGGGAGTCAGGTTCAGGTAAATCAGTTTTGACAAAAACATTCACAGGAATGTTGGAAGAAAATGGTCGTATTGCACAAGGTAGTATTAATTACCGTGGACAAGATTTGACAGCCTTATCTTCTCATAAAGAATGGGAAAGTATTCGTGGTGCGAAGATTGCAACTATCTTCCAAGATCCGATGACCAGTCTAGACCCAATCAAGACAATCGGAAGTCAAATCACAGAAGTTATTGTTAAACACCAAGGCAAGACTGCTCAAGAAGCTAAAGAGATGGCTATTGACTATATGAATAAAGTTGGTATTCCAGATTCTGAGAAACGTTTTGACGAGTATCCATTCCAATATTCAGGGGGAATGCGTCAACGTATTGTTATCGCGATTGCTCTTGCCTGTCGTCCAGACATTCTTATCTGTGATGAGCCGACAACAGCTCTTGACGTGACCATTCAGGCACAGATTATTGATTTGTTGAAGTCACTTCAACACGAATACCACTTTACAACAATCTTTATCACCCACGACCTAGGTGTTGTAGCAAGTATCGCTGATAAAGTTGCAGTTATGTATGCTGGTGAAATCGTCGAGTATGGTACTGTTGAAGAAATCTTCTACGACCCACGTCATCCATATACATGGAGCCTCTTGTCAAGCTTGCCTCAACTTGCGGATGACAAAGGTGAATTGTACTCAATCCCTGGGACACCTCCATCGCTTTATACTGAATTGAAGGGAGATGCTTTTGCTCTTCGTTCAGATTATGCTATGAAGATTGACTTCGAGGAAAAAGCACCTCAGTTTGCAGTATCTGATACTCATTGGGCTAAGACATGGTTGCTTCATGAACAAGCTCCAAAAGTTGAAAAACCATCGGTGATTGCAGATTTACACGACAAGATTCGTGAAAAGATGGGCTTTACACATCTTGAGGACTAGGAGGAAGGAAATGTCTGAAAAATTAGTAGAAATTAAAGACTTAGAAATTTCCTTCGGTGAAGGAAGCAAAAAGTTTGTCGCTGTTAAAAATGCGAACTTCTTTATCAACAAAGGAGAAACTTTCTCACTTGTTGGAGAGTCTGGTAGTGGTAAGACAACAATTGGTCGTGCTATTATCGGTCTTAATGATACTAGCAAAGGTGATATCATCTTTGAAGGTAAAAAAATTAATGGTAAAAAATCACGTGAACAAGCTTCGGAATTAATCCGTCGTATTCAAATGATTTTCCAAGACCCTGCTGCAAGTTTGAATGAACGTGCAACGGTTGACTATATCATTTCTGAAGGTCTTTATAACTATCATTTGTTTAAAGATGAAGAAGAAAGAAAAGAAAAAGTTCAAAATATCATTCGTGAAGTGGGACTTTTGGCTGAACACTTGACACGTTATCCACATGAGTTTTCAGGTGGTCAACGTCAACGTATTGGGATTGCCCGTGCCTTGGTTATGCAACCTGACTTCGTTATTGCGGATGAGCCGATTTCAGCCTTGGACGTTTCAGTACGTGCCCAAGTTTTGAACTTGCTCAAGAAATTCCAAAAGGAATTAGGCTTGACTTATCTCTTTATCGCCCACGATTTGTCAGTAGTTCGTTTCATCTCTGATCGTATCGCGGTAATTTATAAGGGTGTTATTGTTGAAGTGGCTGAGACTGAAGAATTGTTTAACAATCCAGTTCATCCATACACGCAAGCACTTCTATCAGCTGTTCCTATTCCAGACCCAATCTTGGAACGTAAAAAAGTTTTGAAAGTCTATGATCCAGATCAACATGACTATGAAACTGATAAACCTTCTATGGTAGAAATTCGTCCAGGTCACTATGTTTGGGCAAACCAAGCTGAGTTGGAACGCTATAAAAAAGATTTGAAATAAGAAAGAGTTTTGTAATCTTGGTAGAACAATTCTATTAAGATTATGAAACTTTTTTATTTTTGTAAACAAACACTAGTTTAAAGATAGATCAGTATATATCCGAGAACATGCTAAGACTCAATGAAAATCAAAGAGCAAACTAGGAAGCTAGCCGTAGGTTGCTCAAAGCACGGCTTTGAGGTTGCAGATAAAGCTGACGTAGATTGAATTTGATTTTCGAAGAGTATAAGACTAGTCTTCAATGACTCTTGGATGAGAGAGCAAAGAAGCTGTTTTCTTTGAAAGTGTATTGAATCTATACAGAATGGAATGGATAAAACTACTTTCAGAATAGCTCTGATGAATCTTCAAAATTAAAATCACTTTCTATTTAAAATATCAATCTTGCATTGCCTTCCTTTATGTGCTAGAGTTATGGTAACGGTTACAAAATTAAGGAGGGTTTTATGAGAAATCCAGCACTAATAGAAGAAATGAAAACTTACAGAGGGCGAGATGAAGTTCCGCAAGACTTTGACGATTTTTGGGATGGGGAGATTGAGAAGGTTTCGGTCTTGCCAGATTACCAATTAGAGGAACGTGATTTTCGTATTCCAAATGTGAAGTGTTATGAGCTAACTTTTAAAGGTACACGTGATGGGCTCGTTTATGCTCGAGTGGTCTTACCAAAATCAGAAAAGAAAGTACCTGTCATTTTCCACTTCCATGGGTATATGGGACGTTGTTGGGATTGGGCAGATATGTTGGCCTTTACAGTCGCTGGTTATGGTGTTGTATCTATGGATGTCCGTGGTCAGTCTGGTTACTCACAAGATGGGTTACGCTCGCCTCTTGGAAATACAGTTAAGGGTCAAATCATTCGTGGTGCAGTAGAAGGAAAAGAGCAACTCTTCTATAAGGATGTTTATCTTGATATTTATCAATTAGTTGAGATTGTAGCTAGCTTCCCACAAGTGGATGAGGGGCAATTAGCAAGCTATGGAGCTTCTCAAGGAGGAGCGCTGGCTCTGGTGGCTGCGGGGTTGAATCAACGGATTAAGCGAACCGTAGCTATTTATCCATTCTTATCAGACTTTAGACGAGTGCTAGAGATTGGAAATACCAGCGAAGCCTATGATGAACTCTTTCGTTACTTTAAGTTCCATGACCCATTCCATGAGACAGAAGAGCAGATTATGGAAACACTTAGCTATATCGATGTAAAAAATCTTGCCCATTGTATTAAGGGGGAAGTTCGGATGATTACTGGACTTGATGACGATGTCTGCTATCCAATCACTCAGTTTGCTATTTACAACCGTTTGACTTGTGAAAAGAGTTATCGTATCATGCCTGAATACGCTCATGAAGCCATGAATGTTCATGTCAATGATCAAGTTTACAACTGGTTGTGTGGTAGTGAGATCCCCTTTACCTATCTTGGTCACTAAAAATTGAAAAAAAGCTCTGTAGTTTCGAATGAACTACAGGCTTTTCTTTATGTGACTCAGATAATGGGAAAGTAGTTTCAGGTGGTTTGAAACTTCTAAATATCTTTGAAAGTAGAATCTATTATAGATTACAAAGTCTAAAAATTAGAATATTTATTATATAATATGATTAAAATAAAAAGTGAAAGGAGTCTAGCTGTTTGCTTATTTTTAACATAGAGTTTATAAAAGAGCAACAGCATTTCATTTACAAAGAATGGCAATTCCATTCAATAATACAGTTTCTTATTTGCATCTAGTCTGAAGGGATAAAAATTTTAAGCAAAAAAGAAAGCGCTTTATTTTTTAAAATAACGGAAGGGAAAACATGAATCAGAGAGATTTTGATAGAAAACAGAGATACGGAATTCGGAAATTTGCAGTTGGAGCAGCTTCAGTAGTGATTGGAGCGGTTGTTTTTGGTGCTGCACCGGCTTTGGCTCAAGAGGCACCATCAACGAATGGTGAAACAGCGGGGCAATCTTTGCCAGAATTGCCTAAGGAAGTAGAGACAGGAAGTCTAGCTAATTTAGATAAGGAGCTTGCAGGCCAAGTAACCACAGTAAATAATAGTGGAACAGAAGTGAGCCGTGAAGAGTTGCAAGCAAACCCAGGGTCTGAAAAACCAACCGGAACAGAAACATCAAACGAAACTCCAGCTACAGAGAGTGAAGACGAGGAAGTTGGAAACATTCCTCGTGACTTTTATACAAGAGAGTTGGAAAATGCCAATACTGTTATAGAGAAAGAAGATGTTGAAACCAATCCTTCAAACGGTCAAAGAGTTGACATGAAGGAGGAGCTAGACAAGCTTAAAAAACTTCAAAATGCGACCATTCATATGGAGTTTAAGCCAGATGCATCTGCTCCACGTTTTTACAACCTCTTCTCAGTTTCTAGCGATACCAAAGTAAATGAGTATTTCACTATGGCCATCCTTGATAACACAGCTATCGTTGAAGGTCGTGATGCAAATGGAAACCAATTCTATGGTGATTATAAAACTGCTCCTTTGAAAATTAAGCCAGGTGAGTGGAACTCTGTAACCTTTACAGTTGAAAGACCAAATGCAGACCAACCAAAAGGTCAAGTTCGTGTCTATGTGAATGGTGTCTTGTCACGTACAAGTCCTCAGTCTGGTCGTTTCATTCAAGATATGCCAGATGTCAACCATGTACAAATCGGTACAACAAAACGTACAGGCAAAAACTTCTGGGGTGCTAATCTTAAAGTCCGTAATCTAACGGTTTATGACCGTGCTCTTTCTCAAGAAGAAGTTAAAAAACGTAGCCAACTTTTTGAAAGAGGAGAGTTGGAGAAGAAACTTCCTGAAGGAGCAGAAGTTACTGATAAACTGGATGTTTTTGAAGGTGGTGAGAACCGTAAGCCAAATAAAGATGGTATCGCAAGCTACCGCATTCCAGCCCTGCTGAAAACTGATAAGGGAACCTTGATTGCTGGAGCTGATGAACGTCGTTTGCATCACTCTGACTGGGGTGATATCGGTATGGTCATTCGTCGTAGTGATGATAAGGGCAAAACGTGGGGAGATAGAATTGTCATCTCAAATCCTCGTGATAATGAGAATGCCAGAAGAGCTCATGCGGGATCACCAGTCAACATTGACATGGCCCTAGTCCAAGATCCGAAAACTAAGCGAATCTTCTCTATTTTTGATATGTTCGTAGAAGGTGAAGCTGTTAGAGATTTACCAGGAAAAGCACCACAAGCCTATGAGCAAATTGGAGATAAAGTTTATCAGGTTCTATACAAAAAAGGTGAAGCAGGACGATATACAATCCGTGAAAATGGTGAAGTCTTTGATCCTGAAAATAGAAAGACAGAATACCGTGTTGTAGTTGATCCTAAGCAACCAGCCTATAGTGATAAGGGTGATTTGTATAAAGGTGAAGAACTGATTGGTAATGTCTACTTTGATTATAGCGACAAGAATATCTTTAGAGTTTCAAACACTAACTATCTCTGGATGTCTTATAGCGATGACGATGGAAAAACTTGGTCTGCACCAAAAGATATTACATACGGTATTCGTAAGGACTGGATGCATTTCTTAGGAACAGGACCTGGTACAGGTATTGCCTTACATTCAGGACCTCATAAAGGGCGTCTGGTTATCCCAGCCTACACAACAAATAACGTATCCTACCTAAGTGGATCCCAGTCTTCACGTGTCATTTACTCAGATGACCATGGTGAAACTTGGCACGCTGGTGAAGCGGTCAATGATAACCGTCCAGTAGGTAACCAAACAATTCATTCTTCAACTATGAATAATCCAGGTGCTCAAAATACTGAGTCAACTGTTGTGCAGTTGAATAATGGAGACCTCAAACTCTTTATGCGTGGATTGACCGGAGATTTGCAGGTTGCAACAAGTAAAGATGGCGGAGCGACTTGGGAAAAAGATGTAAAACGCTATTCAGATGTCAAAGATGTCTACGTTCAAATGTCTGCCATTCATACGGTGCAAGATGGTAAGGAATATATCATCCTCAGTAATGCAGGTGGGCCAGGACGTTACAATGGTCTGGTGCACTTAGCGCGTGTGGAAGCCAATGGAGACCTAACTTGGCTCAAGCACAATCCAATTCAAAGTGGTAAATTTGCTTATAACTCCTTGCAAGATCTTGGAAATGGCGAATTTGGCTTGCTTTATGAGCATGCGACTGCCACTCAAAATGAATACACCTTGTCTTATAAGAAATTCAACTGGGATTTCTTAAGCAAGGATAGAATTGCTCCAACAAAAGCAACTGTGAAAAATGCAGTAGAGATGAGCAAAAATGTCATTGCTCTAGAATTTGATTCTGAAGTATTGGTGAATCAACCACCAGTTCTTAAATTGGCAAATGGGAACTTTGCGACTTTCTTGACGCAATACGATACAAAAACATTGCTTTTCGCAGTTAACAAGGAAGATATTGGTCAAGAAATTACAGAAATCATTGATGGTGCAATTGAGAGTATGCATAATTTACCTGTAAGTCTTGAAGGTGCAGGAGTCCCTGGTGGTAAAAATGGAGCAAAAGCAGAAATCCATGAAGTTCCAGAGTTTACAGGTGCAGTCAATGGTGAAGGTACAGTTCATGAGGATCCAGCCTTTGATGGTGGCGTCAACGGTGAGGAAGCAGCCGTTCATGATGTACCAGCCTTTGAAGGTGGTGTGAACGGCGAAGAAGCGGCTGTTCATGACGTTCCAGAAATAGAGGTTGAAGAAAATCCACCAGGAACTATTAACGAAGTTCCGGCCTTCGAAGGTGGGGTTAATGGTGCCGAAGCAGCCGTTCATGAAGTTCCAGCCTTTGAAGGTGGTGTGAACGGTGAGGAAGCCGCGGTCCATGAAGTTCCAGAAGGTAATCTAGTAGAAAGCTCAAAAGGGGAATCTGCCGTTCATGAAGTTCCAGCCTTCGAAGGTGGCGTCAATGGTGAGGAAGGAGTTAAGGCAGAAAGTACAGAGTTCGAAGGCGGTGTCAATGCAGTAGAATCCGCTAAGTTAGATTCTCCAGAATACACAGGTGGTGTGAATGCAGTGGAATCCGCTAAGTTAGAGGTGCCAGAATATACAGGTGGTGTCAATGCAGTAGAATCTGCTAAGTTAGATTCTCCAGAATACACAGGTGGTGTGAATGCAGTGGAATCCGCTAAGTTAGAGGTGCCAGAATATACAGGTGGTGTGAATGCAGTAGAATCCGCTAAGTTAGATTCTCCAGAATATACAGGTGGCGTCAATGCAGTGGAATCCGCTAAGTTAGAGGTGCCAGAATATACAGGTGGCGTCAATGCAGTAGAGGCCGCTCAGTTAGAGGTGCCAGAATATACAGGCGGTATTAATGGATTAGAACCTGCTAAGTTAGAAGTTCCAGAGTACACAGGTGGTGTTAATGGAGTAGAGGCCGCTAAGTTAGAGGTTCCAGAGTACACAGGTGGTGTTAATGGGCTAGAAGCTGCGAGTACAGAAGTTCCAGCCTATGTAGGTGGTGTAAACAGTGCTGAAGCTGCTGTCCATGAGATTTCAGAGTATAAGGGAGAACAATCTATTGTGGTTCAGGCCATGGCAGAGGATAAAACTTATCAAGCCCCTGCTGCTCATCAGCATCTCCTCCCTGAAACAGGAAGTGAAAATGTTGCTCCTCTCGCTTCGCTCGGACTTGTAGGCATGCTCCTAGGTATGTTTGCCATGGGTAAGAAAAAAGAAGATCAATGAAATAGTTAAAACTAACGAAATTCATAGAGAAATTTGATCTTATATTAGAAAGGGTCGTGACTAGAACTAGTTACGGCCTTTTTGATCTAGATAAATCAGGAGTCAAATAGTTAATACTCTTCGAAAATCTCTTCAAACCACGTCAGCTTCGCCTTACCGTATATGTGTTACTGACTTCGTCAGTTCTATCCACAACCTCAAAACGGTGTTTTGAGCAACCTGCGGCTATCTTCATAGTTTGCTCTTTGATTTTCATTGAGTATAAGTTTGAGATAAAGTTCATTAAAAAACGATTCAACTGGATGAAGCAATTTTATGTTAGAAAAATCCAAAGCGTCCGAAAGTAGTTTCAAATGTCCAATTTTATATTTCTAAAACTGAAAGTAAAATCTGTTCTATATTCATCTATCTTAAAATAGAGAAATTTATTATATAATGAGAATAAGATAAAATTTGAAAGGAGTAGGAGACTCTAGTTAACGATGGCATGATGATAGATTGTTGATCGTTAAGTGAGAGAAAATTTGAAAGAGCGAGTGTAACCCTTCGTGAAAAAGTAATTTTTGTCATTTAGTCAGATGACTAAAAATTTTAATCAAAAAAGAAAGCGCTTTATTTTTAAAAATGAAAGGAAGAAAGATGAAGCATAATCAGTTGGAGAGAAAACAACGATACGGAATTCGCAAATTTACAGTAGGAGCCGCTTCAGTCGTTATTGGAGCAGTTGTTTTTGGTGCATCGCCAGTATTGGCACAAGAAGCAACAGCTACCAATAAGGAAACGACAGAACTAGGAGTAGAGAAGGATCAGGCAGAAAAAGCAGTAGATACTGAAAAGAGTGCGACAGAGTCTAATGGGGTAGATACAGTCACACATACATCTACAGAAGCACATACTGGAACAGAGACAACTGCAACGGCAGAGACAACTGCAACAGCAGAAACGGCAGAAGCAACTAGAGAAATCGAAAAAGATCCAGCTTCACTTCCACGTGATTACTATGCTAGAGAGTTGGAAAATGTCAATACTGTTCTTGAAAGGGAAGATGTAGAGACTAATGCTGCAAATAGCAATAGAATTGATCTGACAGAGCAACTGGACAAACTGAAACAGCTTCAAAATGCGACCATTCATATGGAGTTCAAACCAGATGCTTCTGCACCAGCATTTTACAACCTTTTCTCAGCCTCAAGTGATACGGTTCGAAATGAATATTTCACCATGGCTGTTTATAACAACGTTGCCTTGATTGAGGGCCGCGATCAAAACGGCGACCAATTTTATGATAGATACACAGACGCACCATTAACAGTCAAACCAGGTCAGTGGAATTCAGTAACCTTTACAGTTGAAAGACCAAGTGCAGATTCTCCAGATGGACAAGTTCGTCTCTATGTAAATGGAGTCTTGTCACGAACAAGTAAGAAATCAGGACGCTTTATCAAAGATATGCCTGATGTAAATCATATGCAAATTGGTACCACAAATCGTGCAGGAAGTATGGTTTGGGGGGCAGGCTTACAAGTTCGTAATCTAACTGTTTACGATCGTGCCTTGAGTCCAGAAGAAGTTCAAAATCGTAGCTACCTCTTTGAAAGATCCGAATTAGAGAAAAAGCTTCCAGAAGGAGCTGAGATAACAGATAAAAAGGATGTCTTTGAAGCTGGTAAAAATGGGCAGTCAAATCCAGATGGTATTAATAGCTATCGTATTCCAGCCCTCCTTAAGACTGACAAGGGAACTCTGATTGCTGGAGCTGACGAACGCCGATTGCACCACTATGACTGGGGAGATATCGGTATGGTCGTCAAACGAAGTGAAGATCAGGGCCAAACATGGGGCGATCGTATCACACTTACGAATCTACGCGACAATCCAAAAGCTACTGATCCATCTGTTGGTTCACCAGTAAATATCGATATGGTTTTAGCCCAAGATACTGAAACCAAACGAATCTTTTCAGTCTATGATATGTTCCCAGAAGGAAAAGGTATCTTTGGGATGTCAGCTGAAAAAGAGGAAGCTTATAAAGAAATTGATGGGAAAACCTACCAAATTCTCTATCGTGAAGGAGAAAATGGGGCCTATACTATTCGTGAAAATGGTGTAGTCTACACACCAGATGGTCAGGCAACGGATTACCGTGTTGTTGTAAATCCTGTCAAGCCGGCTTATAGCGATAAAGGTGATCTTTATCAGGGTGAGCAGTTACTAGGAAATATCTACTTTACAAGTAATAAAACTTCTCCATTTAGAATTGCTAAAGACAGCTACCTATGGATGTCTTACAGTGATGATGATGGTAAGACTTGGTCAGCTCCTCAAGATATTACCCCAATGGTCAAAGCTGATTGGATGAAATTCTTAGGTGTGGGACCTGGAGTGGGCATTACCCTCCAGAATGGACCTCATAAAGGTCGGATCGTCGTTCCTGTCTATACGACGAATAGAACAAACCACCTCAATGGTTCTCAATCATCTCGTATCATCTACTCAGATGACCATGGTAAGACTTGGCATATGGGTGGCGGTGTCAATGATAACCGTACACTTTATGATGGTACAGTAGTTGATTCAAGCAACATGAACAATTACTACGCTCAAAATACGGAATCTTCTGTTGTTCAATTGAATAATGGTCAGTTGAAACTCTTTATGCGTGGTTTGACTGGTGATTTGCAAGTTGCGACAAGTAATGATGGTGGTATTACATGGGATAACTATGTAGCACGCTATGATGTACCAGATGTCTATGTTCAAATGGCAGCGACTCATACGGTTCAAGATGGTAAAGAGTATATCCTTCTAGCAAATGCCAATGGCCCAGGTCGTAAGAATGGTTACATTCGAGTGGCTCGCGTAGAAGAAGATGGCGAGTTGACTTGGCTGCATCATCATTTGATTCAAGAAGGGGAGTACGCCTATAACTCACTTCAACAGATCGGACCAAAAGAATTTGGTCTCTTGTACGAACATCATGAAGCTGGTGGCAATCCTTATACTCTATCCTTCAAGAAATTCAACTGGGATTTCCTAACGAAGGAAAGAATTTCTCCTAAAGAAGCCAAAGTTAAAAATGTTATTGAAAAATGGCCAGGAATTCTTGCAGTAGAATTTGATTCAGAAGTTTTGGTTAACAAAATCCCAACACTTCAGTTGGCAAATGGTAAAAAAATAAACTTTATGACCCAGTACGATACGAAGACTCTTCTATTTACAATAGACAAGTCAGATCTTGGTCAGGAGATAACTGGACTTGCTTCTGGAGCTATCGAGAGTATGCACAACCTTCCAGTGAGTCTTGAAGGAGCAGGTATTCCTGGAGCTGCCAACGGTAGTGAAGCTGCTGTTAACGAAGTACCAGAATTCACAGGTGGTGTTAATGGTGTAGAAGCTGCGACTGCTGAACTTCCAGAATTTACTGGTGGAGTCAATGGTAGTGAAGCAGCTGTAACGGAGCTCCCAGAGTATACTGAACCTATTGGTACAGTAGGTGAAGAAGCAGCACCGATAGTAGAACTTCCAGAATTTGCAGGTGGAGTCAATGGTGTAGAAGCAGCAAAAGCAGAATCTCCAGAATTTGCAGGTGGTGTCAATGGTAGCGAAGCAGCTGTACATGAAGTCCCAGCATTCACAGGCAGTGTGAAGAATGACGTCGCGTCAACAGAAAAACCAGGATTTGTAGGCGATGTCAAAGGTTCAGAAATAGCGAGCGCTAAAAATCCAGATCACAAAGGTCAGCAGTCTATTGTATCTCAGGCTATGTCACAGGATAAGACCTATCAAGCACCTGCAGTTCGTCAAGATGTTCTTCCTAAGACAGGAAATGAAGATGCCACTGCCCTTGCTTCTGTAGGACTTGTGGGGATGTTCCTTGGTATGTTTGCTTTTGGGAAGAGAAAAGAAGATTAGTCAAATCGTTAAAATTGAAGGTTTCCTTAGTGAAACTAGATCTTAGTTAGAAAGGGTCGTAACGGAAATTTGTTACGGCCTTTTTTCTTTCATGTTTGCGAGAAAAAAGGGCTCTATAATATTTGTAGTGGGTAAATCCCCTATGGATATTATGGAGCCTATTTTTGTGTAG
>NZ_JVHE01000007.1:0-2341 GCF_001072925.1 Streptococcus pseudopneumoniae | reverse complement strand
TTTTTGTATACACTAAAATAGGGTTGGTGGAAAATTTCCATCAACCCTAAAAATTATAGAACCACACAAAACCCTGACCAGAGATGGCCAGGGTTTTGTATTTCAAAAATTATTCTGTAAATTCTATAGTTACTTTTACTTCAGAATCCATTGAAGAAAATATTGTTTTATAATAATTGATTGCAGATTCTTTAATTTCACTCTTAAATTTATCTAAATACTCTGCTTGTTTATCACTAGAAAGTTGGTTAGCGACCAATTTCCCAGTATCAATATCTTCTGTAGTTCCACTTAATAACTCTCCATGACTATCATATAAATCATAAGGATTATCTTTTGAAAGTTCAACACCAATTACTTCCAATTTTGGAACAATAACCTTATATTCTTTTTCGCTTATTTGTTCAACCTTTACACTACTTTTAATTCCAAATTTAGCTTTATAATTTAAAATTACTAATGCTGCTTTTTTAGAGAACGGCACATCAAACCCAAAAACTTGAGTTGTTTTTGTTTCAGAAATAATTTCATTAATTCCCGCATTCAAAAATACAACTTCATTCACTTTTTCAATACTTTCGATATTAATTGACGATTTGACTTCTGATTTATGTTCCTTAGGTAAGAAAAATAGCACTCCAATAGCTATAATAGCTATTAATACCACATTCAATAGTACACTAAACATATTAACTTTCTTCTTTAATATAGACAGGATAAAAAAACCTCACTTTAAATAATCTATCTAAATTTTACACATTCTAAAGAAAATAGTCAATATTTTTTCGTACTATCTTCTAAAATTAATTGTGCCTATTAAAAATGAAATTAGTTTGTTGCATTTGATTATATTTTTTGAACACCAAATCCATTTAAAATTGAGTGCTATTTTGAGCACTAAAAAAGGGCTCTTTGTCAAATAGTGTTGATGAAGAAATTTAGGAAGGGATTAAGCAACTAATTGTTGCTTAATTCCTTTTTGTTTTGGGCCAAACATTTTTGTTATTAAAATAATCCTATTTCTAAAATGGTAATAGTTTCTAAAGCCGTAGGCATTTCTTTTAAGCACTTTTATTTTATTGTTTATTCCTTCAATAGGGCCATTTGTTCTAGTTGGATACTCACAAGTATTTTGAATATATGGAAAGTAAGTCATAAGAGTCTTTAATACTCTTTTTAAACCAGGAGATAGGTCTAATTGCGTAGCTGCTTCAATCGTTTCCTTGAATTCTATATAATCTCTATCCTGTATACATTCACGAAGTGAATGTACAACCTCATAATCATTTTTAAGAGATGGATTTTTTTCTAAGATATAATCTACGATTCCTTTACTTGTTATGAAGCTTTCAAAAAGCTTATAACGATTATATTTATAGTTCTGAAGTTCATTAGAGTTCTTTAAAATTAACTTCCAATAATGTTTTAACTTTCGATATAATTTAGAGTCTTTATAGCGATGCTTATTCATGACACGTACCCGAGTTCGATTTAATTCTCTATTTAAGGCTTGTACGATATGAAAAGGATCAATGATAATTTTAGCGTTAGGAAACATTTCTTTTATTAATTGAATGTACGGTAAGTACATGTCGATGGAGATAGTTTTTACCTTTAATCTAGTCTTAGGCTCAAAACGATGAAAATACTTTTTCAAGCTGTAAGATTTTCTATCTCGTACAACATCGACCAGCTTGTGTGTAGTGCTATCACAAATAATGAAGCTCATATTACTATCGGAAGATTTGACGGATTTAAATTCATCAAAACACAAATGCTCAGGTAAATCGTGTAATGGTTTAATCTTTAGTAAACGTGTTGTATCATCTATGATACGTCTTACCGTATGAACTGAAACATTTGTTTCTTTTGCGATATAGGTTTCAGATACTGTTTCACTTATTTTTGATTTAATTTCGTTTTTTAAGCGTTTAGAGATATGACAGTGTTTTTCTACGATTCGACTAGTGTCTGCGGTAAATGAAGAGCCGCATTCTCTACAGAGAAATCTCTGCTTGCGTAGATTTAAGTAGGCCGCTAGGCCTGAAACAGAACAGAGAGTGATACGAGATGTTTTCGTGCCGTTTTTAACGATATTATTATTTCGGCTAACACACCCACAAACGGTACAAAATTCTGGTTTATGCGTATAAGTAGCTGCATAAAATAAAGATTTTCTCTTTTTAAATATCTTCTCTTGAACTTTATTATCCCAAATAATGTTTTTATCTTTGATTTGTAGTGTAGCTTCTAGTATATTGTTCATATGGTCATCATCCTTTTGTTTTAGGTTTCAGCGCTTTTAATATAATGGATGTTGGCCTTTTTGTATACACTAAAA
>NZ_JVHE01000114.1:0-433 GCF_001072925.1 Streptococcus pseudopneumoniae | reverse complement strand
ATTTGGATATTTCACACCTGGTGTTGATGGGAAGTTTGGATCATCAGATTTTGGAACCAAGCTACCTAGTGGTTTGTAAGTAACCTTATCAGTTACTTCTGGTTGATCTGGAGTCACTGTCTTAGAGCCAGCTTCTGTCTTATCTGAGTAGTATCCATCTACAACTGGAACAGTAACCTTGCCATAGGTGTGACTAGTTTCAGTCCATGTTGTAGTTCCATCAGCTTGTTTTTCTTTACCAGTGAAATTAAAGTCGTCTTGGACGTTGTCAGCTGGAGTCTTATCGCCTGCTCCTTCAAACTTCACTGTCTGTTTGGTTGGTTTAGTCACATCATTCACGATTGGTACGTAGATGATTGGGGTATCAGTTCCTGGATTTTCAGGAGTGATTGGTGTTCCTGGTTCTACTGGTTGGCCTGGTTTGCTTGGATCT
>NZ_JVHE01000113.1:0-1461 GCF_001072925.1 Streptococcus pseudopneumoniae | reverse complement strand
GCTAAAAAACACCTCATCTGGTATTTTTTGAAACAAGGTGTTATAATAATACGGCATAGATGACCTTATCGATTTTGGGTCAAAGAGTAATCGTAAAGTTTGTTATGCGTAATGAGGTAATACATTGTTCGAATGAGACGATGTATAGAGGCAATCGCATGTGGCTTGGTTGAAGCTATTGTCGATTGTCTTTTTCGTTTCTCATAAAAGTCGGCGATATGGCAGGGATTGGTATGACTAGCTGAAGCGATGTTATGAATGCACTTGAACAAGATTTTTCTGGCATAGGGATTACCTCGCTTAGTAATGTGTTCCTTGGCGAGAAAGTTCCCAGATTCATAGTGTCTCAGGTCAATGCCAATAAAAGCGTTGATTTGATTGGTAGACTGAAAGCGCCGAATATCTCCCAATTCGCCAATGATAGATGTCGCTGTGGTTTCTGCGATGCCAGGAATTGATCGTAAGATGTCATACTCTGGTAAAGGCTGCGCTAGAGCTACCATGTCGTCTAAGACAACCTGTCTGTGCTCAGAAAGACGAAGCAATTCTTGAGCATAGTAACGAACCTCTTCAAGCATTGGGGAGATTTTCTTGACCGCACAAAAAGATTGTTTAGCGAGTTTTATAAGTTTATCAGTCAGATAAGCAATACGCTTTTCAGAGATTCGTTTGGAGGTAGATTGACGGATAATCTTACACAATTCATTTTGAGATAGGTTTAATACAAACTCTTTGCATGGAAAAGCCATCACTAAATTCCAATATTGCTCTCCAGTTGGTGTGGATAAGAGATTTTCCAATTCAGGAAAGGTGACTTGTAAGACCTTGTGTAGACGGTTTTTAGCTCTAACAATGTCTTCTGTAAGATTTTGATAGAAACGGCTTAAATCACGCAGATGTTGATAAACTTCTTCCTGCGCATAAGTTGGTTTACGATTGAGTATAAACTGAGAATGAGCCAACTTTTCAGCGTCAATTTTGTCTGTTTTACGAACTCGCAGACTGTCCAGTTGCTTCTTAGCTTCCAGAGGATTCAGCTGTGTATAAGCGTAGCCGTATTCCTCAAGAAAGGCTCGAAGACGCCGAGAATAGACACCAGTAGCTTCAAATATAATCTCAGGGTTATGAACAGTTTTCAAGTCATTCAAAAGACGATTGAAGCCAATGGCGTCATTGAGCATAGTGTATCCATGAATCTTTTCACCGTTGACTAAAATTGCCACCTCAGAACTTGCCTTACTCACATCAATCCCAAATACTGTACGCATGATATTACCTCTTTTGTCTTGAATAATTCCGTGTTTTAGTGATTTTATTTTCAATACGCGACGTCTAGCGCCAAAGAGCCCTACGACTTTACAAGACACCTCTACTTTAATATAAAGAAAAAGTAGTGAATACTCTCTCCCGTCGGAGATTTTCTCACTACTAATCTTAGTATGTTTGTCAACTGTAGTGGGT
>NZ_JVHE01000112.1:0-496 GCF_001072925.1 Streptococcus pseudopneumoniae | reverse complement strand
GGCTCTATAATATTTGTAGTGGGTAAATCCCCTATAGATATTATGGAGCCTATTTTGTGTAGAAAAAAAGTCCCATAAGATCTATAATGAAAAGCGACTAAACCATCATTAGAAAGAATCATATGGAACAATTACATTTTATCACAAAACTACTCGATATTAAAGACCCTAATATCCAGATTCTAGATGTTATCAATAGGGATACACACAAGGAAATCATCGCTAAACTGGACTATGACGCCCCATCTTGCCTTGAGTGCGGAGGTCAAATGAAGAAATATGATTTTCAAAAACCGTCGAAAATTCCTTACCTCGAGACGACTGGTATGCCTACCAGAATTCTTCTTAAAAAGCGTCGTTTTAAGTGCTATCATTGCTCGAAAATGATAGTCGCTGAAACTTCTATCGTTAAGAAGAATCATCAAATTCCTCATATTATCAACCAAAAGATTGCTCAAAAGTTGATTGAAAAGACTTCTATGACTGATATTGCACA
>NZ_JVHE01000111.1:0-769 GCF_001072925.1 Streptococcus pseudopneumoniae | reverse complement strand
CACGTCAGCCTCAACAAGTGCAAGTACGTCAGCAAGTACATCCGCCTCAACAAGCGCAAGTACATCTGCTAGCACGTCAGCAAGTACGTCAGCGTCAACAAGTGCAAGCACGTCAGCAAGCACATCTGCATCAACAAGTGCAAGTACGTCAGCGTCAACAAGTGCATCAACCTCAGCGTCTGAGTCAGCATCAACAAGCGCAAGCACATCAGCGTCTGAATCAGCATCAACAAGTGCATCAACCTCAGCATCTGAATCAGCAAGTACAAGTGCATCGACCTCAGCATCTGAATCAGCAAGCACAAGCGCAAGCACATCAGCGTCTGAGTCAGTGTCAACAAGTGCATCGACATCGGCATCTGAGTCAGCGTCAACAAGTGCAAGCACATCAGCGTCTGAGTCAGCAAGCACAAGCGCAAGCACCTCAGCATCTGAGTCAGCATCAACAAGTGCAAGCACAAGCGCAAGCACATCAGCGTCTGAATCAGCATCAACAAGTGCATCAACCTCAGCATCTGAATCAGCAAGTACAAGTGCATCGACCTCAGCATCTGAATCAGCAAGCACAAGCGCAAGCACCTCAGCATCTGAGTCAGCCTCAACAAGTGCATCGACATCAGCATCTGAATCAGCAAGTACAAGTGCATCAACAAGCGCAAGCACCTCAGCGTCTGAGTCAGCCTCAACAAGTGCATCGACATCAGCCTCTGAGTCAGCAAGCACAAGTGCGTCAACCTCAGCGTCTGAGTCAGCCTCAACAAGTGCATCA
>NZ_JVHE01000110.1:0-37438 GCF_001072925.1 Streptococcus pseudopneumoniae | reverse complement strand
GATTAGTGACTCCATTGCTCCCGCAGCGTTGTACAGTTACTTAAATCTTGAGAGTACAAAAACCTGTTCAAGAGAAGCGAACCTTTAACGATGGTTGTACAGTTACTTAAATCTTGAGAGTACAAAAACTCATGCTCGCATTCAGCATTTCCATCAACAGTTGTACAGTTACTTAAATCTTGAGAGTACAAAAACAATAAATCAAACTTTATACCTCCAATTCGGGTTGTACAGTTACTTAAATCTTGAGAGTACAAAAACGCCATTTGCTCTATTGCTCTGGATAACCCAGTTGTACAGTTACTTAAATCTTGAGAGTACAAAAACTTAGTCGTTTAAAACCTATTTTAGAAGATAGTTGTACAGTTACTTAAATCTTGAGAGTACAAAAACACTGTACAGGTTGGAAAGTGGAAAAAGATTGTTGTACAGTTACTTAAATCTTGAGAGTACAAAAACTGGTCAGCTATCATACTAAAAATAGTATCGGTTGTACAGTTACTTAAATCTTGAGAGTACAAAAACCTCAAATTCGTCAATTTTGTTTTTTGTCCCCTCAAAGATATTATAAATTCTTAAATCCTACTCGTCAATACTATTCTTCCAAATATTTCAATAACATAGGATTGATTGATCCAATAGAGAATTTTGTTTTCATTTCATACTGATACAAATTATTTAAAATCTTTAATACTACTTGATCCTCGATGGACAAACTCATGTGAAGAATGTCTGCACTAAATAAATAGGAACCAATCTTTCTTAAAGAGTTTAAAAATTCTTTCTCATCAGGTATTTGATTTATTGGGTATTGATTGCTAAATCGTTCGTACATAAATGCTAAAGAATAAAAATGATCAACGTAATCAGAAACGATATTAATCTCCTCCATTACTTCTTTAGTGACATGAAGATAACCTTCATTTGAAGGAAACGAAATAATATAAAGCAAGTTGCTATGATTTGTTAAAAGTTCCATCTTTTCGCAACACTCAACAAATTCCTTGTAAGATAGATAATCATCTAAATTTCGTAAGACAAGTAAGATCTTTTCAGAACTATTCGTAACTACAACTTCTAACATGGAAAGAAATAATAAAAACTTTTTCTTATTGTCTACAAATTCAAAGGATATATTTTTATCATTTTGTCCAAAATAGGGCAAAAAATTTTTTTGAATCAATTGATCTGTATTAAAATATTTCGCTTCTGTATGATAATTAATTTCATCTAGTTGAAGATTCAAATTTTGATTTAATAGCAATGAAATCCTATCGAGATTATCATTGATATTTTCAATTTGCTCTATCATCTCCACTGTATTAATCTTATTCTTTATATAATCATAAGCTATCGTTCCTTTCTTATACTCCATTTGTTCAATTAGATCGTTAATGTTCGATAGTTGAATCACTCTGAATTCCGAACGTGAAACCACCATATAGTCTATTAAGATTTTAGGTTCATTTTGTTCAAATAGGACTAAATCTTCCTCACTATATTTTTTACCTCCAAAATACCATAATAGGATCTGCCAAATATAGTACTTTACTTGCTGATCTTGACCTACGATTTGAGTAAATTGACCAAAACTTAATGAAATATTATCCTTGTATGGATGACTGACGTTCATTTTCATATAACTACCAACTTATGATCACTGACTACTTCTTCTTGCTTTGTTTTTCCACCAATGATTAAAACCATTTCAGAAAATTGTTTCTCTGTAACTGAAAGTAAACGGACATTCCCACTTGGTAAATTACTCTGACTTAATTTTTTATAGAATTTACTAGCAAAACTTCGATTCGGACAGGTTCTATAATAAACAGAAAACTGTAACATCTCAAAACCATTGGCAATTAAATCTTTCCGAAAATTGCGATAAACTCTTTTGTCTTGATTTGTTTCCATTGGTAGATCAAAAAAACACAATAATCTCAATGCTTCGTACCTCATTTCTTTAACTCCATTCTATGCTCGATACCACAGGACAGTAAAATTTACTCGTATCCTTATCAGAAATACATTTTAGAAAACCTTTGACATATTTATCCATTGCTACTGTTACCGAACACGTTTCTTTCCCATAACGAATCTTTGCATTCAGTGTATCCGTCAACGCTAAGCGGAATTCATATTTCAAATATTCTTCATCTCGTAAATTTTGGTAGACCCAAACATCGACAATCTGCCGAAAAGGTTCCATTAAGTCATCAACCAGATTAAATTGGTTATATTCATTCTTATGAAAAATTCCGATTAAGGGATTCAAACCGTAACCTGCAATTATCCGTGCCATCTGAGCTCTCATAATCGCGTAGCCGTAATTTAGTCCTGCATTGATGACATCTGCTTCCTGTTGAGTAAGGCGTACAAATTTCTTTCCAAAGAGTTCATTAAAATAAACTTTGGCAGCATGTCCTTCACGATTGGTTTTATCTCCATATTCAATATGTTCTTTATAGTCCGCTAATAATTGGATACAATCAAGGTTTTTCTCAAACATTGCGAGAACATCTTGCTGATTATTTATTTTGAAATAGGTTACTATCTGCCATAATTTGTCTTTTTGTTCTTGCGTCCACAATAATTGCTCTTGTAATTTTTTATAAGCTCTGAAATGACCATTTTGTGAATGGTAAATCCCTGTAGGTAAGTGCTCATTATCACAGACAATCAAGGCAATATTATACTTACTTAAAGCACTTAATAACCTCAGAGTTACAACAGTCTCCCCTCCTTCCGCTACGATTATCGAAATATCACTCAGTGGGATCACATAGTCTTGACCCATTTTCTTAATTAAAATATTATCCAACTTTAATTGCATTTTTTCACTCTGACAAACATGTACAATTCTCCAAGTCATAATCCTGTCCTCTTTACAAAACGAAAACACCCCGCCATAATTGACAGGGTGTTGAATTCGGCATGAAGCCTTATCTTTGTAGCTTCTGCAAGATTTAAGTAACTGTGTAAGGCGTCCCTTACAGTTACTATTATAATACATTGTAAAAGCATTTGCAACTCTATTTTGAAACTTTTTAAAATTTGAGTTTTGGTTTATCACCCTCTTTTTTAATGAAATATTTATTACCTAAAACATCTGTTTTAATTTTATATATAGAAATATTAGGTTTATTTAATCCTTTCAAACACTGCCCTCCCTTCGCAACATTTCCAAAGATTGTTATCAATGGCTGGTTACCATCAAATTTGGCTTTATTATAAGGTTTTAGTTCTACATAATGTTTCACATTTGGCATTGTTCTAGATAAGAATCTAAAAATCTGTTTCTCGTTATTTTTCGTATCCTTAATTAAAAGCAAGTCATTTTTATATAAGGTGAATTTGAATTCTGACTGCTCGCCCACTCCTTCTTTTTCTTTAATTTCATTATATTTATCAATAGTTATAGAATAAGTCCCAGTCTTCTTTTCAAATTGTAAATCTGCATATTTTAATCCAAGCAACTCATACTTCTCCGTCTGATGATTAAAATAGACATCTGTTCTCCAAGGATTTAATTGACGTAGGATTACTTTATTTTTACTATTAGAAGGAGTTATGTTAATAAATGATTCAGGAATATTTTTATCATAGTATTTCAGACTTTTAATTTCTGGACCATTGCCTTTTTTACTGTACTTACGGATAGGTCCATTTTCTTGTCTATATTTCTCAAAAGGATTACAAGGAACCTCTTTATTCTTATCATTAAATTCTTTAGAAGGATAGGTTCTTAAAATCTCTTCAATTACCTTCTCAAATGTTTGTGAATCTTTGTGATACATCAAGAATTTACTCTTATCTTTATTGTAAATTTTAATGAAAGCATCATAACCTGCTTGGCTATAAATATCTTTAATCTTACTTAAAACATACGTTTCTTTAGATTTATCTTTATCCAATTTTGCTTTTCTTGTTGCGTAAATGGTAGCGTCTGAAATTTTTCGATTATATTTTGAATCTACTTGATAAGAAAATAAAATGCTATCCTCAAATGTCTTGCTACGCAATGTATCAACGAAATGGTCATATGGCGCTTTAAATACTAATTCTTTATATTCATCGTCATTTAATGAAAGAATTTCTCCAGTTTCTGAATCAACGAATTGTCCTTCTTTATAAAAAATCAGAGGATTATTCTGTTTCTTCCATAATCTTAATTGGCTAGAAGCAGCAATAATTAAGGCATCAACAGCATGATGGTGATAAGTCTCACGAGATTTTTCAAGCCCCCACTTTCTTCTTAGCTGAGAAGTGAACTGCCCACGTACCACAGAAATTGTTGTATCGAAATGATGATTTTTATAAAAATCTTGTAGAGCATTTAAAACAACTCGAGAAGAATACCGAGTATCCACTAAATTTCGTTCGATAAACTTCTGTTTAACCTCTATCTTACTAATATCTTCTTCCGTTAATAGATAATCTTTCTTTTTATTACCTAATAATTTAGAATCTTTTACATATGATTTAAACTCACGATAAGACCAAGCATCATCCATACGATCTAAAGCCTGAAATGGTGTACGTTGCCCTTTTTCTTGGTTTGCCGTAGCAAGTACTAATACCTTATTAGATAAACTATCATCAAAAGATAAAGATAGAGGCAGAATATGATCAATTTCGTACTTGTATTGATTTTGAATCAAATCTGAAATTGGGATATTCTTTCCAGTGTAAAGACACTTTTCTCCTTGTTGATGCCATAAACGAATCTTAGTGGCTAATTCCTTATGTCCATGAAAAATACTATCCGGTAACTCTTTTTTCCCATTGTATTGGAAAGCCGCTTTTTCCATGGCAGCATTTTTTTCATCTAGGTTTGCTTTTTGACGTTTGATATAATCTTTCTTAGCATCTTCTTCGTTAGTTTCACGCGCCATTTCGATAACGATATGATCAAAGATTCCATACTGTTTAGTCGCTTCGTTGATTATCTTTATGGCTTGTCTGACAGATTTTGCTACTACAGGGTTATAAATTTCCTCTGTTATTTCTTTCTCATCAATATACTTGGTTCGTTTTGAGATCTCTTTAGATTTTTGTTTCCCTAGTCGAGTAAGAATTGTCATTTGCTCTTCTGAAGTTGCATAGAGTTCTGGAATCAACTCCATCATAAGTTTTAGAGAAAAATTATGCCAACCCTTACTGAATAAATTGCTATTATTTTTTCTAAATTGAACCAATTCAAGAACTTGATCTTGATTAAATGTACCCTTTAACTTCGTGTTGATAGCTTCTTCTATACCTTCTCGCTCTGTATTTAAAGTTAGAATATGAGCAAGCTCATCTAGAACTTCTCTAGGCATTTCATTAACATTAAAAGTCTCTAAAGATTGCATTTTCCGATAGACATCAAAGGTGTGCATTTCAGGTTTTTTATTTACGTCAACTCGATAACCATGTATCTGATCTGCCGAAGCATCAATTAGCTTAGCAATATACTTCAATAGGGTTGAAGCTCCTAATGTTCTAGCCGTCTTTGCATATTCGACAATTGTCTTCTTTTGTTCCTCACTCAGTTTCTTGGTTTCTGTTGGAACAGTTAAATTATTTAAATCATTTAATAAGTTGAATTCTTGTGCAGTATAGGAAGCTTTTGAAGCACGATATTCCTCAGGATAAAAGGTACATTTACCAATTAAAACACTAAAAATATTATCTAATGTTATGTACTTACCTTCAGAATCTTTCTTAGTAGTATACCTTCCATAGTCAGTCCGTGATTTTTTATTTCCTGGCCCATGGTAGTATTTTCTTTTACCTGTAAGGATTGTCAAATAATCCTCTATAAAGTCATCAGTAATCTTATTATTGAATTCTTGTTGTTTTCTAAGAATTCTTTCAGCTTCTTTTCTATAAGCAGATGTTGAAAAAACATTGATCAATCTGCGTTTTTCACCATTTTCTTCAACAGTAAAATCTCCTCTAACCTGACCATATTTTTCGAATCGTTCTAGTTGAATTTGACCTGGTGTCTGTTCCGAAAGTAATTTTCTATTTTCTTCAACTGCCTTCCCGTAATCAGACGATACTGTACCACCATCCTCAGAAGCATCATCTAAGTAGCTAATTCCCCTTCTCTTAATAATATTCTTGAGGGCGATAAATAACTCTTCGGTTGTCAGCTGTATATTCATTCCTTCTACACGAAGTTTATAAGGATTTAAATTAATAGAAACCTTGGAAAAATCAGTTAACAAACCATAGTCTTCAAATAAATCATGAAGACGAACAGCACGATGTCTTTTTCGACGAGTTAATCGTCTAGCTTGTCTACTGCCCCTTCTCACAACATTATTATCAGCAGTTGCAGCTGGAAAAAGACGAGCATTCGAATGGATAATCTCTCCACTATCTTTTTTTAGAATACCCGCTCCAACTGACGCAATACCAATATCTAATCCTAAAACTAAACCATTCATCATTACACTCCTAAGAAATTGTTATATTAATCAAATTTTACTCTTTCCTTCCTAAAAAATCAAATCATTATCTGCAATTATCGATAATATTTTTCTTTAGTAAACTTATATTCAAATCCGTCTCAACATCATCATTCACTATATACAAAAAAGCGTGAAATCACGCTTCTTATCTAACTATTTGGATTGCTTAATTTTATAAAAATCAAGAGTTTAAACACCCTATGTCAAGCGATTTACTTTCAATTCAAAAATCCTCAATTATGAAAACATGAACGTCACTATTGAAGTCTATGCTCACCAATTGAAAGAGTTGGAAGAGGCAAGTAACTGAGAAGTCAGAGAGATATTTGCAATTTTAGGCGCGACTTTGGGGCGAAACAGCTCAAACCCCTAGTAAATTATATGCCCCCTGCAGGAATCGAACCTGCAACTACTCCTTAGGAGGGAGTTGTTATATCCATTGAACTAAGGGAGCTAGAGAAAAACTCTGCCGAATGAGCAGAGTTTTTTGGTCGAATTAACGACGGATTTCTTTGATACGAGCTGCTTTACCTTGAAGAGCACGCAAGTAGTACAATTTCGCACGACGTACTTTACCGTAACGAACAACTTCGATCTTTTCAACACGTGGAGTGTGGATTGGGAAGATACGTTCAACACCTACACCGTTAGAGATTTTACGAACTGTGTAGTTTTCTGAGATGCCAGCACCTTTACGTGCAATAACGACACCTTCAAAGATCTGAACACGTTCACGGTTACCTTCGACAACTTTCGCGTGTACACGAACAGTGTCACCAGGACGGAATGATGGGATATCAGTACGAAGTTGACCTTCTGTCAAGCTTTGGATTAATGGATTCATTTTATTCTCCTATCTTTGTCAATCTTGAGGAAGCTTCCTCAGCGGATAAACTGTATTTTTGTGCGTCCATTACACACAAGATACAGTTTACCAAATTTCTTAAAAAAAGTAAAGAAATTTACAGTAAAATTCCTAAAAAAATAGCAAGCAAACCACCTAAGTAGGTCAAGAGAAAATATCTGTAAAAGACCTTCTTATCAGCTAAGAGTTTTTGGAGTTCATCATTCAAGGTTGAAAAAGTGGTTAGACCTCCACAAAATCCTGTGGCAAGGATAAGATAGACTTCTTTAGACTCCACATGATTGTAAAATAAGCCAATCAAAAAACAGCCCAGTAGATTAGCTATGAGAGTTCCTAGAGGCAGTACTGAACCCTGATTATAACGTGAAAAGAAATAACGCACGAGGGCACCTAGTCCACAAGCAAGCGCTAGATATAATACTACCATTTCTTCCTCCCTAAACAATAAGCCAATAAAAGTCCACCACCAATGCTCAGAACTAGATAGATTACTAGACTTAGGTAAGAACCTGTATCCAGCAATTTCACGCCATCTAACATGAGGCTTGAAAAAGTCGTTAAACCTCCACAGAAGCCAGTTCCAAGCGCTAAAATGACACCTTTACTGCTTCCCTTATAAACCAAATAACCTTTGACAAGATAGACTAAGCAGAAAATTCCTAGATAGTTAGCAAAGAGAGTTCCCCATGGAAAATCTGGACTAGCTGGCAACCATCTCGAAATCTGATATCGGACAAGTCCTCCTAGCATGGCAGCTAGAAAGATTCCTAATGGATAAAATTGTTCTTTTTTCATTTGATGTTTTTATCCTGATAATCGCGCGAACGTTTGAGAATATCAGAAAAAGTCTCAACGATTGTCTCTTCGTATTTTTTATTGCTGACGTGATTTCTGACTTTTTCAAAGATAACTTCTTCTCTTTTAGTATCTAGAATAGCTTTTCCTGAAGCTTTTTTATAAGCCACTACACTCTCAACTAGATGCATTCTTTCTTCTAAGAGTTTTACAATTTGGTCATCAATTTGATCGATTTCTTGTCTAATAATATCTAAATCCATAGAGTCTCCTTCATTATTTGAATGATTGTATCAAAAAGCTTCTAAATGGGCTAGTTCATCCCTAGGGACGACTAACAAAAACTGCACTGACAACTTTCATCAGTGCAACTTCATGCTTATCCTACTTTAGCAGCCAATTCTTCTGCAAATTGTTCCAAGCGTTCGATATCTTCTTCTTCTGCAGAGAGATCCACTTTGACACACTCTGATCCCTTTTCAGCTCCTGTTGCCACAAATACACGATCAAAGTCATCAACAGCCTTACAGAACTCATCGTAGAAAGTATCGCCTGATCCTACCACACCGTAGATTTTGCCACTCAAGTTAAGATCTGCTAGGTCTTCGTAGAAGTCCATCATCTCATCTGGTAACTCTCCATCACCGTAAGTGTAGGTTGCAACGATTGCGATATCTGCTTCAAGAAAGTCAGATGCGTCAACAGTTGTACACTCATCAACATCCACCTCTAAGCCCAACTCACGCAATTTATCTGCTACAATATCTGCAATTTCTTCGGTATTACCGGTCATACTGGCAAATACAATTTTTGCTAATGCCATATCGTCCTCCTCAATTTATCTTTCTCCATTATATCACATCTTTTTCATTTTAAAAATAAAAACTCTTGTGCTACAATGAAATAAGAAAGAATTGAGGTCACTTATGGAAATTTGCCATCAAATTTTAGAAAAAATTAAAGCATACGATACCATCATCATTCACCGTCACATGAAACCAGATCCTGATGCCTTAGGAAGTCAGGTTGGACTCAAAGCACTTCTGGAACATCATTTCCCAGAAAAAAAAATCAAGGTAGTCGGTTATGATGAACCTACTCTAACATGGCTTACAAAGATGGATCAGGTAGAAGACAAAGATTATCAAGGCGCGCTTGCTATCATTTGTGATACAGCCAATACGGCTCGCATTGATGATAAGCGTTACCAACATGCTGAAACTGTTATCAAGATTGACCACCATCCAAATGATGAAGTATACGGAGATCTTGTTTGGGTAGATACCAACTCGAGCAGTGCCAGTGAGATGATTGTTCTCTTTGCTGAAGCAACTAATCTTGAATTATCTGACTATGCAGCTAAAATGCTATGCGCTGGAATTATTGGCGATACCGGCCGTTTCCTTTATCCGTCTACTTCTGCTCGTACCCTTCGAATTGCTAGTAAACTAAGAAAACATAACTTTGACTATGCTGAATTAGCACGTAAAATGGACACCATGAGCTTTAAAATTGCTAAACTTCAAGGTTATGTCTATGATCACTTAGAAGTTGATGAAAACGGTGTTGCGCGTGTCATTTTGACTCAAGAAATTCTAAAAACATATCAAGTAACAGACGCAGAAACAGCAGCCATTGTTGGCGCTCCAGGACGTATTGATACTGTTAACCTTTGGGGAATATTTGTGGAACAAGCAGATGGCCACTATCGCGTTCGACTTCGCAGTAAATTCGTTCCAATCAATGGTGTTGCAAAAGAACATGATGGTGGAGGTCACCCACTTGCAAGTGGTGCTAACTCCTATAGCCTAGAGGAAAATGAAGTCATCTACCAAAAATTAAAAAACTTACTGAAAAAATAGATAAAAAGCTTGCCAAACTTAGCATAATCTGTTAGACTAGTATGGTAACAATCTATGGCTCGCAAAGAGACCATGGCAGAAAGGAAATATTGCAAAATGAAAAAAGATATCCATCCAGAATATCGCCCAGTTGTCTTCATGGACACAACTACTGGTTACCAATTCCTTAGCGGTTCAACAAAACGCTCTAACGAAACTGTTGAGTTCGAAGGTGAAACTTACCCATTGATCCGTGTGGAAATTTCATCAGACTCACACCCATTCTACACTGGACGTCAAAAGTTCACTCAAGCAGATGGACGCGTGGATCGTTTCAACAAAAAATACGGTCTCAAATAATCATAAAAAGAACAGCTCTAGCTGTTCTTTTTTGTTTCTTCAAATCAGGAGTCAACGACTACTGCTATTCCACTACAAGTGACCATCAGCATACCATTTTCAGCACCTAAAGTTTCATAGTCCATTTTTATACCTATAATAGCATTTGCTCCACGTTCACTTGCACGCTCCATCATTTCTGCTATAGCTTCTTCTCTTGCTTGAGTCAATTCACCTTCATAACTACTCGCTCGACTTCCAAAAACATTACGGAAGCCAGCAGCCATATCTTTGAACATATTAACTCCAGCAACTACTTCACCAAAGACAATTCCTTTGTAGGCTAGTTTTTTTTCCCTTCAATTCCCGTAGTTGAAATAATCATCTTCCTTTCCTCCTAACTTCTTTTATATAATTGTAAACCCTTTCACTAACTCTGTCAAGAAATACTATAAGGGGCTCAATACTTGAAAGGAAACTCTTCTCACCATCCTTGTTTGCTATCCATTTAGTGCCAATTGTATGGATGGTGGCCTAAATCTTTTCTTTGCAAGTCTAACTTGAGATAGCTTTCTCAGCTTCATCAATCTTACCAATGGGTATAGCTTAGAATTCATAACTGGCATAAAAGAGACTGTTCTCTCCTGCCCCCTTTTTGCCCCAAAACTACAAAAAAAGCCTATCGACCAAGCTAGAAAGCTTGATACAATGGGCTTTTTCTAAATTCATTATTTAACAGCGTCTTTAAGAGCTTTACCAGCTTTGAATGCTGGAACTTTTGAAGCTGCGATAGTGATTTCTTTACCAGTTTGTGGGTTGCGACCTTTACGTGCTGCACGCTCACGAACTTCGAAATTACCAAAACCAATCAATTGAACTTTTTCACCAGCTGCAAGGTAATCAGCTACTGCTGCAAATACAGCATCAACTGCTGCTGCTGAGTCTTTCTTTGTCAATTCTGTAGCTTCTGCTACTTTAGCGATCAAATCTTGTTTGTTTGCCATGTTAATAATTCCTCCAAATATTTTCTAATTAACAATTACAATCATATCCTAAATTCTCTTGTAGGTCAAGTCAAAAACGCTATTTCTTGCTATTTTCTTTATTTTTTTAGGACTCATATCTGACTAAAATAGCCCAAGCATTTTCACCTGTATGGGTCTGAATAATCGAACCTGTTTCAAGTACAGAGATTGGTTTTTCAACGAATGGTTGTAGGATTTCTTTCATCTCTTCTGCCCAGTCCCTAGTTCCAGAATAGGAAATACCAATCTCAGAAACAGAACGCTCTGACAGTTTTGAAACCAGTTCATCCAACCACTTCTTAAAGGTCTTAGCCCCACGTCCTTTAACAATTGGTTGCAATTCGTCATCCTTCATCTGCATGACTACTCGGATATTTAATAGAGAGCTTAAAAGACCTGTCACTCGGCCAATACGACCACCTTTAACAAGGTTTTCTAAGGTAGAAACACCGATGTAGAGCTCTGTATTTTTCTTGACTTCTTCAACATGAGCCACAATTGTTTCTATGTTTTGTCCTTCTTGAGCTAACTTAGCTGCTTCAACCACTTGAAATTTTAGGGCTTGATCTGTAAAAGAACTATCCAATACGGTCACATTAGCCGTTGACAAACTTGCACCCTGACGAGCTGCTTCGACAGTTCCTGATAAGGCATGAGACATATGAATGGCTAAAATTTGACTACCGTCTTTACTTAACTCATCAAAAATCTCAGCAAAGAGTCCAACTGGAGGTTGACTTGTTTTAGGCAGATTTTTACTCTCTTTCATCAAGCGAAGAAATTCCCCTTCTTCAAGATCAGCATCCGAATAAAGAACACTATCAATCATTACAGAGAGCGGAACGACGGTAATATTTAATTCTTTGACCACTTCTGGTTCAATGGTAACAGAAGAATCTGTTACGATTTTTACTTGTGTCATAATTCAAATCTTTCTATTTTCACTTTTTGAGTGAGTTTTTTCAATTTAACTATAACAATTATATCAAAAAAATGCTAAAAATTCATACTGTATCTATTCATTTTTATGATGGAATTTATAGATTTTTAAATCTTTCATTTTATAAAAATAGTCGCCTGCTAAGACGACTATTTTGGTATCATCATAAACGTTCATACAAATCTTGCATCTGTATGTCATCAGGAACCAACTTGAGATAGTGTTGGATCTGTTCTTTTGCTTCTTCAAACCTTCCAAGTTCGCGTAATAGATGAATGTATTGCTCTAAAAACTCAGGATTTTCCTTGAGTTCTGAAACCAATGCCTGATAAGATTCATAGGCAACATCCAAATCTTCAGTTTCTTGGTAACTCCGTGCAATCATCCACTTAGTCAAGAGATTTTCTGGCTCATATACTTCTAAGGCTAGAATATCCTCATATCGTTCTTGCTCCTGATACATGGTTGCTAGTCGCAAGAGGATTTCTTCTTGGTCTTCCGCATCTTCTTGAGCTTGAAGAAGATAAGTTTCCGCCTGCTCAGGTTGATGCAATTCGTAAGATAATTGTGAAGCAAGGAGTAGTAAACGTGTTTCGAATGGATTTTTTTCCAAACCTTGTTGAGCTATCAGTAAGGCTTGCTCAGTCTGGTGTTCCTTATGTAGAGCCTGACTATAACCATACTCATACCCTTCAAAATCTGGAGAAATAGTATCCAGTTGTTTAAAATATAAAACTGCCTTTTGATATTCCTCTTGATCAAAATAAAGACTTGCTAATTCAAATGCAGTCTGATCTTCATACTCTAACTCTAAAGCTTTTTCTAAAAACTCTATGGCTGATTCAAACTTTCCAAGTCGAGCATAGGCAGTTCCAATTCGTTGATAGGTCGAAATCCCTGTCTGCTCATATATTTCACGATTATCCAGTTGAGCATAGCCCTTAATCGCTTCTAAATCATTTCCAAGTTCACTATCTAACTCTGCTAGCCCAAAAATCAATAAAAGATCATCAGAATAATTAAGAGCTTCTAATAGCTTGTCGCGAGCTACATCCGTCAATCCTTCCATTTGATAGAAATCAGCCTTTAAAACAAGAGCAGATACATAAGAATCGCTATTGGGTTGAATTTCTTCCAGATAGGCAAATGCTTCTTCAATTTGTCCGTCTTCACTTGCGATACTAGCTAGATTGAGATTTACTTCTGGAAATAATGGAGCTATTTTTTCATAGATTTGACGAGCTTGTGGATAAAAACCAATACCCTCTAGATAATAAGCCAGTTCCAGAAGAAGATCATCAGAGTCTTCTAGCAATGCTTTTTGAAAATAGTGATCAGCTCTTGTTAAATCTTGCTGATCCAAAGCTTCAAGCATTTCTTGACTATTGCTCACCTTCAACCTCCTCTTCTAACTCATACAGACCACTAACTTTTTTATACCATTCAAAAATAGCTGAAATAACAACTTTGGCTGAAGCATAAACAGGAATTCCCAATAGGACTCCCCAAACACCAAACATAGAACCAGACGTCAACAAAACGAATAGAATAGTGATTGGATGGATGTTTAGCTGACTACCTAAAATCAATGGAGACACAAAACGACCTTCAATTGTCTGCTCTACGATAAAAACGATAATAACTTTCAAGAGCATAACTGGTCCAGCAATTAACCCTAAGACCAGAGCTGGTATCATAGCAAGGAAACTTCCAAGATAAGGGATAAGATTTAAGACCCCAGCAGTAATACCAAGAGTCACCGCATATCTCAAACCAATAATTTTAAAGAAGATGATAAACATAATTGCCACGATAATAGCAACAGTAATTTGTCCTCTAACATAGTTAGAAAGTTGTTGGTTCACATCCGTTAGAACCTTACCTACTGGTTCTCTCAATTTATTTGGTAAGAATTGAGTGATATGATCTCTCAAACCTTTCCCATCTCTAAGGAGATAAAAGAGCATAAACGGCATGATAATTAGAGCGACAATGACTTGAGACGTTCCACTGATAAGAGCACTCACCCAGTTCACAGCCTTAGAAGATATATTACTTGCCCAAGCAGTTGCTTGTGTTGAAAACTGAGCCAGAACCTGTTCCAGTTGAGGTCTAAAGTCATCTGGCAAACGCTTAGTTACAAGATCATCAATAACTCTATCAGCATCTTCGAGATAATTTGGTACATTTTGCGCAAAAATAACTACTTGACGTTGAAGATTTGGAATCGCGACAGCCAGACCAATAATCAGAAGTACAGCAATAATGACAAAGATAATACTAATGGCTAAGACACGATTTATCTTGTACTTCTCCATCAAATCCACCAGTGGGTTTAAGAGATAAAAAAGCAATCCTGATAAAATAACAGGTAACATGACCACTGATAAAAAATCAACGACAGGGATAAATAAAAAACTAATCTTACTTAAAATAAAAATATTGAGACCTAGTAACAAGGCTACCAAAAATACAGTAACAGCCTTATTATCTAAAAACCATTTAAAAAACCAAGATAAATTAAAATGTTTCTCTTTTTGTTCCATATCTACTTCCTTTCCTTTGTCTTTTCATTATACCATTTTTACAGAGAATAAACTGTTTTTAAAGTGTTGAGGTGACGATTGAAAACTCTAAAAATCCATCTTGCATTTTACTAATTTTATACTTAGAAGTTTCATTCTTTTCCCTACCATTATCTTCAGTTATCCCAATTTATGATATAATAGAAACATCTTTATTTAGAGGTATAGATATGATTGAAACAATTTATTTCGGAACCTACACTCGTCGCTTATCCCAAGGGATTTATCAAGCTGATTTTGATACAGAGACTGGGCAATTATCAAATCTTAAACTATTTACTACTGAACCAAGTCCTACCTATCTTGCATTTGATCAAGAAAATCACCTCTACACTGTCGGTAGCAAAGACGGACAAGGGGGAATTGCTGCCTATCAAACTGATGGTACTTTGCTTAACCATGTTGTAACAGAAGGTGCCCCTCACTGTTATGTTGCTGTCGATGAAAAACGTGGTCTAGTATACGGTGCTAACTATCATAAGGGACAAGTTCTGGTCTATAAACGAAAAAAAGATGGTAGTCTTGAATTGGCTGATACAGTTCAACATAGAGGTCATGGTCCTCATGAAAATCAAACTACTCCACATGTACACTTTACAGATTTAACACCAGATCAGTATTTAGTGACTTGCGACTTGGGTACTGATGAGGTTACTACTTATGATGTCAATCCAGAAGGAAAACTAAATAAGCTAGCTACTTACAACTGCAGCCCTGGTGCTGGTGCACGTCACCTTGTTTTTCATAACCACTACAAAATTGCTTATCTCATCTGTGAACTCAATAGTACAATTGAAGTTTTGATTTATGATGGTGTTGGTGCATTTGAAAAAATGCAAGTTATTTCTACACTCCCTGAAGGATTTAATGACTTTAATGGAACTGCTGCAATTCGTCTCTCAGAAGATGGAAAATATCTTTACGCATCAAACCGTGGTCACGATTCTATTGTAGTCTACACAATTCTAGCTGATGGCAGTTTAGAATTGTTGGAATTCGTTCCTACAAACGGAAAAACTCCTCGAGATTTTATTCTCTCACCAGACCAAGAATTTCTCATCGCTGTTCATCAGGATTCTGATAATGCAACAGTATTTAAACGCAATCCAGAAACTGGTCGTCTTGCAGAACTTTCCAATGACTTTCACGTTCCTGAAGCGGTTTGCGTCACTTTTTAAACATAGAAAAATGGCGGTGAGACAGAAATCGATAGACAAAGTCTAGATTTTGTAGTCCCAACCCCGCGAGGATGATTAGGAGCTTTTTGGAATCTAAAAGACGAACAAAAAGTTCATTCAGCTACCGCGTCAAAGTTTGATTGCTAATAAAAAGTGAGGTCGGGATCTTTTTGTCCCAACCTCATTTTTTTATAGTTTATTTCCGACATTGATTCGGTTAATAGCACGTTGTAATGCAATCTTAGCACGACGCTCTTGGTCAATCAAGTGTTTGTCTTGTGCTTCTTCAATTTCACGTTCGGCACGAAGTTTGGCACGTTCTGCACGGCTAATATCGATATCACGAGCACGCTCAGCTGAGTCTGCAATGATAGTAATCACATCATTTGCAATCTCGATGATTCCTCCATTTACTGCTATCCAGTTGACATGAGAATCATCATCAATACGTTTGACTTTAACTTCATCAACTGCTAATACCGCAATCATATTTTGATGTCGTGGCAAGATCCCCATCTCACCATCCAGAGTTCGAACCGATACAAAGCTGGCATGGTGATCATAGACGAGGCCATCTGGTGTCACGATCTGGACAGTTAACTGAGCCATAGATCACCTCTTAAAATCCCATTTTTTCAGCCTTAGCAATAACATCTTCGATTGAACCTACTCCACGGAAGGCATCTTCTGGGAGATGATCGTGTTTTCCATCAAGAATTTCCTTAAATCCACGAACTGTTTCCGCAACTGGAACATAAGAACCTGGTTGACCAGTAAATTGTTCCGCAACGTTGAAGTTTTGTGACAAGAAGAACTGAATACGGCGTGCACGAGCAACCAAAGTCTTTTCTTCGTCAGAAAGTTCATCCATACCAAGGATGGCAATAATATCTTGCAACTCATGGTAACGTTGAAGAACACGTTTAACTTCTGCAGCTACTGCATAGTGCTCTTCTCCAACAATTTCAGGTGCCAAGGCACGTGAGCTTGAAGCAAGTGGGTCAACGGCTGGGTAAATCCCCAATTGAACCAATTTACGCTCCAAGTTTGTTGTAGAGTCCAAGTGAGCGAAGGCTGTTGCTGGCGCTGGGTCAGTATAGTCATCCGCTGGCACGTAGATGGCCTGGATAGAGGTTACAGAACCCTTCTTAGTTGACGTGATACGTTCTTGCAATTGACCCATTTCTGTTGCGAGGGTTGGCTGATAACCAACGGCTGATGGCATACGACCCAAAAGGGCAGACACTTCTGAACCAGCTTGTGTGAAACGGAAGATGTTGTCAATGAAGAGAAGAACGTCTTGGCCTTCTACATCACGGAAGTATTCAGCGATTGTCAAACCAGTAAGGGCAACACGCATACGTGCTCCTGGTGGTTCATTCATCTGACCAAATACCATGGCTGTTTTTTCGATAACGCCTGATTCTTTCATTTCCCAATATAGGTCGTTCCCTTCACGAGTACGTTCCCCAACACCAGTAAATACTGAGATACCACCGTGTTCTTGGGCAATGTTGTGAATCAATTCTTGGATCAAGACAGTTTTACCGACTCCGGCACCACCGAAGAGTCCGACTTTACCACCTTTAAGATAAGGGGCAAGAAGGTCGATAACCTTAATCCCCGTTTCGAGGATTTCTGAAGAGGTAGACAACTCATCAAAAGTAGGTGCTTTTTTATGAATTGGCTGGCGTTCTGCGTCTTCTCCAAAAGGAGCTTCCAAGTCAATGGTATCTCCCAAAACGTTGAAGACACGTCCCAAGGTTTCTTTACCTACTGGTACAGAGATTGGACGACCTGTGTCCAATACTTCCATTCCACGAGTCAAACCATCTGTTGATTCCATGGCGATGGTACGAATCATACCATCCCCCAACTCTAAGGCTACTTCAAGGACGATTTTTGTTTTCTTTTCGTCATTTTTGTAGACGACAAGTGCATTGTTAATCTCAGGAAGTTTTTCCCCTGCTGCAAACAAAACGTCTACAACGGGTCCGATAACCTGAGCAATTTTACCTGAACTCATCTCCTTCTCCTATTCTATATAAGATACTGTCGGTTCCTAGTTTTGCTAGGTCCTAAGTTCATTGATATGAGCAGGATGGCTTTATTCTAAAGCGCTAGCTCCTGCCACGATTTCTGTGATTTCTTGTGTAATCGCCGCCTGTCTGGCACGGTTATACTGGATTGTCAAATCATTAATGACTTTTTTTGCATTATCAGTCGCTGTTTGCATGGCTGTCATACCTGCAGCATTTTCAGCTGTCTTGGCATCAATAATAGCACCATAAATCATACTTTCTGCAAACTGTGGTAGCAATTGATCCAAGATTTCTTCACGACTTGTTTCAAGGTCAAAGGTCAAGCTATAGTTATCATCTGCTTCATTTGGATCCAAGTCCACGATTGGAAGCATCTGTTCTACACGCATTTGACTTGTCAATGTATTCACGTGGTGGTTGTAGCAAACGTAGAGCTCATCGAAAAGTTCGTTTTGATACATTTCAATCGTTTTTGTGATAATCTTACGAACTTCATCAAAACTTGGTTGACTTGCAAGTCCACGCAATTCATAGATTGGCTGAATACCGCGTGATTTGAAGAAATCTGCCCCCATACCACCGATACAGATGACCTCAAAGTCATCACCTGAAGGATGGTATTCTTGCTGGATTTCCATGACAGCTTTTAAGATTGAAGAATTATATCCTCCAACAAGACCACGGTCAGATGTAATGACGATATAGCCTGTTTTTTTGACGGGGCGACTGATCAACATTGGATTCGTTGATCCGCCAGCGCCATCTCCGTGAAGGATATCTGTAACCAGTTTACGTACTTTTTGTGCATAAACTTGGAAGTTACGAGCTGCTTCTTCAGAACGACCTAACTTAGCTGCAGAAACCATCTGCATAGCGTTAGTAATTTGACTAGTATTTTTTGTTGAGGCGATTTTTGTTTTAATATCATTTAGAGATACTGCCATCTGACACCTCTATTCTTATTGGAAGCTTGATTGATTGAGAAACTCAGTAATCGCAGCATCCAAGACTGCTTCATCTGGCAAGTCTTTTGTTTCACGAATGGTTTCCAAAATTTCAGGATGTTGAGCATCAAAGAACATATGGAACTCTTCTTCGAAACGAACGATATCGTCTACAGGAATTGTATCCAAGAAACCATGTGTTAAAGCATAGAGAATAGTAACTTGTTTCTCAACAGGTAATGGTTTGTGAACAGGTTGTTTCAATACTTCTACAGTACGACGGCCACGGTTCAATTTAGCCTGAGTAGCCGCATCCAAGTCAGAACCAAATTTAGTGAAGGCTTCCAACTCACGGTATGAAGCAAGGTCGATACGGAGTGTACCAGCAACTTTCTTCATGGCCTTAATCTGAGCAGAACCACCAACACGAGATACGGAAGAACCTGCATCAATAGCTGGACGGATACCTGCATTAAAGAGACTATCACTTAGGAAGATTTGTCCATCCGTAATAGAGATTACGTTTGTAGCGATATAGGCTGAGATATCTCCGGCTTGTGTCTCGATAAATGGAAGAGCTGTAATAGATCCACCACCAAGTTCATCCGAAACTTTAGCTGAACGCTCAAGTAGACGGCTATGAAGGTAGAATACATCCCCTGGGAAGGCTTCACGACCTGGTGGACGACGGAGCAAGAGAGAAAGTTCACGATAAGCTACCGCTTGTTTAGATAAGTCATCATAAACAATCAATACGTGCTTACCTTGGTACATAAATTCTTCGGCCATAGCAACCCCTGCATAAGGTGCAAGGAAAAGCAATGGTGAAGGTTGTGAAGCTGACGCTGTCACGACGATTGTGTAATCCAAGGCTCCGTACTGGCGAAGTGTTTCTACTTGTGTACGAACTGTTGATTCTTTTTGACCAATCGCTACATAGATACAAATCATATCTTGACCTTTTTGGTTCAAGATTGCATCGATAGCGATGGTTGTTTTCCCTGTTTGACGGTCACCGATAATCAACTCACGTTGACCACGACCGATTGGAACAAGGGCATCAATAGCTTTCAAACCAGTTTGCAATGGTTGTGATACTGATTTACGTTGCATAACACCAGGAGCTGGCGCTTCAACTGGACGAGTTTTGTTTGTGTCGATTGGACCAAGCCCATCTACTGGACGACCAAGTGGATCCACGACACGTCCAATCAAGCTATCACCAACTGGAACTTCCATGATTTTTCCTGTACGACGAATGGTATCGCCTTCGCGGATATCTGTAAAATCTCCAAGGATGATAATACCAACATCAGTTGATTCTAAGTTTTGCGCCATACCATAAGAGCCGTTTTCAAAAATCAACAACTCTCCACTCATGGCATTTTCTAGGCCATGAGCACGCGCAATTCCATCACCGATGTAGGTTACAACACCAGTTTCAGTCACATCAAAATTGGGTTTGAAATTTTCAATTTGTTGCTTAATTAAAGCGCTGATTTCTTGTGCGTTAATTGCCAAAAGAACACCACTTTCTATTTCAAATTTTCCTTAACAACTTTAAGTTGTTGTTTAATACTAACATCAATTGTCTTGTGATTGGCGATAATAACAAAACCACCGATTAAACTATCGTCGATTTCTTCTTTAATGCTACGCACTTTTAAAGACATCTTTTTCTCTATAATTGGAAGCAAACGTTCTTTTTGTTCATCCGTTAGAGGATGAGCAGACACAATCGTTACTTCAAAACGATTCGTTTCTCTCTCAAGACGGTTTAAACAATCTACAATCACATCATAAAAAAGATTTGAACGATGATTGTACAACAGAACTTGAATGAAGTTTTGTAATAATGGCGATGCAGAATCTTGGAAATAACTGACTGTTTTTTCCTTGTCAGACTCATCAACATCTACCTGAGCCAAAAAAGAAGGCAAGTCTGTTTCTTCAGCGACTTGCTTAATCTGGGTCAAGTCTGAGAAGATAGAATCTTCTTCTCCTTTTTCAATCACCAATTGGACAAAAGGCATGCTGTATTTTTCAATTACCTTTACTGTCTTTTTGTCCATTAAGCTTCTCCTAGCTGATCAATATACTGATCAATGAGTTCTTTATGGGCATGACCGTCAAGGTTTTGTGAGATGATTTTTCCAGCTAGACTAACTGTCAAATCTGCTACCTCACCTTTAACGCTTTGTAAAGCCTCAGCTTTATTTTGCGCAATTTCTTGGTTAGCTTTTTCTTTCAAGCGACCAGCTTCTAGCTTAGCTTCAGCCAGAATATCTGATTTGCTCTTTTCAGCTGTTTCCTTTGCATTCTCGATAATCGTTTTAGCTTCGGTACGGCTACCTGCTAGCTCAGCCTCTCGCTTACTTGCTAGTTCCTCAGCCTTTTTACGAGCTTCCTCAGCACCATCAATATCTGAAGAAATCTTTTCAGCACGTTGATCCAAAATACTGGTAATATTTCCCCAAGCATATTTCTTAACTAAAAAAATTAATAAAAGGAAGGAACCAGCGATAAGAATAAAGTCACCGATAATGGTACTAATAGTTAAATCCATCTTCTAATCCTCCTCTACTTACTCTTCCTCACCATTTACCTTTTTACCAATGTACATAGAAGACAACATGGTAAATACATACGCTTGAATACATGAAATGAAAATTGAAAAGGCTGTCCATAACATGTTTGCAATAAAGGCAAAAGGATACCAATAAAAGGCATATTGTGACAAGGCTAATAACAATCCTGCCAAGACCTCACCGGCGAAAATATTTCCGTAAATCCGAATCGCCAAGGAGGCAAAATTGGTGAACTCTTCTAAAACGTTCATCGGAGTCATAAAGCCAGGAGTAACAAATGCTCTCAAATATTCTTTAACGCCTCTACGACGAATTCCTTCTACATGGGCGATCAAAGTGATCAATAAGGAGAGGGATAAATCGTATCCAAGGTTGGCTGTTGGGGAAGTCCACAAGTTATAACCGTTTGTTGTTTGTACTTTTGCCATTAAGCCAATATTGTTGGCAACCAAGATAAACAGAAATAGAGAGAACAAGAACAAGGAATAATCCTTGATATATGAATCTCCAATGTTTGGTTTTGTAAAACCAATCACAAAGTCATAAATCATCTCAAGAGCATTCTGTTTGCCCTTTGGACGGATGGCCATTTTACGACTTGCCCAGTAGACAAAGGCAAAAACCATCAAAACAGTTACAAGAGACATGGCAAGCAGGGTCAAATCAAAGGATATTGGTCCAATATTAACGGTTGGATTCAAACTTTCTTCCATGGTTTGACACCTCCATTTCTAAATAGAGTTGTCTATTTGATAACGAATGACATCGCCAAGGTTACAAAGAAAGTTCCTTCGATAAAGGCAATCCCCATGATCATCAAACTACGCAATTGTGGAATGATATCTGGTTGGCGTGCTGCAGATTTGAACAAACCGTTCATCAAAAATCCTTCTGCAAGAGATACACCCATACAGGCAAGACATAGACCGAAAAATGTTAAATTCATGACGAATTCTCCTTTTTTAAATTAAATTTACTTCCCTAGTTTAGTCCTAAAATTTGCTTTTGTCAACTCTTTACTAGCATTGAAAGCGTTTCAAATCATTTATTTCTAATTTTACGATTTTCAAGACAATCATATAGAAAATTTTAATGTCTTTTCAGGTTATTTTCCTTATCTTTCCTATTTTTCTGAAAAGAAAAATCCAAGTTTTACAACTTGGATTTATCGTTTCTTATTTAAAATAATATAAATGGTGGCTCTGGCAAGCTGGATTGAATGCAGCTTTACAGTGAGGACAGTTTCCTTTCTCTGTATATTCCTCATAAGTTAGGGTCGTCTTACAGGAACCACATAAGATAGGTTTATTCTGTTTAAGTCTTAAAGGATAGGGAGAAAATGTGTGATCCTCTAGCGCATTGTGACACTGATAACAGGCATAGTATTTCTTACACTCATTACACTGGAGCGCTACGATATCTTTATCACTATGGTAATGAACACATCTGCTTTCATCATCTACTAGTAATCCATGAGCTTGAACCATTGACTTTCCTTATCTAGGCACGAACTGTAACGCTTGTTCCATCTTCTTTGTAAAGATTAATCAAACCTTCTTTCAAAGCACGGACCATATCACCTGCTTGTACTGGTTGTGGAACCTTGATAGTTAAAAGTTCCATTGGATTTGGTGCACGGTCAATCTTGTTACCTTTGGCATCATGAAGGTCTTCGATATAAGTTTCAAAATGGCGGAAACCTGGGCCATAAAACTCAACTTGGTCTCCTTCGTTGATAACGTTACGTTGGCGAATAGTTGCTGTTTGCGTTGCATCATCATAAGCTACTACTTCAGCAACAAACTTGTATTCTGGAATCTTACGACGAGCACCGAATAGTTGTTCGTTTTCAGATGGTGTTCCGTAATAGAAACCTGTAGCCAATTCACGTTGGGCAACCTTCCACATTTCATCAATCAAGTCTTGCTTGATAGCTTCAAACTTTTCAGGACTTTCAAGGTAGGCATCAACGGCAGCTTTGTAGCAGTTTGTCACTGTTGAAACATAGTGGATAGACTTCATACGACCTTCAATTTTAAGACTGTCCACACCATTTTCAATCATATCTGGAATATGGTCAATCATAGACATATCAACTGCAGACATGGAGAATTCTTCAGGAATTTCTCCCTTGAGGCTCTTACGTTCTTTACCAAATGGCATATCGTAAAGGTCATATTTCCAACGGCAAGATTGTGAACATCCACCACGGTTAGCGTCACGCATACTCATATGGTTAGAGAGCGTACAACGACCAGAGTAAGAAATACACATCGCACCATGTACGAAGGCTTCGATTTCTACATCTGTACGTTTACGAATTTCTGCCAACTCTTCCATAGAAACCTCACGCGCCAACACGACGCGAGTCAATCCAAGTTCTTTCCAGAATTCTAGGGTTTCGTAGTTAGTTGCACTGGCTTGTGTTGAAAGGTGGATTTCGAGTCCTGGTGCTTCTGTTGCTGCAATCATGATTAAGGCAGGGTCAGAAACGATAACCGCTGCAATACCAATATCACGCAACTTACGGAACCATTCTCCGGCACCTTCTTCATTTCCTTCGTGCATAACCATATTAGCAGCCACATATACCTTAGCGCCATACTTAGCCGCAAACTGAACTCCTTCTTCCATTTGTTCGAAAGTGAAGTTACCAGCACGGCTACGTAGACCATAGGCCTGACCACCGATAAAGACAGCATCTGCTCCGTATTGAACAGCTACTTTTAGTTTTTCTAGTGTTCCTGCAGGTGATAGAACCTCAGGACGTTTCAAAGTTTTTGTCATTTTTTCTCCTATTTGCAATATAAAAGTTTGACACCAATCTTAACTATTTTATAGTAAACAGGATTCAAAATCAAGCCTTGAATGATTGTTTAGACAATTTTAATGTTTAGTTGTCTCTGAAAACATTATTGAACAGTTTCAACATTCCAAGTAGTCCAGCCTTTAAAACGAATAGCTCCCTTTTTGTCAGTTTTTAATACCAAATTCTCAAGTTCTTTATCTTCTTGGTTATTCTCCCCATTTTTAACTTTAAATGATTTTTTCTTGTCTACCGAAATGACTGTGATTTTAGCTTGTAAAGTTTTGAAGACCTCACCATCTGTCTTTTTCTTCGATGCTTGCTGATGAGTTATCACTACATCTGCTTGGAGTTTTGGATAATGACTCGTTAAAAACTTCTCCTCTATATTGCCAGTAACTAGAAAGGTTTGGTTTAGTAACTTTCCATACATTGTAATTGAATCATTTTTATCCTTATTTTGAGTTTCGATTACTTCCAAACTACTCCCAAAAACAAATAAGCTGTCTCCTTTTTTAATTGAACGTAGGTTGACTTTGCTCTCCTTCAGCTTATCTATAAATTCTCTCTTAGATAAAGTTTCTTCAGTTACTAGAATCTCTCTAAGCTGGAAGGCTTTACTGATTTCTAACACATGATCTAACTGCTTAGTATCACTGGTCGTCAGAACCAACTGATCAATCTTTGCCACTCCTCGACTTTTCAGATAAGGAATTAAACTACGTTTGGCATTACTGGTAATAACTTTCTCCTGCCAGACTTCTTTCTTGTCACGTTCAGATTTTTCTCCGACATCCAGTAGTATGGTCTTTCCTGTCATGTCTCTTAGGAAAATACTTCGTCCCTGTTCCATATCTAGGACTGTGATTTCATTTTCTAGTGGATGCTTGGTTACTAAAAAGAATGAGATGGCAACTATGACAAGCATAGATATTTTTTTCAAATTCTTTCGATAGTCATAGATGAGAGCTAAAGTAATCAAAAGAAGGATTAAAATCCAAAGACTCGGCTGACCAAAAACAAGAGGCCTCGTAGATAGCTGAGAAATATAGCGAATGATGTTTTCAAGCCATTCAAAGAGAAAGTTGAACTGGGTGATGGGATATATAAATGACAGACAGAAGATAATCGATAAAAGTGGCAATAGGACCATGTCAAACAAGAATGAAAAGACAAATGTCAAGAGAATGGACCACGGTTGAAATTCTGAAAAATAAAATGATAAAATTGGCAAAATTCCCAAAGAAATAATGCAACTCTCTCTAACCAGACCTTTTATCCCTGCTACTTCCTCACCAGTCATTGTCAGGATAAAGGCATAAGCACAGGAAAGAACTCCCCCAGCAGTTAAGAAAAAGTTCGGCATGATAAGAAATAGAATAAGAATCGTCAAAGCAAAATTATCCAGTGACTTAAAGCCATGCTGAGCCAATAACTTTTGTAGAAGACTACGAATAACTGAAGCTGAAAATCCTGTCAAGCCTGCATAAAACAAAGAAAAGGGATAAGCTAGCCATTTGAACTTCTCTTGTGTCAAGCCCAATCGCAAGAGTGACTTTTTAAAAGCATTCATGAAAAATCCGACCTGCATTCCAGACAAAGCAAAAAGATGAATAATCCCTAGGCTGGAATAAAGTTCATTCATTTCCACAAAGTCTGTGTCCAAATGCCCCAATAAAAGACCGGTCATATAGTTGCGCATGGGATCGGGAAAATTCCTTTTAATCCAGACAACTGCTTTTCTCCTCAAACTTGATAGATTTTCTCCAATACCCCAACTGAAAATTTGCTTTAATTCCACAATTTCGGATATAGTCAAGGTCTGATAAATTCCTTGTGTTTTGAGATAATTTCGATAATCGAAACCCGCAAAATTACTGGCTCCTTGAGGACTAGCTAACTTGCCTTTCACAACCATTTCATGTAGTTCAGATAAGTCTTGAAATTTTTCCTTTTCAGCTTCTGACTGAAGTTTATAATAGACCTGAAAGAGTCTACCGTCAGCCTTGCCACGAAAAGATAAGCTATCACCATTTACTTTGATGGTATCCGGTAATATTCTCAATGTATCAACCGTGTCTACAAGATTCCGACTGGCTTCTTCTTGCTGCCATTTTTGAAAAATAAACCAACTCCCAAATATGCTGCAAATCAAGAGGACCTTGGTCACAGTTTTCCATGGAAATTGGAAAAAGAGGCAGACTAGTAAAAAGACAAAGCCCAAAAGTGCTAAGACACTCGCTGAAAAGATAGCATAGTAGAGCCATAGCAAAAGAAAACTGAGATAGATTTTTGGAATTGGAAAGCGACTAATCCACTGTAACATACTCTTTTAACTTTTCTATCGTTTTTGCACCAATACCAGAAACCTTTTTGAGCTCATCAACTGACTTAAACTTACCGTTGGAATCACGATGGTCAATAATATCTTGAGCACGTTTAGCACCTAAGCCTTTGACTTGTTTCAGTTCCTCTAAACTGGCTTTATTGAGATTGACTTTCTTATTTTCCTTGCTGTTAGAAGCATTTGATTGTGTTGCTTGACTGGTAGCTTCTTCCTTAGTTGGAACATAGACAAGTGCTTCGTCACTAATTTTCTGAGCAAGATTGATAGATTTACTGTCTGCATTATCTGTCAGTCCACCAGCTTTTTGAACAGCATCATTGATACGACTTCCAACTGGCAAATCATAAATCCCTGGTGTTTTGACAGCCCCTTTGACATCGACAGTAATCAGATCTTGCTCCACCACTTCTTCCTTCTGATTTCCATCTTCCTTTTCATCCGTCGAATCCTTTGGAACAGCTATAACTTCAGACTGCAAATTACTTTCCTTAGCAGGTGTTTGAGCGACTGGTTTTAGGAGGAAAAATCCACCCAAGACCAAACCCAAACCAGCACAGATAACAATGATTTTATATTCTTTGATTTTCTCAATAAGTTCTTCCATATTTTCTCCTCTCTTATCTTATTCGTAAGGCAAAGAAAAAACAGCTGAAAAATCTTTTCAACTGCTTACTTATTTGAAAAATAATCTTCCTTGGTCAAGATATAATGCACTCTTGTCACGATACGACCTTTTTCATGCTGGTCCATACGAGCATAAGGTTCTTCGTGAGAGAAGCGCATGCCTGATTTCTCCATGACCTTTCCTGAAGCAGGATTATCCTTATCGTAAAGGGCTGTCAACTTATTCATTCCAATTTCTTCAAAGGCCAGTTTAATGACGGCACGATTGGCTTCAGTTGTCAAACCTTGATTCCAATATTTTTGATGGATAATATAACCAATGGCTGCCTTCTTAAGAACAGTATCGATCTTGTGCAAGTCAATAGTTCCGATAAACTCTCCACTATTTTTTAGTTCAATACCCCATCGGCCCAAGGGATTGGCTAGATAAAACTGAGCAATATTATTCTTAGTTTCCTCTAAACTTTGATTGGTTGGAAAAGTATAGCGCGTAGTTTCTTTATCTGAAGCATACTCGAACATAGCTTCTGCATCGTCAAGTGTTACAGGCCTAAGTACTAAGCGCTCTGTTTCGATAATGGGATGCTTCGCTAGTTTGATAAATAGTGATTCCATGATTGCACCTCCCAAAATAGGTTGCTAAAAGAATAACATAAAAGAAATAGGTTTACAAGTTTTTCTTGCAATTTAAAACGGTTTCATATACAATAAAGTCATCACAAAAACTCTAAAGAATGATGTGATACATAAATTAAAATAGCTTAATAGAAAGTGAGTTATCCTATGTTAATTGGAATTCCAAAGGAAATTAAAAATAATGAAAATCGTGTTGCTTTGACACCTGCTGGTGTACAGAGTCTTGTTGGTCGTGGTCACCGAGTCCTCATCGAAACAAATGCTGGACTTGGTTCTGGTTTTGCTGATGCTGACTATGAAAAGCAAGGAGCTGAAATTGTCGCTACTGCTGCTGAAGCCTGGTCAGCAGAATTAGTTGTTAAAGTGAAGGAACCCCTTGCTAGTGAGTACCAGTTCTTGCGTGAGGATTTACTTCTTTTCACCTACTTACACATGGCGGCTGCTCCAGAATTGGCAGATGCAATGCTTGCAGCTAAAGCAACGGGTGTTGCTTATGAGACAGTCCGTGATACTCAAGGACAACTTCCGCTTCTCGTTCCAATGAGTGAGGTAGCTGGTCGTATGGCAGTCCAAATCGGTGCTCATTTCTTGACTAAACAAGCTGGTGGTTCAGGAGTTCTACTCGGTGGTGTCCCTGGTGTTCCAAAAGGAAAAGTATCCATCATCGGTGGTGGTGTTGTTGGTACACACGCAGCCCGCATTGCGCTAGGTTTGGGAGCTCAAGTAACCATTCTTGATATCAGCGCTAAACGCCTCTCTGTCCTAGAAGATGTCTTTGGTCACCAAATCCAAACTTTGATGTCTAACCCATTTAATATTGAAGCAAGTGTGCGTGAAGCAGACGTTGTTATCGGTGCAGTTTTGATTCCTGGTGCCAAAGCTCCAAAATTGGTGACAGATGAAATGGTACAACAAATGCGTCCTGGTTCTGTCATTGTTGACGTTGCTGTTGACCAAGGTGGTGTTATAGCGACAGCTGACCGTGTGACAACTCACGATGAACCAGTCTATGAAAAACACGGTGTTCTTCACTATGCCGTTGCTAACATTCCTGGAGCAGTTGCTCGCACTTCTACTATCGCCCTTACAAATGTGACTCTCCCATATATCGAAGCCTTGGCAGGAAAAGGATTTAAGAAAGCTATCCTAGAAGACGCAGGCTTGCTTGAAGGTGTGACAACCTATCAAGGATACCTCACCAGCCAACCAGTTGCAGAAGGCTTGGAACGTGACTTCACTTCAATCAGTAAACTTGTCTAAAATGATTTACAAATTAAAACTACAAAAATAAGAAGCTACATAAAAACTAGCTTCTAAATCTCAAAAACGAGCATTTCCGTTCTTGGAGATGCTCGTTTTCTCATGTCATGTTTTATAATTTAAATTTTGATAGACTCTAGTTTCTAATCAATGTGATCACTATTTGTCAATATTAACCCTTTCAATCAATTCATTAGTTATCTAAGCTAAGTCCATTAATAAATCCAAAAAGAGTATCACTATCAAAGCAAACTAAATAATTGAGTTATAAATGGCTATTTTCACAAAATTGTCTCATCATCACACTATCTAATCTCAGTACACAAACCATTTTTCTATAGCTTTTGTCTTAATCTTGATCTTTTTTCTTTAATCCAAGAAATGCACCTAAGGTAAACATTATTCCGGCAACCAATGACGTGAAGACTTCGCTAACTGTTCCGGTTTTTGGTAATCTATCAGTATTATTAGTAGTTGACTTACTATCAATATTAGTATGTTTATTAGCTATGTTCTCTGGTTCATTAAGATAAACTTCTTTCTTATTTTCAAAGTTTTTATCATTTTTATCAGGAACTGGAGCTGTAACATCCTTAGTTGAATCAGATCTTTGACTTTCATCTAATTGACTATAATTTACTTGTACAGGAACTGTAGCTTTGACACCTTCAGTTGAATCAGATTTGTGTGAATGATTTTCTCTTTGTAAATCCTCTTTTCTGTGACTTTTATCTAATTGATTATGATTAACTTGCACCTTATCTTTCTTTTTCGATTCATCAAAAGTAGGTTTATTTTCCTCCTCCTTTTTCTCCTCTATTTTCTTGAATACAGGTTTTATAAGGGTATCTTTTGATACATTAATAACATAGCCAGCGTCTTTTTTTCCTTCGAAACCAGAAATTTCCCAGCCATCAAATTGATATCCTTTTTCTAATTCACCCTTATAGACAGGTAAAATGAAATCTTCTTCCGACACTATCTTAGAACTCATTTCTTTTCCATTTTGAATGGTCACAGTCACCGTATGAGGTTTTAATTCGCTTACCTCTCCCGTATCTTTGTTTAAAATGAATTCTTTTACGGTTGTATTTCTTGCGAAATCTTTTACAACAATCTTAATGTTTAGTGTCTTGTCTGTTAGTTGTTTAATATCATCAAATGATTTATATTCTTTTCCATTTACATAAATATGTTGTTCTTGAATCTCACCATCGAATCCATTATTTCTTTTATCATTGATGTTAAAGACTACAGATTTTCCGTTAGCATATTCGATACTAGTATTTCCCTTAGGATCAATGCTTACTTCAGGTTTTACATTATCATATAAAAATTGATAGTGTACTCCAACCGCTTTCGCATTCAAATCGCTATAGCCAGTTTGAAGATAAACATTTCCATCCATATCTGTTACCTTATCTGGAAATCCGTTTGCTTTATAGTCTTTCATCCCCCAGTCCATGATGTCACCGTCTTTAACATTAAGCTTAATGTTAAAATCTCTAGTGTTATCAATGTGTAAATCTCCGTAGATTAAATAATTATCTACAACCGATTCATTAACTCTCAACTCCCAGTTAAAACCACCCTTATCAGAAATCTTACCTCTTAAATAAAATTCTGGATTTCGTACATAAATTTTATTAGATTTAGATGGATTAAAGTAGTTCTTGTCCATTGAAAGATTTACTGGTTTTGCATCAATAAATAACGTAGAGCCATCTTCTTTTATAGCTTCTACATTGGACTTATCCTCTCCTGTGTACTCTTTACCATCCTTACCAAATAATACAAGTTTAGAAGAATCTGTCACAAGATTTCCATCTTTATCGATTGCTTCCCCTTTATCGTTCATTTTAAAGGTAAACACTTGATATCTTACAATGTTAAAGCCGTCCAAAGCCGACATTAATACTGATTGAGTACTTCTTCCATCTTCAACATTTCTACTATCAGCATAAATTATTTTTTCTGATAAGACTCTTAGATTAGGATTAGCCTTTTGGATTTTTGCTATATCTTCCTTGCTATAGACTCCATTCCCTTCTAACATATCCGTTTTTCCAGGATTATAGGTAGTCACTTTTAGTGCATAGCCTTTTCTTAGAATGATGTTATCCTTTAATAGATATTGTTGTTTTTCTGAATCAGAATAAATTTTACCAGATTCCATTTCAATTAAATTATTTGGTTTATTCTTTGAAAGATCTCCTTCTCCTAATTCTATTACATTCCCATAACTTGATGCATAGGGATATTCTGCTTTAGTTCCCTTATTTTTTTCAGGCATTCTAATTTTAGTTTCAGCTTTTATCTGACCATCATCTTTAACAAAGAATCTCATATCTCCTGCAAAAGCTAATCCATCCACAATATCATTAATATTAGCGTATAAATCAAATGTCATCGTTTTTGAATGTGAATCATACTTGGTTGTTTTGATTTCTATCGATTTATAGTTATTGCCATAATATACCTTGGCATTTTTAGAAACATTACTTATCTTTCCAAGAATTTCAAAGTGTCCATCTTTAGATGGGCTTAGAACACCATAAATTTTTGATTTGATTTCATCAAGTTTTTCAGTTTCATATTGTAAGGCACTACCATCGTCATAAGCAATGATATTCCCCTCATCATCGTATTTATAATCGTATTCCTCTATTCTCTTACCAGTTTCACTTGTAAAGTCATCAACTTCTCTAAATTTCTTTTTAATGAGTTTCTTTAAGTCTTTGCTTTCAAAATCTCTAATTGTTGAAATAGTTTTATGAATAGTCAAGCTAGATTTTTCTTCGATAGATTCTTCATTGTCTTGATGATGTTCTACTTCAGTTGTATCTTTTTTAAGACTATCCTCTTTTCTATTTTCTAAATTTTTAAATTTAGATTCGGCAATCTCGCCAAGTTTTTGGTATTTAGATGAATCCTGATCAGGATCTACTAGATAATAGGAAATCATCCCCTTTTCATCAGCATGATCAGCAAATTTAATTCTATGAATCTTTGTGAAATTGCTAGAACCATCTAATGCAATGACTTCAATGATTTTTCCTCTTAAATCTCCTGCACCATTAATTTCATAAATGGTATTTCCATCTTTGTCAAGCTTCCTATTTCTTCCTTGACCCTCACCTGCATAAGTTACTTCAAGATTTTTCTCAACCTCTCCATCTTCATTAACAAGAGCGGCGCCAGCATACCAAACTTCGTTTGCAATCTCGTCAAATTTTTCAGGATGTTCTTTCTGATCTCTTGCAAATAGCGTTTCATTCTTATACTGATCTTTTACCTTATGATAAGTATCCTTCGTAATCAACTTAATTTTTTCAGGATTTGAAAAATCAACCGAAACAATCTTAGGGGCGGTGTTATCAATTTTTACAGGAATATAGGAAACCTGCCATGGATAATCTTTAGTTAATCTATATTTAAATTTATAGAAATATTGACCTTCTGCAATCGGTTCAAATTGACCTCTTATCTTAGTAGCAGGATCTTTGGTATCCTTGCTTTCTGGTGCATTTTCTTCTCTACCTCTAGGGTTATAGATGAGTCCATCCCATTTCAAGTCACCCCAAACTTTTAGCTTAGAAGATTTGATTCCCTTTGCATCATTTCTTTTAGAGTTTAAAATTCCTTTAATAAAGTGTTCTCTCGAAATGACTTTTAAGTCGATTTGATTTTCTCCCTCTTTATTTGTATTTACTATTGAAATCAATCCTTCTTCTGCACTTCTTAATACAAGTGGAGAAGGTGTTAATCCTCTCTCAAGTTGAGCATCTTGAGGATTTCCATTTGAATCTAAAGGATAAATTTTAGCAATATTAGAACCACTTGATGATGGTGCGTTGATCCCTTCGTTATTGAAAGCAAATAATTCTGGATTTTGATCTAGGGATGTTGTATTTTTATCTTTTCTATTTTGGATAACTCCTGCTGGATTAAATTTATCTATACCATGTTCTCCACCAATTCCCTTATTTAAGGTTCCTGGAATTTTTGGTTTACCATCATCATCATAACCTTCCATTGTTTTTGATTTTGAACCTTCTTCCCAGGCCCATTTATCAAGGATTGGTTCTTTATTCCAATCCCCAGCAAATCCCATTAGAGGCATCGATAAAGAAGGTTGGAAATTTGTTTTCTTACCATTGGAGTTTAAAGCTTCCATTTCTTCCACTGACTCAAAATGAATAAATGATTCTACAAATTTATTTTTATTTTTAGCCTCTCCAACGTTTATAACCGCATTTAAATCAAAGCTAGAATTTGGGCCTATAGTGAAAGTGTCATGCTCAAATGTAATATTTGCATCTTTTACTTTCTCTGGGTGAATTTCTGGAACAATTTGCTTCCCATCTGGAGATTTTTCATCTTTGTATGTTTCATCCAGTTTTAGTCTATCAGTTAGAGCATCTGTAGTTACCGCTGATGCTGAAACTTTAAAGGTTAAAGGTCTGTTTGATGTATTGTGAAGCTTAATTGTAAAGTATTTTTTATCTCCTTTTATTTCTTTAAGAGAAATAGAACCATAAGAGTTTACCAAACCTTTAGAATCTGTGTTTTTGAAAGTCGCTACAACTTCATTTCTCAAAGCATTGGCAACATTAATTAGCCCTGCTCCCTGTTGTCTAGGTGATGCAAAGTATTGACTTTTTTCTTTCCAAGAAGTCGCATCCATCATAGGCCGTGCAGTATTTTGTAGGGCTATTTTTGTAAGACTTGTAAGGTCTATTTTGTCATCTCCCTTAAGATTTTTCAAGACAGGTCTTTCAAGCATTTCCTTTAACTTGGGCCTAATCAAAACAGTAGAAGCCGCCACGATTGGAGTTGCCATACTAGTCCCTGACATATAGCCATAAGTTGATTTCCCATTAATGACATTGAGAGTAGATTTAATATTTTTACCTGGTGCTGAAACATCAGGTTTTAAAAGTAAATCTATTCTTGGCCCCCAAGATGTGGATCCTGCTGGTACTATGATATCTTCTTTATACAGTTCTTTGTCTGTGTCAGATGCAAACTTAAAGTCAATTTCTTTTTCATCACCTACATTCGGTTTATTGGAATTATAGCTTTCCATATCAATTGGATAGTATTGCTCCAATTTATCTTTAAAATCTTCCTTATTATTCCTTTTAACCTCAGTTTTTTTATCAGGATTAATCATGTTCCATAGCTTTACACCATCATCTCCTGAAATTGAAAATACTTGATTTTTAGTCCCTTCATCCGCTTCATATCCCATGGCTGGAAGCTCTGTCCAATTATCTCTGTTGTAGTAATTGACAGTATTTACAACCATAATGGCGCGTGCGCCCTTATCCGTTGCTCTTTTAAAAGCATCTTTTAAATCCTTGGTATAAATTCGATCCATTACTGCAATTTTGCCCTTAAGATCCAATCCTATCAAATCTTGGTCTTGACCCTTGCCTATATATACAAAGTTTAATTTACTAGGAGCTTTTGAACCGTCTTCATTTGTCATAATTTTATTTTTATCGAAAAAGGCCCCTATATTTCTGTATTTAAAACTTTCTCCACCTATGTTAACTTTATCAAACTCAACTGTTTGATTTTTAGCAGATGCGACTGCTATCGCATCTTCATGTGCTGCAGTTCGTGTTACATTTCCAGTATCTGTCATTTTCAGATTATTATTTGCTACTAAATCCCAAGACGAACTTGAAGCAGAAGTCGCATAGTTACCCGTAGCTACAACCATTGGAATGCCTGCTTTTCTTAACGCTCTAATAGCTTCCCAATATTTCTCACCTACAAGACCTGTTCCTGTAAAGCCAGATGATACTGAAACAACATCGACATTGTGTTTGATGGAATCTTCAATAGCATGAAACATTGTTTCATCTCCTGCGAAGCCAGATCCTGCGTCAGAGTACATTTTATAAGAGAATATCTGTGCATTAGGAGCAATTCCATCTATTCCGTTAAAGTTTTTGATATCTTTTTCAGTATCATTTCCCGCAAGAATCCCGGCAATATGCATCCCATGTGGATCAAAATAATCGCTTCCATCATCAGCTTTTTCTACAGTGATTTTACCACCATTATAATAATTGAACGCATGAGGGATTTTATCACTCAACCAGAATTTTTTATCAGTACCTTTTAAGTCTTCTTTTTTAAATCTCATTGAGCCTTTAGCATCATCATCAATCCTCATGGCCTTATGCCTATAATCTGTCCCGGTATCGATATTTGAAATGACCATACCTCTACCATCAAAATTTTTACCAAATGGAGCATTGATAGACTTTAGGTAATCAATTGCCTCTTCAACTCCAATTTCCTTTCTAGCATGATTCATCATGGGCTGGACTTTTTGTGATCGTTCAACCGATGAGATACCTTCTATTAGTTTAATTTTGTCCAGATTAGATTTGATTGTTTCAATAGCACTACCGTTAAAAACGGTATCATAAGTATATAAAACTTTTGTATCCTTAAGATTGGCTAATTCCTTGATTGCTTTTTCACCAGATTCTTTATCTTTAAATTCGGCAATATATACAACTTTATCTTCTTTATTGAGATTTTCTGTGTTTTTATTTACAAATGAGTCCGCATGATCTCCTTGGGATTGATTGGAATTTTCTTCTTTGATTTTTGCTTCTTCATTGCTAGTGTTATTGTCTATCACAGGATTTTTACTAACAACTTCTTTTTCCTCAATAATTGTTGTTTTCTTCTCTTCAGTATGCTTTAAAGTTTCTATAGCATTATGAATATCTTCATGTTTCTCTTTATTTTCTGTTTCCTTATCTACTGCTACTTTTTCTTTATCAGAGATAGTTACAGCATCTTCAGAACTAGATGTTTCTGCTAAGACTACCTCGTTAGGTACATATGCTGCTAAAATAACTGCAGCTGTGGTTAATGACAATACTGTACTTTTTTTCATTTTAATTCCTTACATATTTATTTAACTTCCTAAAGATAGAAAACTTTAACTTTGCTAGCCTTTGTTATAAAAAGTTTTATGAAGTATCATCTAGGAAATAGAGTAGTACATTTATATATAATTGTTAGCTCTCTGAAAAATAGTATATCAATTAAAAAAATTTAAGTCAAGAAAAAATTAACACACATTAATTTGTTTTTTAACCTGTGTTAATTTTATAAAATCCAAAGCTTTCGTGGTTAACTGGAATACATTATAAGCAAATTCACACCATCAAGAATAGTAGGAATCAAGTTGAACCACTACTAAAACCACCAAAAACTCAGTTAAGTTTGGAAATGAATCTTGCCTACGATATTCCACTAATTCACGAACGAGAATGATTAGCCTCTATGTGGACAGTATTCCTAGTCAAGTTCTATTGGAAGAGACCTCCTACACTGGCCTCCCTGCCTTTCATCCAGCCATGCTCATGAAGATGACCCTGTTCGCTTATGCTCGTCAAGTGTTCTCTGGACGTAAAATCGTTCAAATGAACGAAGAAGTCATTCCTATGAAATGATTGAGGCAAGATACCTATGTTAGCTATAAAACGATTAATAACTTCCACTCCAGTAAACATGCCAACAACCTAATCAAAATTGACTAAAAAGTACTAAACGAGCACAGATAACCCAATGAACTGGGAATATCTTGAGGACACGGACCAGTTTATAAAGCCCGATGGCATAGTTTATTCCTTTAAGAACTACTCTAGTCAAACCGATAAGTATGATTTTCAACGTGATTTCAAGATTTATGAGGCGGATAAAGTTCAAGATACTCCTGAGTTAGAACAGTTGGCTAAAATAGATAGTGGGAATCAGAAACAAATCCATTATAATCCAACTTGGAATTACTTTAAGGAACTCCTTAAGCAAACATTACATAGTGAAGAAGGCTCTCGATCTATGCCAAACGGAAAATTGATGTTGAACCCGTTTTGGTAGATTAAAGAGTGTTTTTGGCGTGCGCAGAGTGCATGTCAGAGGTAAACAAGCTGTCGCAACAGAAATAGGATTTCATCTTTATGGGCTCTATAATATTTGTAGTGGGTAAATCCCCTATAGATATTATGGAGCCTATTTTGTGTAGAAAAAAAGTCCCATAAGATCTATAATGAAAAGCGACTAAACCATCATTAGAAAGAATCATATGGAACAATTACATTTTATCACAAAACTACTCGATATTA